>DATIEM010000019.1:0-16360 GCA_035455725.1 Rhizomicrobium sp. | reverse complement strand
GCGCCATCGCCTCCAGCGGGCGGCCCGCCATCTCGCCGCAGAGGGAGACATCGCCGTGGGCCTCCGCGGCGCTCGTCACGATCTGCCGGATGATGGAAAGCGAGGCGGGGTTGAGCGAATCGTAGCGGCGGGCCACGCGGGGGTTGGTGCGGTCCATGGCGAAGACGAACTGCATCAGGTCGTTGGAGCCAATGGACACGAAGTCGGCGCTGCGCAGGAGTTGCGGCAGCATGAACATCAGCGCCGGCACCTCCAGCATGGAGCCGACAAGGGTTTGCTTCGGCTGTGACTGGCCGAGCAGGCGGGCGCGTTCGATCTCGCGGTCGACCATGGCGCGCGCAAGGTTGAACTCGGCCACGTTGCTCACCATCGGCAGCAGCACGCGCAAGGTGGTGTTGGCGGCGGCGGCTAAGAGCGCGCGGATCTGGTAGCGGAGCAGCGCAGGGCGATCCAGCGCGATGCGCAGAGCCCGCCAGCCGAGCGCCGGATTCTCCTCCCGCTCCCAGCGGCCGTAGGGGAGGATCTTGTCGCCGCCTAGATCGAGGGTGCGGAACACCACCGGCTTGCCGCCCGCGCCGTCGATCACCTGCTTGTAGAAGGCGATCTGGTCGGCAAGGCCGGGCATGGTTTCGCCGATCATGAACTGGAGCTCGGTGCGGAACAGGCCGATGCCGTCGGCGCCGCACTCTTTGAGGTGGGGGAGATCGATCAGAAGGCCGGCGTTCATCATCAGCCGGATGTGCACGCCGTCCCTGGTGACGGCGGGGAGCTCGCGCACCTGCGCCATCTGTTTCGCCCGCTGCTCGCGCAGGGAGCGGCGGGTCTTGAAGGCGCGGACGATTTCCGCCGGCGGCCGCAGTTGCGCTTCGCCCGTTTCGCCATCGACCACAATACGGTCTTCGGCTCGCGCGTTGTCGACGATGCCTTCGACATTGCCGACCAGCGGAATGCCCATCGCGCGGGCGACAATGGCGACATGGGAGGTGGGCGCCACTTCCTCCAGCACCAACCCGATGAGGCGATCGCGCCGGTAATCGAGCAGCTCCGCCGGCCCCAGTCCGCGCGCGAGCAGAACGGAGTCCGCCGGCAGGTCGCGTTCCAGCTCGATGTTGCCATCGAGATGCCGCTGCAGCCGCCGCGCCAAGTCCTCGAAATCGTGCAGCCGCTCGCGCAGGATGGTGTCGCCGGTGCGCGCGATGCGAATGCGCATCTCGTCCTGCACCCGCTCGACGGCGGCCTCTGCCGTGAGGCCGGTGCGCACGGCATCGCGCAGCTTCTGCCGCCAGCCCTGGTCTTGCGCGAACAGGCGGTAGGCTTCGATCACCTCGCGGCTCTCGCCGGTGAGGTCCAATTCGGTGGAGGCGAGCAGGCGGTCGACCGAGGCGTGCAGTCTGTCGAGTGCTTTGTCCAGCCGCGCAAGCTCGGCCTGGGGATCGTCGGCGATCAGCTTCTCGACGCGCACCCGCGGCTCGTGCAGCACCACCGGGCCGATGGCGATGCCTTCGGACAGCGGCTCGCCCTGAAAAGCGCGGGGCCGGTCTGTGCGAAGTTCCGGCTCGTCCAGCTCAGCGGTGTCGAACAGCCCGCCCTGCACCACCACTTCGGCCAGCACCATGGCCACGGTCTGCAGCGCCTCCACTTCCTCTTCCTCGTAGAGCCGCGCGGTGCGGTTCTGGACGGTGAGCACGCCATAGACCTGTCCACCGCGCACGATCGGGACGCCGAGAAAGGAGCGATAGGGATCTTCGCCAGTCTCCGCCCGATAGGAGAATCGCGGGTGCGCCGGCGCATCGCTCAGGTTCACCGGCTCGGCTGTTTCACCGACGAGCCCGACAAGGCCTTCGCCCTGTTTCATGCGCGTGGTGTGAACGGCGCTGCGGTTCAGGCCTTCGGTGGCGAACAGCTCATAGATGTTGCCGGCGCGGCGCAGGTAGATGGAGCAGACCTCCGCCACCATGTTGGCGGCGATCACCTTCACCAGTTTGTCGAGGCGGGCCTGCGCGCTCGCCGGTTCCGCCATGATCTCGCGCAGCTTGCGCAGCAGGATCCGCGGACTTCCGGCGGCGAGGGTCGGCATCAGGCCGTATCCAATTCGTAGGCGGCGTGCAGCGCCCGGACCGCAAGTTCGACGTACTCCTCGGGGATCAGCACACTGACCTTTATTTCGGACGTGGAGATCACTTCGATGTTGATGCCTTTTTCGGCAAAGGTGCGGAACATGGTCTGCGCCACGCCCGCATGCGTGCGCATGCCGATACCGACGACGGAAATCTTGGCGACACCCGCGTCATGGGTCACCTCGCGGTAGCCGATGGCCGGCGCTGCCTTTTCGATCGCCTCCAGCGCGCGGTGCAGGTCGCTGCGGCCAACTGTAAAGGTGAGATCGGTCTTGTGTCCGTCCTCCGCCACGTTCTGAACGATCATGTCCACATTGATACCGCCATCGGAGAGCGGCCCGAAAATGGCGGCCGCAACACCGGGCTTGTCCGGAATGCGCCGCAAGGTGATCTTCGCTTCGTCCCGCGAATAGGCGATGCCGGTAACCGATTTCTTT
The DNA here is from genome assembly GCA_035455725.1 of Rhizomicrobium sp. GTDB lineage: Bacteria > Pseudomonadota > Alphaproteobacteria > Micropepsales > Micropepsaceae > Rhizomicrobium. Next base: position 13,806 of record DATIEM010000019.1, on the reverse strand, counting down.
TCCACGATGTCTTCCTCGTCGCAAACAAGTGTCCCCGGGCCGTCGGGCTCGAAGGTAGACAGCACACGCACAGGGACCCGATGCAGCATCGCAATCTCGACCGAGCGCGTCTGCAGCACCTTCGCTCCAAGGGAGGCCATTTCGAGCATCTCCTCGAAAGCGATCCGCTCCAGCCGACGCGCCCGCGGCACGATCCTGGGGTCTGTCGTGTAGACCCCATCCACGTCGGTATAGATATCGCACCGATCCGCCCGGATAGCTGCCGCAACCGCGACTGCGCTCGTGTCGGAGCCGCCGCGGCCAAGGGTGGTAATCCGATTGTCCGGACCGATCCCCTGAAAGCCGGGGATGACTGCGACCTCGCCGGCGGCCATCGTGATGTTCAGATGAACAGGGTCGATCTGTTCGATTCGCGCGGAGCCATGATGCATGCTGGTGCGAATGGGAATTTGCCATCCCAGCCAAGATCTGGCCCGAACACCCTCTGCCCAAAGTGCTACGGCCAGCAACCCCGTCGTGATCTGCTCCCCAGTCGCGACTACCACGTCGTATTCACGGAGATCGTGTTGCGGGGCCAGTTCCCTGGTCCAGGCGATCAATTTGTTGGTTTCGCCAGCCATGGCTGAGACCACGACTGCGACGCTATGGCCGCGACCCACCTCGCGCCGCACTAACCCTGCAACATGACGGATGCGGTCAAGATCGGCGACAGAAGTGCCGCCGAACTTCATCACGATTTTGCTCATTGCGCGCCCGAGGCAATCGGCAGACCTTTTAGGCGGACCCGCATAAGAACCTCAATCCAGGGAAGCGCCGCCCTCGGCAGGGTCGTTTTGACCGGGCGCTCCCGCAAATTTGTGATTGGCTGGATGCCGCATTGGGCTTGCATTTCCTCTGTATCTTGGCCAAACTCAATTTTCACCGCTAATTAGGAACATCCATGCGTACTCAAGCACTGCTGGTGCTGGCGATCTCTTGCGCAGCATTTGTATCACCATCATTGGCCCAGACCGCATCTCCTGCCGCCGCGCCGACTAGTGCCGACCCGGATCGCGTTGTTTGCCATAGCCTACCGCCTCCCACCGGTAGCCGCCTTGGTAGCAGAAGTGTCTGCCACAGCCAGCGTGAGTGGGATCAAATTCGGCAACACGACGCGGAAGTGCTCAACAGCATGCAAATGAAGGGTATGGAGACGACTCCGCCGGGTCACTGATCTTCGCGTGCTTAAATCGGCTCGCTATCCGGCTGGGCATCTTTTCGGGTTGCCCGGCTGGATAATGATGTTCGGAAGTTCTATTGCTGCCTGAATGACAAAACCCACGCAGCTGTATGTGCGCCAAGGAGCGCCTCGTGGCAGGCCGGTCCGGATTCGTGAGATTACCGAAGGAGGTGAGGCCCCTCTCGCAACCATCGGACAAGATCTCCGGAACGCAAGGTTGGCGCGCGGCGAAGATCTTGCCAGCGTGTCATATGCGTTAAAGATCAGGCCCGAGCATTTGGATGCAATCGAGGAAGATCGTTTTGATGCTCTTCCTGGCCGCACATATGCCGTGGGGTTTGTGCGCGCCTACGCCGAGTACGTGGGCATGGATCCGATTGAAGCCGTGGAACGGTTCAAGACGGAGATCGCAGGTCGCGACCAGGTTTCCAAGACCGCGGGATTTCCGGAAGAAATCGAGGAGCCACGGCTTTCCCGCGGTTGGCTGCTGGTCGGCGTGATCGTTGTCGCACTGATCGCATACGGGATCTACTATGTTTTCGCCTCTGGCGCGACCCAGACAACCCAGCCCATCGCTACAGTTCCATCGGCAATGACTGCGCACCAGAGGCAGCCTCCCAAGGGCTCGCGCAAACCTGCGCGCAACTTTCTGCGGCCTTTAGAAGCCCCTGTCCAAGCGCCGGGTGCCGTCCCCGCGAATGTGCCGGCTGTTATAGCACCCGGACCTGGTGGGCAGGTGTATGGAAAAATGAACACCAACGCCCATGTGGTCCTGCGGGCCAAACAGCCGACACGCGTCCTCGTGCAAACAGAGGATGGCCGAGCATTCATTAATAAGGAGCTTCAGCCAGGGGATATATATCAGGTTCCGAACATGCAGGGCCTCGCGCTGACCGCTGAGCATGGAAGTGCAGTCGAAATTCTGCTCGACGGAAAATCTGTTGGGAATGCTGGGGCCACTGCGGGAGCCGCGGAGGCTTTGCCGCTTGACCGCGAAAGCCTTGCGAAACGATCACAGGCTCCCTCTTCGGGTCAGTGAGGCCGCATGAGTATTCGAGCTTATCGCGATATCAGCCGCCGCCGTTCGCGGAAGATACACGTTGGTGCGGTGCAGGTCGGGGGAGATGCTCCGATTTCTGTACAGACGATGACGAACACGGTAACTGCGGATGTGCGCGGCACCATTGATCAGGTTCGCCGGATGGAAGAAGCCGGGGCGGACATTGTCCGCGTTTCGTGCCCCGACGAGGACGCGACAGCAGCGCTTAAGCACATTGTGAAGGCGGCCCACGTGCCGATCGTGGCCGACATCCACTTCCATTACAAACGGGCGATCGAAGCAGCGGAAGCGGGTGCCGCCTGCCTGCGCATCAATCCGGGCAACATCGGTTCCTCGCAGCGTGTTCGCGAGGTGGTGCAGGCGGCGAAGGATCACGGTGTCTCCATGCGCATCGGGGTGAATGCCGGGTCCCTCGAGAAGGAGTTGCTGGAGCGCTACGGCGAACCGTGTCCGGAAGCCATGGTTGAAAGCGCGCTCAATCACGCGAAAATTCTCGAAGACAACGACTTCTTCGAGTTCAAGATCAGCTGCAAGGCGTCGGATGTGTTCCTGGCGGTGGCGGCATACCAGGGCCTCGCGGAAGCCTGCGATTACCCGCTGCATGTTGGGATCACGGAGGCGGGCGGAATGATTTCCGGCAGTGTAAAATCGTCCATCGGGATGGGGATGCTGCTGTGGTCGGGTATCGGGGACACCATTCGCGTCTCGCTTTCCGCCGATCCGGTTGAGGAAGTCCGCGTGGGATTCGATATTCTGAAGTCGCTGAACCTGCGCCACCGCGGCGTGAACATCGTATCGTGTCCCTCCTGCGCGCGACAGGGTTTCAATGTGATCGATACGGTGCGGGTGCTGGAAGACCGGTTGAAGCACATCACCACCCCAATGACGCTTTCGATCATAGGCTGCGTTGTGAACGGGCCAGGGGAAGCGCGCGAAACCGATCTGGGATTCACCGGCGGCGGCGCGGGCGCCGGCAACGGGATGATCTATCTGGATGGAAAACCAGCCTACAAGCTCGACAATAAGAAGCTTGTCGATCATGTGGTCGAATTATGCGAGAAGCGCGCGGCGGAAATTGAGGCTCGCTCACCGGCCGCCGCACTTGAGTCGGCGCTTTAGCGCCTCCATTTTCTCTCGATGATTCCCGAGGCCAAACTCTCACGGCTGGTCGACCGCCATGGAGCACTCGAGGCGCAACTCGCTTCCGGGACCGCTAGCGGCAGCGACTATGCGAAGTTATCGAAGGAGCATGCAGAACTCGCGCCCCTGGTTCAGAAGGTGGGGGCCTATCGAGACGCGCAGCGCGAACGAAAAGAGGCTGAGACATTAGCATCCGATGCATCAGCCGATCCCGAATTGCGCGGCATGGCTGAGGAAGAGCGCGCCATGCTAAAGGAGAAAATCGCAACGCTTGAACGCGAGCTGCAGATTTTGCTGCTGCCCAAGGACGCGGCGGATGCCTCCTCGGCGATTATCGAGGTGCGGGCGGGCACCGGAGGGGACGAGGCGGCGCTTTTCGCAAACGATCTGTTGGGCATGTATCAGCGATATGCCCAGCTGCAGGGCTGGAAAACCGAGCTGATGTCATTCAGCGAAAGCGATCTGGGCGGCGTGAAGGAGGCAGTGCTGGATGTGCAGGGCAGGGGCGCGTACGCCAAGCTGAAGTTTGAAAGCGGTGTGCACCGCGTCCAGCGCGTGCCGGTCACGGAAGCAGGGGGCCGGATTCATACCTCTGCCGCTACCGTCGCCGTGCTGCCCGAGCCCGAAGATGTCGATATAAACATCGACGAGAGGGATCTGCGTGTCGACGTGTTTCGCGCCAGCGGAGCAGGCGGTCAGCATGTCAACAAGACGGAGAGCGCCGTGCGCATAACGCACGTGCCGACCGGCATCTTCGTCGCCCAACAGACGGAGAAGTCGCAGCACAAGAATAAGGCTCAAGCCATGAAGCTGCTCAAAGCCAAGCTTTTCGAAATGGAGCGGGAGCGGGTGGAAAGCGCACGCGCTTCCGAACGCAGGAGCATGGTGGGAAGCGGCGATCGCTCGGAGCGGATTCGTACCTACAATTTCCCCCAAGGACGGGTGACGGATCACCGGATCAATCTGACGCTCTACAAGCTCGACCGAATTATTGCCGGCGACGAATTGGGTGAGATCACCGATGCGCTCGTTGCCGAGGATCAGGCCAATCGCCTTGCGGCCTTCGCTACCGATGACGTCACGTGAACGATCTTTTGTGCGATGCGGCTAGGCGCCTGCGCGCTGCCGGGATCGAGTCCCCTCGCGCCGACGCGCGCCTCTTGTGGGACCACGCCCAAAAACTCAGGCCTGTGGCCTTCGAGCCGCTTGTTCAGCGGCGCCTTCGACATGAACCGACGGCCTATATCACGGGTCATAGGGAATTCTGGAGTTTGGATTTTGAAGTGGGACGAGGCGTGTTGATCCCGCGGCCTGAGACAGAAACTCTCGTCGAAGAATCTCTTCGTCTCTTTCCAGACCGGAACGCGGGTTACCGGTTTCTGGACCTTGGGACGGGCACGGCCTGTCTGCTTGTGGCGCTCCTGAAGGAGTTCCCGAACGCGACTGGTGTTGGAGTCGACTCATCGAAGGCGGCCCTGAACTGGGCGCGGCGCAACGTGACCAGCCATCGGCTCCACTGTCGGTGCACCTTGGCCCTCGGCAACTGGGATTCGGCGGAAGGTCGTTTCGACCTGATTGTTTCGAACCCGCCATACATCGCGACTTCTGATCGTTCGGCCTTGCCGGTTGATGTCCGGGGCTACGAACCTGCCGCTGCGCTGGATGGGGGCCAAGACGGGTTGAAATCATACCGGGCCCTTGCCCCCGTGCTGATGAAACATCTTAAGCCTTCCGGCTGGGCACTACTGGAAATGGGGGCCGGCCAACACCATCTAGCTTCAGAGATAATGGCGGCGCAGGGGCTGTTCGTCGCCCGGGTAGTCGCTGATTTGGCCGGGCTGGCCCGCTGCCTCGTGGTTAGCCCAACCAGTCGCTAAGGTTCTCCGAAAAAAAGGTTGGAAATCAGGAGGGGACCGGCTAACGTTCCGGCCCGTGGGGATAAGGGACCCCCGACCGAAGACAAGCGTTGTCTCGGTCCGGCCGCTAGAGGCGGTCGAGGCGGCAAATGCCGGTCCCGATAGTGAAAGACGAGCTCAAACGTATGTAACAGGATGGCGCGCCCATAGGGGCGGCGGTCTTATCTAATGTGGCTTTGACCACGCGACTGCCGTTCGGCGCGTTCAATTTACAGGGATAACAGGTGACACGTTCACGACAGCGCGGGCGCCGGCCGCAGAACAACCACGGCCATCAGCACAACCCAAACCGGACATTCGATTCGAACGGACCGGAGGTGAAAATCCGCGGTTCCGCGGCGCACGTTTATGAAAAATATCTGCAACTCGCCCGAGACGCGAACGCCTCTGGCGACCGTATAGCGGCGGAAAACTACCTCCAGCATGCCGAACATTACTATCGTATCTTGGCGGCATCCCAAGCGCAGCAGCAGCAGCAATACCAGGCGCGTGGGCCGCAGCCTCATTACAATGGCAACGGCAATGGCCGAGGGACTGTCGCGAATGGAGAGCCTGGCCAGACAATCACCAGCGAGCCTTCGTTTTCGCTGGCGGACGGGGCCGGGGAAGGCGAATCGGAACAGGCTGCCGCGGAATAGCCCGCTTCAACTGAAAGGCCCGCCTCTTGCGCGGGCGGTTCTCGGACCCACATATGATGAGGATGCGGTGCCCAGCGGGCTGCATCCAATCCAAGGGACGCAAAGCCAAACTGTTTTCGGAGGTTTGGATCATGCGGGCTCGAGAGGCTTGACATGGACATTGAAAGATTCACCGAGCGGGCGCGCGGCTTCATCCAGGCGGCGCAAGGCCTCGCTCTTCGCTCAGACAATCAACAGATTCTGCCGCAGCACCTGCTGAAAGTGCTGATCGATGACGGGGAAGGCCTCGCAGCGCGGCTCATCCGCGCCGCCGGCGGCCACCCCGATCAGGTGCGCAGCGAAAACGAGATGGCGCTTGCCAAGGTGCCGCAGGTCCAGGGCGGCGGCGGGCAGGTTTATCTCGCGCCGGAAACTGCGCGACTGTTGGAAACTGCGGAGCAGGCAGCCAAGAAGGCCGGTGACTCTTACGTCACGGCGGAATATCTGCTGCTGGCGTTGGCCATGTCCGAGGGTACGGAAGCGGCCCGCGCGCTGAAGGATGCTGGTGTCACCCCTCAGGGGCTGAACAAAGCGATTGCCGATCTGCGCCAGGGCCGCGTGGCGGATTCCGCGACGGCCGAAAATCAATACGACGCGCTGAAGAAGTATGCCCGCGATCTCACGGAGCTAGCGCGCTCCGGCAAGCTCGATCCGGTTATCGGGCGGGATGAAGAGATCCGGCGTACCATTCAGGTGTTGTCGCGTCGCACAAAGAACAATCCCGTGCTTATCGGTGAACCTGGCGTGGGTAAGACCGCGATTGCGGAAGGCCTTGCGCTGCGCATTGTGAACGGCGACGTGCCGGAGAGCCTGCGCGACAAGCGGCTGATGGCGCTCGACATGGGCGCGCTGATCGCGGGCGCGAAATTTCGTGGAGAATTCGAGGAGCGGCTGAAGGCCGTGCTATCGGAGATCGTCGCCGCGCAGGGCAAGATCGTCCTGTTCATCGACGAGATGCACACGCTAGTCGGCGCTGGCAAGGCCGAAGGCGCAATGGATGCCTCCAACCTGCTGAAGCCGGCGCTGGCGCGCGGTGAGTTGCACTGCGTCGGTGCCACCACCCTCGACGAGTACCGCAAGCACGTGGAAAAGGATGCGGCGCTGGCGCGGCGCTTCCAGCCCGTATTCGTGATGCAGCCGACGGTGGAAGACACCATCTCCATCCTCCGCGGACTAAAGGAAAAGTACGAAGTTCATCATGGTGTGCGGGTCACCGATTCCGCCATTGTTGCCGCGGCACAACTCTCCAACCGCTACATCACGGATCGGTTTCTTCCTGATAAGGCCATAGACCTGATGGACGAGGCGGCTTCGAGGCTGCGCATGCAGATCGACTCCAAGCCGGAAGAGCTGGATGAGCTCGATCGCCGGATTATCCAACTAAAGATCGAAAGAGAGGCTCTGCGCAAGGAAAGCGACAAGGCTTCTCGGGATCGCCTGTCTACGCTTGAAGGCGAGTTGGCGAACCTCGAAGAGCAATCGGCCTCGCTCACGGCTCGCTGGCAGGAAGAGAAAAAATCGGTCCAGAATACCCAGTCGCTGAAAGAAAGGCTGGATGCGGCCCGGCAGGAGGTCGAGATTGCGCAACGGCGTGGGGATTTCGGCCGCGCTGGCGAACTCACGTATGGCGTCATTCCCGATCTCGAGAAGAAGCTGAAGGTCATCGAGGAGAAGGAGAGCGTTGCTCTGGTGAACGAGGCGGTGACGCCGGAGAATATCGCACAAGTGGTGTCGCGCTGGACCGGAATCCCCGTCGATAAGATGCTAGAGGGTGAGCGCGCCAAGCTGCTGCACATGGAGCAGTCGCTGGAGAAGCGTGTCGTGGGTCAGAACGAAGCCGTTCGGGCCGTTTCCAATGCGGTGCGCCGCGCCCGTGCCGGTTTGCAGGATCCGAACCGGCCGATCGGCTCTTTCTTATTTCTTGGACCCACCGGGGTCGGCAAAACCGAGCTCACCAAGGCGCTCGCCGAATTCCTCTTCGATGACGATACCGCCATGGTACGCGTCGATATGAGCGAGTTCATGGAGAAGCACTCTGTGGCACGCCTTATCGGTGCGCCGCCAGGGTATGTCGGTTACGAAGAGGGCGGCGTGCTCACTGAAGCGGTGCGCCGCCGCCCCTACCAGGTGATCCTGTTCGACGAGGTCGAAAAGGCGCACCACGACGTCTTCAATGTGCTCCTGCAGGTGCTTGACGACGGTCGCCTGACGGACGGGCAGGGCCGCACAGTCGATTTCCGCAACACTGTGATCATCCTCACCTCCAATCTTGGCACGGAGTTTTTGTCGGGCGGCGATGGCGCAGAGTCTCCGCAACAGCGAGCGCAGGTGATGGGCGCCGTGCGGGCGCACTTTCGGCCCGAGTTCCTCAATCGGCTGGATGAAATCATCCTGTTCCACCGCCTCAACCGCAGCGACATGGACAAGATCGTCGACATCCAGATCGGCAGGCTCTCCAAACTGCTGGCCGATCGAAAAATCGAAATTGATCTCGATAATCTCGCCCGGGAGTGGCTGGCCCAGGCCGGCTACGATCCGGTGTATGGCGCGCGTCCTCTCAAACGCGTCATCCAGCGCCGTCTTCAGGATCCGCTGGCCGAGTTGCTGCTCGAAGGAAGAATAGCGGATGGCAGCATCGTACACGTCTCTGCCACAAGACGGGGACTCTCGATCGATGGCATGGAATTCGCGGCTGGGGAATCCGATCTGATGGATGAGCCCGCCGCAAGTCACGCTGTCCACTAAAGCTTGCGCTTGGCTACGCGCCCAAGGCACTAAGGGCCCGGGGAAGTAGACGTGGCATCATTCGCCAGAATTCTTGGTTCCGGAATTGCGCATGCGGGGCGCGGCTTGACACGTCTGTTCGGCCGCCGGATCGGTTCCCGCGCGGCCGCTCATGCATCGGCTTTGCTTGCGCCAATTGTAGAGGCAAACACGCCACGCGGCCGCCTCCGCTTTCGCTGCGCGAGCGCCATGGCGGCCCGACATGCTGCCGATTTCGTCCGTCACGAGCCGGAGACGCGCCGCTGGATCGACGAATATATCCATGATGGCGAGCACCTGTGGGACGTGGGCGCGAATGTAGGCCTGTACACTCTTTACGCTGCTGTCCGCGATGGCCTGTCGGTCACGTCCTTCGAGCCCGTCGCCGCCACCTTCGCGCAGCTTACCGAAAATATTGCATTGACCGAACTGACCGAACGCGTGGTGCCATTATGCATAGCGCTATCGGGCAGAAGCGGCGTGGCACCCTTTTATCTTGCGAGCACAGAGCCCGGTACCGCGATGCATTCCCTTGGGAAGCCGGAGAATGCGATGGGCCGTTTCGAGCCCGCTCGCAAGATGCAGGTGCCTGCGTTCCGCGGCGATGATCTGCTTGGGCAGCTTCGGTTGCCCGCGCCGCAACACCTCAAAATCGATGTGGATGGGCATGAATTAAACGTCCTTGAAGGACTCGGCGGCTTGCTTGGTCAGATCCGTACCATCTGCATCGAAGTTGAGGGGGCTGACGGCGCTATTGAGCAATTCCTCGCGAGACACGGCTTTGAATCAGACCCGTCGTATGGCGGGCGAAATCGTCTGTTCATCCGGACAAAGGGCTGATCAATCGCGCATCGCGCGCAGTTCGCCACCGGCTTCCGCAACCCTTTTTTCCAGCGGCATTGACGCCAGTTCACTGTCCACCTGCGTTCGTCCGGCAAGGAAATTGCGCAAATCGCGGCCGAACAGGCGCTCGCCCGTGGCGATCTTCACTGCCGTCGGATTCACCTGCGTGTCGTGCACGCGGATCTCATAGTGCAGATGAGGTCCAGTCGACATGCCGGAATTGCCGCTGTAGGCGATCACCTGTCCCTGCCGGACTCGCGAGCCGACATGGATGCCGGGCGCGAAGCGCGAGAGATGCCCGTAAGCCGTAGAGTAGCCATTCTGATGATTGACCAGCATGAAATTGCCGTAGCCACCCAGCCGTCCTTCCTGTCGTACAATTCCTGAGCCGGCTGCCATCACTGGCGTGCCGATGGGAACGCCGAAATCGATCCCCTTGTGCATGCGGCTGTAGCCAAGGACCGGGTGAAAGCGCATGCCAAAACCCGACGTAATCCGTGCGCCGTCGACGGGGGTTTTCATCAGCATGCCTCTGGCGCTCTGGCCGCGCGCATCGAAGTATTCCGCCGGTTCGTCCTTCGGCTGATAACGATAAAGCGCCAGTGTCCGGCCGCCGACCTTGAGGGCGGCGTACTGAATTTCACCTTGCTTCGCGGGCTGGCCATCCGGCGTGTAGTAATAGTTGTAAAGCACCTCGAACGAGTTGCCAGGTTTCAGGTCGCGCTGAAAGTCCACCTCGTACGAGAACATGTGGATCATCTTGACCACGATATCGGCGGGGATACCCGCCTGCATGGCCGCGAGATAAAGGCTGGAATCGATGGTAGCGCCCGCGCGGTGATCGTGAGCCACCAGTGTCTTGTGAACGTCATGCGCGGTGAATTCGCCGTTCACACCGCGCGCGATGGTGATCTCGTGATCGATACTCGGCGAGTAACTGAGCGACAACAGCTTGCCGACCGGGGTTTCCGGAACAGCTTCGATGCTGCCGCTGCTGTAGTCCTCACCATCGTCGGCTGCGGCCGCTTGGCCGGGAGGCGTATAGACGATCTGCGCAATGGGCCTTTCGACCGCCGTGGTGAACAATATGTCGAAGGTCTCGCCCGCGCGGATCGCCTTCGGGTCATAAACCCGTGCAAGCGCCAGCACGACGGCATTCGCGTCGCTCTGCGACACGCCTGCGTCGGTCAACGCGCCAGCAAGGGTGTCGCCGCGGTCGAGCGTGATAGTGCGTGTGTCGTGGGCCGAATCGGGGTTTTTGCCGCCGCGCTCGTCGGCCAACAGGTTGTCGAGCGGATCCGCAGCAGCGAGATGGGGCGGAGCGGTCGCGTCGGAAGCTGCGGCAGCGGGGGCCAAACCACTGTAGCTGATCTCCCCGAGGGTGGTGCGCCCCGCCAGCTTCAGGAACAGCTGATACGGCATCATCGAACGGTCGTGATGGTGCATATAGCCGCGGCTGTCGGGCATCAGGCCGGCACCCAGCCATGCGATCGATCCCGCGATGAGCGCGGTTACCGAGGTGGAAACGACGGCCCAGCGGCCGTCATTGCTGGCCAGCGCCTGGCCGGCCGTTTCGGCCGTATAGCGCAACCGGCTTGCCGCGTCGGACAGGCCAAACACATTACGCTGCCGCACACCCGCTCCCGTTCTTCTGCGCCGGGAGTCGAGCCCCAGCCCCTTCCGCCCGCAAAGGACGCGACTTATTTCCGCCACATTGAGACGCAGCAACGGTTAATGCCGCGTTAGCTGGTTTAGTTTTCTGTGATTCGGCCGGATTCCAAAACGGGAAGTTTCCCGAAACACATGTGCCGCCTCCCGCTGGAGAGGCGGTACAGGTGGACCGAATGGCCAGGCGTTACAGCCGGACGAGCAGCAGCTCGGCGATGCGGCCGTGCAGCCAGCCGATGCCCCGGGCGATATGCAGCATCACAAAGAACAACAGGATGCCAACGACCATCAGCAGCACGAGTCCTGGCGCGGTGTGGAACAGGTGCTCGAGCCACGGCACCTCGCTGATCTGGATGTCTGAGCGTCCGGTGATCAGGCTCCAGATCGAGCCGAGCGTGAGGCCGACCGACAATGCAATTCCGGTGACGCCGACCGTGAAGTAGGCAATACCGAGCGGCAGCATCAGGGCGAGATAGAACATCGTCGACCAGGTGCGGATGTCGGCGAGCGCGTCCTTGATCTGAGTCCAGATGGTTTCGTCGGCGGCGGTTGCCGGCGGCAGGCGGCGCGGCATGCGCACCGACAAGAGGCCCTCGATAATCCGTCCTTCCACGTGGCCAAGCACGCGGCAGATGCCGATGAACAACAGAGCGAACGGAATGCCGATGATGAGGATGAACAGTCCGACGCTCAGCGCCATCCCGGTCACCACGACAGTGAAGTAGAACACGCCCGTCACCAGCGACAGCAGCATGTACATCAGCGCGCCGTAGGCTTTCGGGTCGCGCACCACGTTAAAGAAGCCATACCGCCGCGGCGGCGCTGCATCTTCGTTCTTGGGGAAGGGGCCGGCGATGGCGGCTTCCATGGACTTGTACTCCTCTGCAATTTCCTCCGGCGTTCCGTAGGTTTCAATCACCTGGGCGAGCACGTCGGCTTCGCTCACGCCAGGCTGCATGGCGAATTCGTTGTTGAGGTGCTCCTCGCAGTCGGCCAGCGCATCGCTGATGAGGCCGGGCTTGCAGCCTTGGGCCTTCATCGACCGTTGCAGCGCCGCGAGGTAGGCACGGACCGTGTCAGGCGGTCGGTCTTGCTTCATAGACCGCTCCTTGCGCGGCGAGCGCATCGTCCACGAACTCGCGCATGTCTTTCCAGGCGCCCTGCCACTCCCGCAGCGCGCGAAGCCCTTCATCGGTGATGCTGTAGTAGCGCCGCGGCGGCCCGAAAGCGGACGCCTCGACCCGGCTTTCCAGCAGACCCAGCTGGTTGAGTGACCTCAGCACGGGATAGATCGCCCCCTGCTTGAAGATCAGCCCGCCTTCACCTTCGGCCTTCACGGCTTTGGCGATTTCGTAACCATACATCTCCCGGCCTGCGCGGGCGAGCACAGCCAGAAGCACGAGCGAGGACAGCCCGGCCATGAGTTCCTTACGGAATTTGCGCGTATAGACGGACTCTTCAGTCACCGCGCTTGCTTCCGCCTCCCTGCTATTACGAAGCTCAATCTAGCGTGAAGTTCGCACTATGCAAGACTGCCCTCCAGTGGACCTGTGAATATTTTTTGGCAAGGCGATTATCCCCGACTGGACCCTGCGAGGGCAGCGTAGCTGGGGCCGCCCCGGACGCCAACTGGCAGGCCGCGCGTGCCAGCAGCGCCGCCGTTTCGCGTCGCCATTGCGCCACGAGGCGGCGGAGCTCCTTTATTGCCCGAGTCTGATTCCCATGCCGCAGCCGGTTGCGATTGCCCAAGGGTGCGCCCATGCGTGGTTGCCAGATCTGCTCCGGCCGCAACATCTTGAGACTTGAAGTCAAGTCGCAGTGTTTTCCGTTTACCACCGGCGCCGGCCTTCCGGCGCCATGCCCCGCAGGCGGCCGACTGCGAGCGCCGCTTCGGCCGAGGAGCGCATCATCACGCTGATCCGGTCCATGAACTGGTTGCAGGTTTCCACCGCGGAATCGTAGCGGGCGATGTAGTGCGCCAAATGCTCGATGATGCCAGCACAGGAGGCGATCTGCTTTTCCAGCAGCGCGTCGGTCTTCCCTTCCGGAATGGCGAAGGGGATCTGCGGCTGCGCCGGCACGGCCACAGTATCCTCCGCCTGGGGCTGGAGCGCCTGCGCCACGGCCAAGGACCGGGCCGCCTGTTGAAGCAGGGCCTGTTCCCTGGATACCCGCGCCGCCTCTGCCGCGTCTTCTTTGGACCGGCGCGCTTCGGCTCCGGCAAGTTCCTGGAGGGCGCGGAAGCGGAACGCATCCTCGTCGGAGATGCCCTCCGGCAATGGCGCAGTCAAAATCTCGGCTTCCGTTTTTCCCTGAAACCCACTCACCCATTCCTCTTCTTGCGTATTCATACCTGTTCTCCTGCTCATGTGCTGCTAATATGGCACATTGATGCAGAAATACAACACTAATCTGCGCTGTGGACCAGCAAGGGCGACTGTGATACTGTGAGAACATGAAAAATATCACAGTTTCTGTGGACGACGACACCTATCGAAAAGCCCGGATCAAGGCGGCGGA
>DATIEM010000018.1:0-2274 GCA_035455725.1 Rhizomicrobium sp. | reverse complement strand
ACGAAGGTGCTGTTGGGTTTGCTCATTTCTTTTCTCCTTCCAAAGACCGTTTGAGGGCCGAGAGCGCCGTCAGCTGGCGCCGTTCGAATTTCCTGATCCAGCGTTCGGCGATGGCGTGGATCGGCACGGGATTGATGAAATGCAGCTTCTCGCGCCCCCGCCATTGCACGGCGACGAGGTTCGCCTCCTCCAGGATCGCCAGATGTTTCGTCAACGCCTGGCGGCTCATCTCATGATCCTCGCAAAGTTCGCCCAGCGTCTGGCCGTTGCGCCGATGGAGACTGTCCAGCAGGCGCCTGCGGGCCGGATCGGCCAATGCGCGAAACACCGCATCCATGCTCATGGCCACTAACATGCAACCGTTTGGTTGCCTTTTCAAGCAGGAAGCACACAAACATCGGAGAGGATGGAACGCCACCACTGCCTCCCCTCCGCCCGTCATGCCCGGGGCCGGCCACTTGGCCGGAGCCCGGGTATCTACCGTGGTGTTTTGTCAAGCGGCGTAGTGCTTCCAGGGTTGCTGGTCGCGGGCGACAGCGTTCGCTGTGACGAGAAGCTTTCGCATGACGGCGACGAGAGCGACCTTGCCCGGACGTTTATTTTCGGTGACGAGGCGGTCATAGAAGGTCTTGAAGGGCGATGGGCAGCGGATGGCTGAGCGTGCCGCGTTGAAGAGGACCTGGCGGATGTGGGGTCTGCCGTAGCCGGTTGGAGCACGATAGCGGGCCTTGCCGCTGTCGCGGGTTTGCGGGGCCAGGCCGACGAGAGCTGCGATCGTCTTGGCATTGAGTTTGCCGAGTTCCGGCAGATCGCTGATGAGGGTGGCGGCACTGACCGGGCCGATACCGTAGATCGTTCTGAGCAGCTGACTGAGGCGCTGAGCCTGAGGATCTGCGGCAATGGCCTGGGCGAGCTTGGCCTCGATCAGCTCGAGGTTCTGCGTGAGGGCGCCGATCAGCACCTCCAGGCTTTCGCGTACCTCGCCGGGCGCGGCCAGGGCGAGCCGGCAGCGTTCGGCCTGCAGCATGGCGATGAGCTGGCGCCGGCGGGCTGCGAGCGCACGCAGCGCCTCATTGCCGGCTATCTGGGGACAGGCTTTCCCGCGCGCCACCTGATCTTCGGCAAAGGCGGCAATCAGGCGAGCATCGAGGGCGTCCGTCTTGGCCTTGATGCCCTGGCTGGTGCGGAAGGCGATGACCCTGTTGGGGTGAGCGCGCAAGATGACGATCCCCAGATCCCGGGCGACCCTCAGCAGCGTGCGCTCATATCCCCCCGTCGGCTCGCAGGCCAGCAGACCGGGGCCGTGCCGGCGCAGCCAACCCGCAATAGCCGCCCCCTCATTGGCGATCCGCTCGACCTTTATCTGGCCGGCCAGACAAAGGTCGAGCCACTCCTTCGATACATCCACGCCCACGATCGGCTTGTCCCCCATGGCAACCTCCCCGATAATTCCCCACGGTTTGGTCGGCACGCCGGATTGCATGCGGGCGTCAAGCCCTTGCTACCGTCCGCGTGTCAGACCGCGACGCCGGCGGCTCCGAGATACCCACGGTCGAAAGACCAATCCACGATCGAAGAGCCCGCCGGCGTCCCCATCTCACCGATGGGTCCAACACCATGCAATCCACGCCTTAGTTAACTCCCCTGCGCCGCGCCATCAGCCGCACCCACGGTGCGGCATGGAACAGGCTCATCAGCAGATACATCAGGACCATTCCGCCCCCAGGCATCCAGCCGAGAGGTGAAGCATCCGCCATCGGGCACATCGCCATGGCGCTGCCGCCGGAAAGCCCCGTCAGCAGCGCCATGAATGCACAGGCCGGCGATGCGGCGAGCGATAGCAATCCTGCGGCCCGGCCGCCGTTTCCTTCACGTCCACCAACCCCACAGACCCAAGGGGCGCCATCACTATCGCTCGCGCTCATCGTTCAGGCCTTCTTGTACTCGTCGTGGCGCTTCCACCAGATACCCTGCTCGTTGCGCCCCAGCGGCGCGCGGTCGAGCCATTGATACATCCCCCACAGCCCGTCCAGGCCGCGGGCATAGGTGGAATAGGTGTGGTAGACGATGCCGTCCTCGTGTGCGAACGCGCTCATGCCCGGCCGGTCGCGACGGAACGTATTCACGTCTGTCCCGCAGGATTCCGCAAATGCCGCAACGCCGGGCGGCAGCGGCGCCGCGGCCGCGATCGCGTTGCCGCCACGGCGGTAGTTGTATTCAACGTCGCCCTCCTTCTGCTGCGCTTCGGTAATCGAAGTGCCGAAGTCGAAGTTG
>DATIEM010000017.1:0-3456 GCA_035455725.1 Rhizomicrobium sp. | reverse complement strand
GGATTGCCGTTCTGATACGCGAACCCCTGTGACTTGCTGCGCCCGATATGCACGTCGGCGATGTCGCCCAGATGCACCGGCTTGCCGTCGCGCCACTCCAGAATGAGGTTCTTGAGGTCTGCCACCGAATAGCGGCCGCGGAACTCGAGCCCATATTGGCGCCGGCCGACATCGATAGTGCCGCCGGAAACGTCTTCCGAACCGCTGATCTGTTGCGCCATTTTCGGAATCTGAATGCCGAGCTGGGCCGCGCGCACGGGATCGAACACGATGTCGAGTTCGGCATTGCCGCCGTTGCCGTTGATTTGCGCGCTGCCGACTCCCGGCACGGCCTCAAGCCGCGGAATCACCACATCTTTCAGGAACTGCTCGTAATCGTTGATGTCGTGCTTGTTGCCGGGCAGCTTTTGCATGAAGACGTAGAGCAGGGTGGCATTGGAATCCTGCGTGCTGGCGAGCTGCACGAAAGGCTTCTGCGCGTCGGCGGGCAGCGGCGGCAGGCGGTTGAGCCGGCCGATCACATCCACCAGCGTGCTCTTCATGTCGGTGCCGAGCGCGAAGGTGAGCGCCACATAGGCGCCGCCGGCGTTCGAGTAACCGTCCATCTCTTGCAGGCCGGGAATGCCCTGCAGCACTTCCTCTTCCGGCTCGAGGATTTGTGACTCGATTTCGCGCGGGGTCTCGGCCCGCCACTGTGTGCCGATGCCGATTTGCGGGCGGTCGATGTCGGGGAAGAGCTGAATGGGCAGGGAGTTCAGCGCGAACACGCCAAACAGGATCGTAATGGCCACTCCGACGGCGACTGCGGCCGGACTTCGGATGCTGGCCTGGGTGAGCGCCCGCATCGGCTCCCTCGCTTATGCAGACTGCGAGTCTCAGTTTGCCCGCAGTGTGGGGCTAAAGTGGCGTCACACCTGCGTGAAACCAACGAGAGCAGCCATGCATGGGGCGAAAGTCTCACACCCCGGCGGCGCGCAGCCCTCCTACTAGCGCATTACCGAAACGCAATCCTGCACGAGCTTGCCGCGACAAGGCCTTGAGGCTTAAGCTTTTTGGACAAACCCGGGTGGGCGGCAAATGCGTAGGGTCCTTGCGGCGTTGCTCGTGCTGGGCTGGCCGGTTTTGGTCGCGGCTAACACGTCTTCGGAGCGCCTGGCGCTCCTTCAGGATCGAAACATCTTCGACTCCGGGCTGCCCGGCACGCACACCGTCGCGCTCACCTTCGACGATGGACCGAACGGCTATACCGCCGATGTGCTGGACGTGCTGAAAGCAAACCATGTTTCGGCGACATTCTTCATTGTGGGCCGCATGGGGCAGCTGCATCCGAAACTCCTGCAGCGGATCGCCGATGAGGGGCATTTGCTTGCCAACCACAGCGCCTCCCACACGCCGTTCGACCGGGAATATGCCGAGGATCCACAACTCCTGACCGATGAACTTCAGGACGTGGACGATCAGATCCGACCGTTGATGCCCAAGAATGCCGTGTATTTCTTCCGTGCGCCCTACGGTATCTGGCGCCCTAGCTTCGCGGACGTGCTGAACGCCAATCCGCTGCTGAAGCAGTACGTCGGCCCTATGTACTGGGACGCTGGCGGCGAGACCGAATTCGACAATGAGGGGAATTTGTTATCGGCGGCCGATTGGCAGTGCTGGAAGCGGGACTGGGACGTATCCGATTGCGCCGAAGGCTATCTCAACGAGATCCGGCACAAGGACGGCGGCGTGGTGCTTCTCCACTGCATACAATCCCAATCCGCAGCGCTGGTGGATGCTGTCGTCCCGAAGCTACTGGACGACGGCTTCAGGTTCGTACGGCTGGACGACGTGCCCGTCTATCGCAAGTATGAGGCGCCTGCCACCGGAGCGGCCGTTGCCTTGGCCGCTCCAGACGCGCGCAAGCATGTGGCCGCGAACTAGTTTCCGATGGCGTAGAGCTGTGCATCGTTGATGGAGTAAATCTGCCCGTCCGGGCCGATCAGGGTTGGCGTGTAGGCTTCCGCCGTCGGGCCGTTGAGCTGCAATGTTGAGACAAGAGTGTTGTTCGTCAGGTCCCAGCGATAGGTGTGGCCGTCCTCGCTGTTGGCGATTACGGATTTGTTCGCGACATCCACCACGGCGGAATTGATGCACCACTCGTAGACCACACCCTTGGGCTCACCGGGCTCTTGCGTCGGTCCTATGATGGTCAGCACCTCGTTCATGACCTTCACGGACGGCAGCACGGGGTCGGATTCCGTCGCAGTCGGATCGAGAATAGCGATCTTGTTGTGCCCGTCACCGCTGCCAATGCCATAGTAGTTGTTGTATTTCGACATGAGCAGATAGCTGGAGCTGCCGGTGTAGGAGGGCACGGCACTGCTCGGCACGACTGAAACGGTATCGTCCCATCCGAACGAGCCAGGGATTTTCGTCTTCCTCAGCTTTGCATCGAAATGCAGGAGCCAGCCGCGGTCGTTATGGCTCTGAAAATCGGATTCGACCACGCCAAAGAAAACGTCCCCGTCCGGTCCAATGGTTGGCGAAGCAGAGGAGTCGCCAAAGACAATGGCGGGTGCCTTGAAATACGGATCGGTCAGGGGTGCGCTGTACTTTGTCGCAAGCGTACGGCTGTTCAGCCCGAGAAGAATTCCCCGGCCTGTATTGCTCTGCGCCACGGCGACGTAGATTGTTTTTCCGTCACGGGAAACAGCCGGGGCGCTGTTGGTGGGAACGCCGTCTATCGAGGCGTCGTTCGCCGCCGCAGCAGCAGAAACCCAGCTGCCCTTTCCCCCTGCACCGATCCGCGCGATACCGCTTTTTAGTCCCAGTGGCGTTGCGCCTGTGACGGTGAATCCGAAATACACGTTGCCCGCAACATCCGCCGTGATCGGCGTGCTCACCATCACATTGGCGTCGTACGCGCTCTTGTCCTGCCGGTAATTCTTCTTGCCGTAGAAGACAAGCATGCCGCCGCTGCCCGAGGCGGAATCGGGGCTGTCGCGAAATTGCAGCGTGCCGCCCGGGCCCGCGAAGAAGAGCCGGTTCTGCTCGCTCAGGTGCGCCGGAATGCTGGGGATCCAGTCATACGGCGGAAAGCGATAACTCACGGTCTGCGTCCAGATCTGCGAGCCATCGGCGGCGGAATGGGCTTCCATGTGATAGGTGCCCTCATCGGTCACCTTCACCGGCAGCAACACCGTGTTGGCGGCTGTCACCATGGGTTCGCCATAGTGGATGCCGAGGAAACCGGGCGGCGAGAGATCGACCGGAATGGACCAATGAACGTGAGCCATTGTCTGTCCGCCGACCGGCGCCTGCGCGTTGTGCTGGGCGTCTCCGCCGTATCCGTGCCAAGGCACATTCTGCGCATGAGCGGTCGACGCGAACATGGCGATTGCCGACGCGGCAAGCGATACGGTTCTCATTGCGATTCTCCCCATTCGACTCCGCAGCAGGCGCGCTTTTAGACGC
>DATIEM010000016.1:0-11645 GCA_035455725.1 Rhizomicrobium sp. | reverse complement strand
CCCTGCCCGCACGAAGAAGAAATTGGTCGCGTTGCAGCTGGACACAAAGCCGTGCGGATCGAGCATCAGCGCTTCGTCGGCTCCGCGAGGCAACACGTCGAGCAGCGCGCGCACCAGATTGAGCCGGCTGTGCGAGTTCAGCCGCATGTCGAACATGTTGGCCGGCGTGCAGCGGATGGCCGATGTCGCAAGGACAAGTCCCCTCGCGACGACTTGCGGGCTCAGCTCCTTGTATTCCGCCACAATGACGATGGTTGGGCGGCCAAGCGCGTTCCGCGGGTCCTGGTTGGGCGCCTTCTTGGGCCCCCGCGTCACCATCAGGCGGATATGCACGCCGGTCTGCATGCGATTGGCCGCCAGCATGTCACGGAGCGCCGCCCTCACCTCCTCCCGAGTCATGCCGATGTCGAGCTGGATGGCGCGCGCGCCGTCGAAGAGCCGGTCCAGATGCGCCGCTTCGAACAGCAGCGCCCCCTTGTGAAGCCGGATGCCTTCCCAGACGCCGTCCCCCAGCACGAAGCCGCCATCGAAGATAGAGACCTGCGCGTCCGCTCGGTGCACCAACTGGCCATTGAGATAGATCAGGATATTTTCGTTGCGGGGATCGACGGCAAAATCCTGGCTGCCGGGCATGTCTCACCTTGCAAAAGAAGGGCACACGAAAACGCTATCGCGTGCGTGCCGGCATCTTAGGCTTTCGGATGCTCGCGGCGAAGCCCGCCCATCAGGTACTCGAGACAGTGACTACCGGTCTGCAGGCCACAGCGCCATCTGCGGCTTGGCGTGTCCTACCACCTGGGCCGTCACAGCTCCGCCTTGCCCCATCGTGCCGCGCACCATGACACCGTGTCCGATCGCCGGGGGCGCTACGCGGTGCGCGCGCTCCGCCGCGCCGATATCCACCGTGACCATGGTGCCATCGCGCTTCAGCACGCTCATGCTGTGCTGCGCGATACCGGTGACCAGGCCATAAAACTCGTGCTGCCCGGCCGCTAGCGGCTCGGGCGTTTTCCGGCCGCCCAGCATGGGCTTCGCAGCGGCACCGCCGCTCAGGCCGAAAATGGAAACCGTCTTGTTGCTGGCAACATAAACCCTGCCGTTGGCGACCACCGGCACAATGTTGGAATTGCCGCCGGTGTTCGGCCAGTCGCCCGATATGCCGGAGAACAGCTTCGCGCCGTTGCTCGCATCGAAAGCGTACAGTGAAACGCTCGTGTCCTGGTCGCTCGTGGGTCTGCTGACGGCCCAGACGATCTGCGTCCCCGACTGGGTACCGTTGGAGGATACGCTGGTGAAGAACCCGGGATCCTGGCCCGTGGTCATGGCGGGCAATGCGAACTCGCCTTCAAGGTGCGGACCGTTCGCGGTGTCCACCCTCCAGATGGCGCCACTCTGGCCGCCGCTGGTTACCACCCGGCCGATGCCGTCAGCGCCGGTAAAATAGGACGGACCGCACCAGCATTCTCCCATGTTGTGGTGGTCGAGGATGCTCTTGTTTCCTTTCTCGCCGTTCGTCAGATCGTCGGCGTTCAACAGATAAAGCACGCCAACCTTGCCTGCTGCCACGAGCAGGTTGGAAGACTGCCCGGTCTGCGGCGGCAGAAGCATGGCGCCCCCCGAACCAAAATCGAGATCGTACTCGTCGAGCACCTGCCAGCCGAGATCCTTTCCCTTCGGCGTCCACGCGCTCCTGACCTTCCTCAAATCCTTCGAAAGTTGAACGACGCTTTCGGTGAGGTTCAGATGCTTGTCGTAGGTCGTGCCGCTGTAGTCGGAGTTGCCCGTCACGAAATAGATGTCGCCGGCGCCACTGGCCGCTAGGCCGTAACCGGACATCCAGATCGAGGTCAGAAAAAAATTGTCGGGCGATTGGGCCAGCGCATTGTCGAGATGGTTGGCCGGAAGAGGCGCCAGCGTGCTCGCATTCCAGCCCAGCACCCAACCGCGCGACTGATCGGCCGCTTCGTCGCAAAAACTGGCAAAGCCCGCGTACACGGTTCCATTCGCCAGCAGCAAAGCCGCCCGCTGGCGGCTCACTGTCGGATTGAAGGTGTAAGTCGAACCGTCCGAAAGCTGGCCCGAAGCCGTTATCAGCGCCGGCATTGTCTTGTCGGAAAGCGTGGAAAGATTGAGGGCATGAAGACGATACGTCTGCTGCTTGCGCTCGTAGCTATAGGCGATGGCGTAAAGGGTCCCCGCCGCAGGGTCGATCACTGGCGTTCCCGTCACACCGATATTCGGGCCGTTGTTGTTGCACTGTCCCGGCAGGGCTGACTGCGGCACCGGCTTGCCGAGATTGCGCTGCAAAAGAATGGCGCCCGTGGCCGCATCGACCGCGTAGATCGTGTTGCTTTCGGTCGCGACGTAAAGAACGTCATGCGTTCCCTGCCCTTTGATTTTCTGATTCGCCATGAACAATGGCTGGGCATCGACCTGGTCATCGAGGGCGGCTGTAGCGATGATCTTGAACTGTGAGCCTTGGACAACGGCCGGCGTAAGCAGCGTCTCGTTTGGATTCCACCCCGTCCTCAGATTGTCGTAGTGATACGTGGTGAGGTTGGCGGAATAAGCATGCGTTGCGGCGAGAGCCTGCGTGGAAAGTGCCGCGAGCGCCATAACCCTAAACGTGGCCGCCATTGCGCCAACCATAAGCCGCCTCCCGAATTGCATCTCTAATCCCCGGAGATGATTCGCGAGTGTACAGAGCGGCCGCTGCGCTCGCCAGCCGTGCGGCGCACCGAAGCTGCCAAAACGTGCCCTGCCCGAATGAGGAGGCCTATGCCTTCTGGAGTCGCACATTCGGCGCCGGTCGACCGTTAGCGAAGGAAGGGGCCTAGATCCTTCCAGCCGCTCCAGATGATCTGTATCCCGATGCAAAGCATGATAAACGCGGAAAGCCGCACCAGCACGTTCGTGCCCGATTTGCCGAGCGCCTCAACCGTCGCCTCCGCGAAGCGATAACACAGGTAAACGGTCGCGGCGATCGCAACAATTCCGGCGATCGCCCCGCATCCGAACTGCGCCAGGGCCGAAAGCCCGCCGATCTTCGGCCGCTGGCTACCGAGAGTCATGGCCACGGATATGGAGCCAGGCCCCACGGTGAGCGGCATCGTCAGAGGATAGAAAACATCCGGCACGGTTGAGACCGCGTTTTCTCCCGGGTGCTCGCCATCGACCTTCGCATCCGAGTTGAGCAGCTTCCAGCCGAAGGAGGTGACAACCAGGCCACCTCCAATCCGCACGACGGGCAAGCTGATCCCGAAGAATTCAAGAACGTGTGAGCCCATGAAGAGAGAGCCGAGCAACAGGAAGAAGCTGCTTATCGCGACTCGCATCGCGAGCGCATTTCGGACTTTTTCCGTCGTAAATTGCGTAAGGCCCAAAAAGAGCGGGGCGCTCCCGACGGGATTGACGATCGGAAACAGCGCCGCGTAGCACAGCACGAATGTATTCACGATTGCGATCATCGAGGTCTGCAGCTCTTCTCATTCTTTGGCCCGAATAGATCAGCCGGAGATTCAGCCGCTTAAATTCGTGGCGGACAGGGAGGGATTCGAACCCCCGATACCCTTGCGAGTATGCCGCATTTCGAGTGCGGTGCTTTCAACCGCTCAGCCACCTGTCCGCGGGACGCGCGAACATAGTGACGGGATTGCGCCGCCGCAAGCGCCTAAGCCTTCCCTGCGAGCCATGTCACCTTGGCAGCTCCGTCTGATCCTTGCCTGAGGATCGGCAACATCTCCGATTGTGCCGCCTCCATTTCGCTATCCAGGCCGTATGGAGGATTGACCACAAGCAACCCGGAGGCTGTGAGCCGGTCGGATGCATCCGTCTCGTTCCGCCCCACATCCAGCGTCAGCGAAAGGAGTTTTGCCGCGTTGCGGCTGCGAATTTCGCCCGCGAATGCGTTCGCCCATACCGCAGACTTCAGAGGATGCCAGATCATGAAAATTCCAGTGGCAAAGCGCGCGATCGCCGCAGACAAAGCTTGGGCCGCCTGCTCTGCTTCGTCGGACGATTCGTAGGGCGGATCGATCAGGATCAGACCGCGTCGTTCTGGCGGTGGCAGAAGATTGGGTAACCGTGCGTAGCCGTCGCCCGGAATGGTCCTTGCATTCCGGTACCCCGCGACGCAGGCCCGCAACGCCGCGAATTCATCGGGTTGAGTTTCAATGGCGACCAGCCGGTCCGGTTCGCGCATCAGTTTGGCGGCAATCAGTGGCGAACCGGGATAGGAGCGCGGCAGGAATCCCCGCACGATCTCAAGATATCGCGCGAGCGATTCGGCCGTAGCCCCGTATTCGGCTAACCGTCCCACGCCCTGCGCCACCTCGGCGGTTCGTGCGGCCTCGGCGCCCGAAAGATCGTACAGGCCGCGGCCGGCGTGGGTGTCTATGACGCAGAACGGCGCGGCCTTTCGGCGCAAGTGGCCAATAATGGCCGCCAATGCGGTGTGCTTGTGCACGTCGGCGAAGTTACCGGCGTGAAAGGCGTGCCGATAATTCACGCGCGGGACTGTCGCGCAGGGCGACGCACCAGTTCGCCACCGCAATTCGGGCAGATGTTTCTCATCTCGCCGCTGCACGCACTGCAGAAGGTGCATTCGTAACTGCAGATGCGTGCCCCTGCGCTGTCCGGCGGAAGGGGCGATTCGCACCTCTCGCAACGCTGCTTCATTTCCAGAGTCATATCTGCCCTCCTCCAGCCGCCGTATGCGCAGACACGCCAGCTTCCAGCAAACGGACGACTTTCTTCTCCAGCGCCTGGGCGTCGAACGGAGCGCGCACCTTGGCATCGTTGTCGAAGTAAACGAACACATCGCGCGATTGCAGCGTCCGCGCCGTCCTCGAATGCGCGCAGTGTCCATCCCGCAATTCGCCGCCGCCCGCCCAGGCCACCGCGCGGCGCGCCCAAACGTCAAGCGCAGCGGATTCATATCCGCTCGTGTAAAGCTGCTCCGAGCCATGAAGCCGGCAGTACACGAAATCCGCCGTCACATCGAAAAGCAGCGGCCACTCGACGGTATCTGCGACCACCAGTGCAATATCGTGCTCCCGCAAAAGGTCGATGAACTCCGCGCAACGGAAACTGTCATGACGTATTTCTACCGCATGCCGCAGCCGCCGCTTGCTATCCGTCCGCAGCCATACCCGCCCGGTGATACGATGATCGTGCTTTCGCCCGATTCGAGCCGCGGCCTCGGTATCGCGCGGCAAAAGTTCGAAAAATCGAGAAAGCTTGTCGCGATCGAATCGAAATTGCGGCGGGAATTGCCACAGAATAGGGCCCAGCTTCTCGCGAAGCGCCAGTAGTCCGTTGCCGAAGAAGTTCGCCAACGGTATCTCCGGACGGCTAAGTTTCAACATATGGGTGATGAAGCGGGGACCCTTTACCGCGAAGATGAATCGTGCCGGCGTTTGTTCCCGCCAGGCCGCAAAGTAGTCGGGACGCTGCAGCGAGTAGAAGGTGCCGTTAATTTCCACCGTTGAGAAGCGGCTGGCGGCGTAAGCCAATTCATCCTTTTGCCGAAGCTGTGCAGGATAGAAGCTTCCGCGCCACCCTTTATACCGCCAGCCGGAGATCCCGACCCGGATACGACCGTGCCTCATTGCGCGCACGGGAGGATGTGTACAGCTCCGTCCTGCACCGCTATGCTGGAGGAAGTTGCCGGCTGCCACCGTCGCGCGCAGCGCGTTCGGCCTTCCGCAACGCCCGCTGCGATTTGTCCAATTTCTTCCGTGGAGTGGCGGAGCTTGCCTCACGGCGCTGGCGCGGGCGCTGAACAACCGGGCTCTCGAGCTTCAGGGAGCCGCTCGCAGCAAATTGCGCAACAACATCGAGCACGTCTACGGTAAGCCTGAAGAATTCCTCGCTGTCGACTTGCCAAACGGCAGACGGCTCCGTTCTGGTGAGCTCAGGAAACAGTTGGACGGTATCGTCCCGATAATATTTCTCCACGAGAAGCCGGTTGCTTTCGTCATAGCTCTTCATCACCGCTGCAGCCTCCTCGTAGGAGAGCATATCGCACGAGCGCACATATTCCGGATTCTTGAAAATCAGGGCTCGAAAGAATTGGTGATTGTCGACCTCCGCCTGCAAATGATTGAACGCCCGAATAAATTGCAGGAGTTCCTTGCGCGGCGAGGGATTGCGACCGACGTTCTTGTGCTCGGGAAGTCCCGTCGCCCCGACAATTCGGCAAAAATCTTCGACAGTATTCACCACACCGTTTCGTTCGTATGGCCTCACCACGATGGCGTGGTCGCCGAATTGGGCGGACCATCGCTCCAGCGTCGCAAAATAGTCCCCTCGAAACGGTAGCCGCTCCCGCCACTCGGCGAAACTGTGCCGGCGTCCGCCGGTAACAGCCTGCTTCCAAAGCGATTGGAGATATTTGTCCTGCCGGCGCAGGTACACCACGATCCGAATTTCGTCCGCTTCGGGCAATTCCGCCTTCAGCTCGGCGGGGTCACTGAACCAAAACCCTTCCGCGCTGATGAGATTGATCCGGCTGGTACTCTCACGCAGCTCGCGGCGAACTTTTTCCCAGATCGCGAGATCGCCGCGGCCAAGGATCGACTGCGCGAGATCGCCGTGGGAACTGCGGTTCCCGCGCTCGCGCCCAGCCTCGAGGTAGCGGATCCCCTGCCCCAACAATGCGTCTGCATGCTGGGACAAATAGCCCTGAAGCGCCGAGGTTCCGGTCTTTTGGGTTCCTACGTGGAGAATAAGCAAGGTTGACCCTCGACAAGCGCGGCGCGGGAAAGCTAGAGAAGTCGAGCCAGATACACAACGCGGTCCCCCAAGGCGATGGAAATCAGCCTTTGGCCTGGTTGGATGGTTTTGTGTTTTGCGCGGCAGACCCCGCGCTTGCGAGGCGTTCGCGGGTTGCGTAGGGTGGGGCCGAGCATGAGCACTCGGATGGGGCGACGGTGCAGGAAGAGTTCATCTCGGCAGACGAGTTTGCATCGGCGCACCGCGAAATGCGCCATGATCGCCGAGTCGTCAGGCTGGCAGAACTGATCCATCGAGTGCATATCGATCCGGACCGGACTCCTGCTCTGCGGAACCTCTTCCATTTTCTGCTGAAGGAGTTACCGGACGAAACACTGCCTATTCTCCAGCGCTTCGCCGCGTGGGACGACACAGGGCAGGCCCGTTTTTTTTATGCTAAGGCGGCAATGGAAAAGGGGCAGCCGAAGCTCGCCAACAGGGCTATTGCGCCGCTTCTCGAAACCCAAAGCGCATCAGATAACGTCTTGCTGTTGGGGGCTCGCGTGCTTGCGCGGCTGGGAGATGCGCAGGGAGCGCGTGCGGTTCTAGATCGAATTCCTCCAGCGTCGAAGCTCTCTAGCGGTATCGCGCAGGTAAATGCCTTGTTAGACCAGGTGGAACATGAGTGTAACGCTGTTTAAGGCTGTTTCGAGCACCCCTGCAGCATCGTCGCCGGCGCAGCAGCCATGGCCTGCGATGAGCTTCGATGTTAGCGACCTGTTCTACTATTACAGCGCTGGACACACGCCCACGGGAATTCAGCGCGTTCAGCAGGAACTCTGCCTTGAGCTCCTGCGCCATGAGAAAGCCTCCGCCACACTGCTCGTGATTTACGACCGCGCCATTCAAAAATGGCGGCTTGTTCCGGGCAAATGGCTCCTTGCCTTGTTGGAAACGGCACGGACCTTTCGGCCGGCTGCCCGCAGCTGGAGCGAAGTCTATCAGGAGCTGGCGGTCCAACTGACCACCTTTCCGCTCAAGCAATTTGAATCAGGCGAGTGGCTCGTCAACGTGGGCGCCTCCTGGTCGCTGGCGAGCTATTTCGTGCAAATTCGTCAACTTCGACGTCGCGGCGTGCGCATTGGCGTGTTCCTGCATGATTGCATTCCCGTCAGGCACCCTGCCTATTTCGAGCACTTTCACGCCATTGAGCACAGCCACTGGCTGGCGCATATTCGCGAATGCGCCGATCTTGTAATCTGCAACTCGGAAGCCACGCGCAATGACTACGTGGATCTGGTTCAGCCGCCACCATCACAAAATCTGCACATTTGCCGCCTCGATGCCGCTTGGGAGGATAACGCCCCCTCTCCGGATGCGGAGATTGCGGTTTCTGAACTGTTATCCGACCTAGGCGCATTCGAGGACGATTTCGTTCTGGCGGTTGGCACCATCGAGCCTCGCAAGAACCACCTTAGCCTGGTCCATGTCTGGGATCAGTTGAGGCACACGCATCCGGAGAATTGCCCCAAGCTTCTGTGCGTCGGGCGGATCGGCTGGAAGAGTGATGCCGTTATCGCCCAGGCAAAAGCATTGGGTTTGCTCAACCATAACATTCATTTTTTGAGCGGCTTGCCCGACGAAGTGCTGCAGGGTTTGTATCGCAAGTGCCTATTCAGCATGTACGTCAGTTATTACGAAGGATGGGGATTGCCGATTACGGAGAGCCTCGCAGCAGGCAAGGTTTGCATTGCCGGAAGCAATTCATCCCTTTGTGAGGCAGGCGCAGGCTATGCCATTCATGTGGACGAACGTTCGGAAACCAGCATCCATGAAGCTGTCGCCCGGCTGATCGACAATCCTACGGCCTTGGTCGAGGCAAACCGCAGGATACGACAAGAGTATCGACCTCGACAGTGGACGCAAGTTCTTTCCGAGTTCACGGACATTTTGACGGATGCTGCGAACACGGAGCCGCTGTCAACGGCACTCCCTGTTCTTGATACGAATGTTCTCTACCAGTTTGGCCGGCCTGAACCGGTCAGGGACTTTGAGAAGCCCAAGGCCGCCGAAGTCTTCTGCGCCGGAAATATGTGGCATCAACCGGAAGCGTGGGGCACGTGGACAAGCAAGGAATTGTCTGAGATCGCGTTTCGGGTGAAGTCAGAGCATGAGCGGCCGGCGCTGTTCCTGGGACTCAATGCACCGCCCGGCGGTGCAGCGATTACCGTTCAGCTCAACGGAAAGCAGGCAGTTTCATTTCCTCTTTTCACCGGAAAAAAGATCGTTCGCCTATCTTTGGAGGATGTAAATAGCGCTTCTGATCTTCAGTTTACGCCGGTGCGGCTCCGTATAACGTCCAGCCGCGTGCAAAACATGCGTGAAATTGCAAACTCACAGGACTCTAGAATGCTCGGCGTCGGATATCTGTTTGTGATCGCGTTTGACCGGACATCCATTTTCGAACGGCTAGAATTCATGGAGAAGGTGGTCACAAACGAAATCTGACGCGTCGAATGCGTATGTATTTGCATATCGGTGTCGAAAAGACCGGCACCTCCTCGATCCAGCAATTTCTCCGGATTAATCGGGACGCCCTGAAGGAATCCGGCCTTCTTTTCCCTCGCGCTCCAGGCGCCGAAAATCACATGGCGCTGGCCGCCGCCGCGCAGAACGAGCGAAAACGCGACGATCTGCGCCTGATCTACGGCTTGGATTCGGTCGCGAAGATCCACGATTTCCGAAAACAGCTGGCCGAGAAGCTTCTTGCCGAGTCTGAAGAAGCGGGATGCCACACAGTTGTGCTTTCTGGTGAACACTGCTCATCGCGCCTTACCACGCCGGCGGAGGTCGAGCTGCTGTGGCGAATGCTTCAGTCGTTGACGCACGACATTCGAGTGATCGTGTACTTGCGGCGCCAGGACGAGTTTCTCTGCAGCACCTACTCGACCGACGTCAAATCCGGCTTCACCGGACCTATGAAACTGCCTTCGGCCGAATTACGCGATCAGCGCTACAATTATTATCCCCTTCTGCAGCGCTGGAATTCTGTCGCGGGAAGAGCAAACCTGATCTGCCGAATTTACGATCGCGGCGCGCTGAAGGACGGCGATGTGGTTGCGGATTTTTTGCAGCTGGTTGGCCTGGATTACAAAGAGGCTTTTCGCAGACCGGAACGGGTGAACGAAAGCCTTGACATCGACGCGCTGGAGTTTCTTCGGCTGTTTAACCAGAGCGTTCCACGCTTCAAAAAAGACAAGCCGAACCTATTGCGCGGAAATGTCGTGAAGCTGCTGCAGGCGGCCTCCAACGGGCCCGCCGCAGCGCTGCCGGACGAGGAGCTGGCAGAATTCATGCGCCACTTTCGTGAAAGCAACACCCGTGTGGCGCTGGAATATTTCGGTACCCTGCACGTTGACGGCGATCCGCTTTTTGGCCCGCTCAAGAGCAAGGGAAATCGTGCGCAGGTTCAGCCACTTGCTGCCGAAACCGCCGTGAAAATCGCTGCAGTCTTATGGGAACAGAAGCAGCAGCAAATAGCCAAGCTCAGCGATCGGATTGCCAAGCTGGAGGGCAGAAAGAAACCGGCTCAGGAACCAGCCGAATAGAGATTCCTTTGCAGCCCCAAGCCGCGGGCCGTCAGCAATCCGTACGCGAGGATCCAGAGATAGCAAACCGCCGGAACCAGTAGCGAAGGCGCCAGTCCAAACCTGTCGGCGGTTGCGCCCGTCAACACGGGCACGATTGCGCCGCCCACAATAGCCATACAGAGCAGCGCCGAACCGTTGGGGGTCTCTTCACCCAGGTTCTCACAGGCCAGAGCGAAGATTGTCGGGAACATTATCGAATTGAACAGTCCCACCGCGATGAGAGCGACTGCCGCAAGCTCCCCTGTCGTCGCGGAGGAAAGAAGAGCGAGCAGTGTGGTGCAAACGGCGCAGGCAGCCAATACGAGACCCGGCTTTATCCGCCGCAACACAAATGCACCGAGGAACCTTCCGAGCATGGCGCCGCCCCAATAGAGGCTCACGAGCTTGCCGGCTTGCGGGGCAGAAAGCGCCAGTACAGAGCGCTGCATCAGATAATTTGTCATTAAACTGCCGATCGATACTTCCGCCCCGACGTAGAGAAAAATCGCCACTGCGCCGAGCAGCAGCCGCGAGCGCGTTCTCAAGGCCCAGAGCGCCCGGAAAGTCGCCATGTTGGCACTCACCGCGGGCGCCACATTGCGGCGAAGCAGCCAGAAGCCGAAGGCAAGAAGCAGGAGTGCAACGCCGATTCCCACGAATGGCCATTGCACGGAATGGACTTCCGCGCGCCGTGCGGCAGCCAGTGCGTCGTCCGACAGCCCAGCAGCATGAGGTGCGGTTACTCCAGTGCGCAGGATTAATATCGCGCCAACCCAAGGCCCAATGGTGGTTCCCAGCGAATTAAATGCCTGGGCGAGTGTGAGACGGCTGTGGGACGATTCTTCCGGTCCGAGCTCGGCGATGAAAGGATTGGCCACCACCTGCAGCAACGTGATTCCCGATGCCATGATGAAGAGAGCGAGCAGGAATGCGGGGAACAGCGCGATATAAGTCGCAGGAATAAACAGCAGGCAGCCGGCGGCCATGATCGCCAGCCCCAGAATGGACGCACGGATGTAGCCCATGCGGGAAAGAATGAAGCCGGCCGGGATCGAGAAAAAGAAATAGCCGATGAAGAAGCTGAACTGGGTCAGCATCACCTCGGTGTAGGAGAGCGAAAACAAGCCCTTGAGCTTGGGAACCAACGTGTCGAGCAAGACTGTGGCAAAGCCCCAGGCAAAAAATAGGAAGACGACAAATCCCAGCAGTAATTTTGGGGATCCGCCGCGCTGCGGTCCCGGCATTGCGCTCATGGCGGCAACTCATGGCTGGGCAGCGCGATCGTGGCGGTGGCGGCGATCG
>DATIEM010000015.1:0-9050 GCA_035455725.1 Rhizomicrobium sp. | reverse complement strand
ATCCGTAGCTGCGCGGCGTCAGGCAGTCCGCCTTCGCCAAGGCTTCGGCGGACTCACCATCCTCCGCCTGCTGCGCAGCGTAGGATGGTGGGCGGTGACGGGTTCGAACCGCCGACCCCATCGGTGTAAACGATGTGCTCTACCGGCTGAGCTAACCGCCCGGCATCGATAACTATAGCAGGGATTTGCCGCTCGTCGGAAAGCGGATCAGGTGTTGAGGGAATCTTTCAGCTGCTTGCCCGGACGGAAGCGGGGCTGCTTGGAAGGCTTGATGGTGATCTCTTCGCCGGTCTGCGGATTGCGGCCCTTGCCGCCGGCGCGGGAGGCCACGGCAAAGACGCCGAAACCCGTCAGTCGCACCTCGTCGCCGGCCTTCAGCGTCTCGGAAATGCAATCGAAGACCGCGTCCACAGCCTTGGCGGCCTCGTTCTTGCCGATTCCCGCGCGGTCGGAAACTTGCTGGGTCAGATCGTTCTTGTTCATGAAGAGAGGCTCCTTTGGACGAGTCCGGTCTTGGAATGTAGGGGCGGTGTGCCGCCTCGTCAAAGCAGAAATCCAAGGAATCGGCGGCTTTTTTGTGCGATTGGCGGATCCCGTCGAAGTTGCTGCCTCGGCGCAACCGCTTGGACCGAAAAGCAAAAGGGGCCGCCCAAGGGCGGCCCCTCACCGTGTGATCGACCCAATTAGTGCGTGACCACGGCATCGCCGTCCGGTGGCCGAACAGCCGCTGCCGCGACGATTTCCGGCTCTTCCCAGTTGATAGGCTCCGGCTCGCGGGTGAGCGCGACCTTAAGCACCTCCTCAACGTTCTTCACCGGAACGATCTTCAATCCGGACTTCACATTGTCCGGAATCTCGGCGAGATCCTTCTCGTTGTCTGCCGGGATGATCACCGTCTTGAGGCCTGCCCGGAGCGCTGCCAGCAGCTTCTCCTTGAGGCCGCCGATCGGCAGCACGCGCCCGCGCAACGTCACCTCGCCCGTCATCGCCACATCGCGGCGTATCGGGATGCCCGTGATGACGGAAATGATGGAAGTCGCCATCGCCACGCCGGCTGACGGTCCATCCTTGGGCGTCGCGCCTTCCGGCACGTGCACGTGGATGTCCTTGTTGTCGAAGGTGGGCGGCTTGATGCCGAACTGCGTCGCCTTGGAGCGCACATAGGAACGCGCCGCATCGATCGATTCCTTCATCACGTCGCCGAGCTTGCCGGTCGTCTGCATGCGGCCCTTGCCGGGCAGCATCACGGACTCGATCTGCAGCGTTTCGCCCCCGACTTCCGTCCACGCCAGGCCGGTGACCACGCCGACCTGATCTTCGCTCTCGATCTCGCCGTAGCGGAATTTCCGCACGCCGGCGTAGGTCCCGAGATTTTCAGGCGTGACCTCGATCGATACAGACTTGCGGGAGACGATGTCCTTCACGGCCTTGCGGGTGAGGCGGGCGATCTCGCGCTCCAGATTCCGAACGCCTGCCTCGCGCGTATAGTAACGAATGAGGTCGCGCAGGCCGTCGTCGGAGATTTTCCACTCCTCGTCCCTCAGCCCGTGGGCCTTCATCTCCTTGCCGATGAGGTGACGCTTGGCGATCTCCACCTTTTCATCCTCGGTGTAGCCGGGGATGCGGATGATCTCCATACGGTCCATCAGCGGCTGCGGCATGTGCAGCGTGTTCGCGGTGGTGATGAACATCACGTCCGAAAGATCGAAATCGACCTCCAGATAGTGGTCGTTGAAGGTGTGGTTCTGCTCCGGATCGAGCACCTCGAGCAGCGCGCTCGACGGATCGCCGCGCCAGTCCGCGCCCAGCTTGTCGATTTCGTCGAGCAGGAAAAGCGGATTGGCGCTCTTTGCCTTCTTCATCGACTGGATGATCTTGCCGGGCATGGAGCCGATATAGGTGCGCCGGTGACCGCGGATTTCCGCTTCGTCGCGCACGCCGCCGAGCGACATGCGCACGAATTCACGGCCGGTGGCACGCGCGATCGACTTGCCGAGCGACGTCTTGCCGACGCCCGGAGGTCCAACCAGACACAGGATTGGGCCCTTCATCTTGCCGGCGCGCTGCTGCACGGCCAGATATTCGAGAATCCGCTCCTTTACCTTATCGAGCCCGTAGTGATCCTCGTTGAGGATGTCTTCGGCGAGCGCGAGGTCCTTCTTGACCTTGGATTTCTTGCCCCAGGGCAGCGAAAGCAGCCAGTCAAGATAATTGCGCACCACCGTGGCTTCCGCGCTCATTGGGCTCATGCTGCGCAGCTTCTTCAGCTCCGCGCTCGCCTTCTCGCGCGCTTCCTTGGAGAGCTTGGTCTTGCGAATGCGCTCCTCGAGCTCGTTCATCTCGTCGCGGCCTTCGTCGCCTTCGCCGAGCTCCTTCTGAATCGCCTTGAGCTGCTCGTTGAGGTAGTACTCGCGCTGTGTCTTCTCCATCTGGCGCTTCACGCGCGTGCGGATCTTGCGCTCGACCTGCAGCACGCCGATCTCGCCCTCGATTAGGCCCAGCACCTTTTCCAGCCGCTCGCCGACATTCAGGGTCTCGAGCAGCGCCTGCCGATCGGCGATTTTCACCGATAAATGCGAGGCGACCGTATCGGCCAGCTTCGCGGGGTCCTCAATCTGCGCCACGCTCGCCAACGTCTCCGCCGGCACTTTCTTGTTGAGCTTGATGTAATTCTCGAAATTCGCCTTGACGGAGCGGATAAGAGCTTCCGTCTCGCGCACTTCCCCACCGGTATCGCCAATCTTCTCGATCTCGGCCTGGAAGAAGTCGTTGCGCGGAGCGAAGCCGTTCACCTTGGCGCGCGCCTTGCCCTCGACCAGCACGCGCACCGTCTGGTCGGGAAGCTTCAACAGCTGCAAAACGGTTGCGAGCGTGCCGATACGGTGCAGACCGTCGATGGATGGGTCGTCGTCGGCAGCGTTTTTCTGCGTCAGCAGCAGAATTTGCTTTTCATCGTTCATCACCTCTTCCAGCGCGCGCACCGATTTCTCCCGGCCCACGAAGAGCGGAACGATCATGTGGGGAAAAACAACGATATCGCGAAGCGGCAGCACCGGCGCCAGTTGGCCGCCGGACTCACCCTTATTCTCGATGATCTGATCTGACATTCTACGTCTCTCCTGCCGGGTTAGCTCTCCCGGCCTTGTCCCGCCTTTGCGACGCCGCGGGACGCTATTGTGAGCCGCCACATGGCCGACTCTGGAGGAGTAAAGTGGCCTTCCGGAACGGCGCTTTCAAGGCGTTAACCGCCTGTTGCTGTGGTTCGTTGCCCGTTGCGGCGATTCTTCGACAGCAAATGTTTGCGATACTGAACAATCGTTCAGGTTCGCGCGGCTGAGGAACTTTTCGCGGCGGATGGCGCCAACTGAAGGCCGCGTTAGCTTGCGGTCTGCTCGCGGGGCGTTTTGTCGGAGTAGGTGTAGAGCGGGCGTGAGCGGCCTTCGACCACGTCCGCGGTCAGCACCACTTCCTGCACGCCATTCATCGTCGGCAGCTCGAACATGGTTTCGAGCAGAATGCCCTCCATGATCGAGCGAAGGCCGCGCGCGCCGGTCTTGCGGGCGATGGCCTTGCGGGCGATCGATTTCAGCGCCTCCTCCTGGAAGCGCAGCTTGACGCCTTCCATCTCGAACATGCGCTGATACTGCTTGGCAAGCGCGTTCTTCGGCCGCGTGAGAATCTCGACCAGCGCCTGCTCCGAAAGATCGCCGAGCGTGGCGAGCACCGGCAAGCGGCCAATGAATTCCGGAATGAGGCCGAACTTCAGCAGATCCTCGGGTTCGACATCGCGAAGCACCTCGCCGGTGCCACGCTCGTCTGCGCCGCGCACCGTCGCGCCAAAGCCCATGTTGGTGCCGTGGGTGCGCTGGGAGATGATCTTCTCCAGCCCGGCAAAGGCGCCGCCGCAGATAAAGAGAATGTTGGTTGTGTCGACCTGCAGGAACTCCTGCTGGGGATGCTTGCGGCCGCCCTGCGGAGGCACGGATGCAATCGTGCCTTCCATGATCTTGAGCAGCGCCTGCTGCACGCCTTCGCCGGAGACATCGCGGGTAATGGATGGGTTGTCCGATTTGCGTGAGATCTTGTCGACCTCGTCGATGTAAACGATGCCGCGTTGCGCCCGCTCCACATTGTAGTCGGCGTTCTGCAGCAGCTTGAGGATGATGTTTTCCACGTCTTCGCCGACATAACCCGCTTCGGTCAGCGTGGTGGCGTCGGCCATGGTGAACGGCACGTCGAGGATGCGCGCCAGCGTCTGCGCCAGCAGCGTCTTGCCGCAGCCGGTCGGCCCGATCAGCAGGATGTTGGACTTCGCAAGCTCCACGTCGGCGTTCTTCGCGGTGGCGTTGATGCGCTTGTAGTGATTGTGGACGGCAACGCTCAGCACCTTCTTGGCGTGCTGCTGACCCACCACGTAATCGTCGAGCACCTTGTATATCTCGCCGGGCGTGGGCACGCCTTCGCGGCTCTTCATGAAGGAGGTCTTGTTCTCCTCCCGGATGATCTCCATGCAGAGTTCGACGCACTCGTCGCAAATGAAGACCGTTGGGCCAGCAATCAGTTTACGCACCTCGTGCTGGCTCTTGCCGCAGAAGGAGCAATAAAGCGTATTCTTGTTCTCGCCGCTGCCCACCTTACTCATGGTTCTCCGGGAAGTGTTCCGCCTTCACAGGCCGCCTGGCCGGCCACGCCTTAAACAATTGCAGGAACTGCGCCAGCCGATTTCGGTTGCAGGCTCGAATCATACGACCACGATAGGTAGCCGCAGATCAAGAATTGTTTAACTCCTGCGAATGTGATCGATTCCCGCACAGTGTCAACCACTTAGGCCATTTCACCGAGGTCGGAGCGCCGGCTGAGAACCTGGTCCACCAGCCCGAACGTCTTGGCCTCTTCCGCAGTCATATAGGTATCGCGGTCCAGCGCTTTTTCAATGGCTTCAACGGTTTGACCGGTGTGCCGGGCGTAAATCTCGTTCAGCCGGCGCTTGAGCTTGATGATTTCTTGTGCATGGCGGGCGATATCCGCAGCCTGGCCATAATAGGACGCGGACGGCTGGTGCACGAGGATGCGCGCGTTCGGCAGGCAAAAGCGCTCGCCTTTCCGGCCGGCGCACAGCAGCAGCGAGGCGGCAGATGCCGCCTGGCCCACGCACAAGGTCTGAATCGGGGGCCGGATGTACTGCATGGTATCGTAGATCGCCATTCCGGCGGTGACGATGCCGCCCGGCGAGTTGATATACATGGCGATTTCTTTCTTGGGATTTTCTGCCTCAAGAAAGAGGAGCTGCGCCGTGATCAGGCTCGCGACGTAGTCCTCCACGCCCCCGGTGATAAAAATGATTCGCTCCTTCAGGAGGCGCGAGTAGATGTCGTAGGCGCGCTCGCCCCGGGCGGTCTGTTCCACCACCATCGGCACCAGCGTGTTCATGTAAACGTCGCGAGGGTCTTTCATGGCCCCGATGTAGTCCCTGCCCCAAGCGCTGTCGAGGCTATGGCACGATCCGGATCGGTGCTCAGGAGGCTTCGACGCTCTTCAGTTTTTCGCGTGCTTCGTCGGGATCGAGGAACAGAATGTCGCGATCCACCTTGCGGTCTTCCACCTGGGCCAGTTCGGCGATGAAATCGACCACCTTGTCTTCGAAGAGCGGCGCGCGGACCTCGGCCATGGCCTGCGGGCTGTTGGTCAGCAGCTGATAGGCCTGCTGTTCCGTCATCGGCTGACCGGATGCCTGGCTCTGCATGGCGTACTGGCGGGCGCGGGCGGCAGCGGCGCGATTCACTTCCTCGGGCGCGACCTGGATGCCGTTCTGCTCGCCGATCTTCGCCAGCACAAGGCCGAGGCGCACGCGCCGCTCGGCGATGTCATGGTACTCTTTCTTCAGGTCCTCTTCGCTTTTGCCTTCGTCCTCGCCGGCATTCCCTTCGCGCTCAAGTTCCTGCTGCACGGCCTGCCAGATGGCGTTGAACTCCGCCTCGACCATGGCCGGGGGGAGATCGAAGGAATGCGCCTCGTCGAGCGCATCCAGAATGCGGCGCTTCATATGCATGCGGCTGACGCGCGCATAGTCCTGTCGCATCTGGTCCCGCACACGGTCGCGCAAGGTGGAAAGGGAATCGAGCCCCATCTTTTTCGCCAGTTCGTCGTCCACGGAAACAGGATCCGGACTCTTCACCTCCTTCACCTTGACCGAGAACACAGCGTCCTTTCCGGCGAGCTTCGCCTCAGGATAATCGGGAGGGAAGGTGACCTTCACATCCCGCTCGTCACCGGCCTTGGCACCGACCAGTTGGTCTTCGAATCCGGGAATCAGTTGGCCTGAGCCGAGCACCAGGTTGAAATCTTCCGCCTTGCCGCCGGGGAATTCGGTACCGTCGACGCGGCCGACAAAGTCGATCGTTACGCTGTCTTCCTGCTGCCCGGCTTCACCATCGGCGCGCGGGGAATAGGTACGCGACTGCTCCCCCATACGGTACACCGCATCGTCGATATCCTTGTCGGTGACGTCGCTGACCAGGCGCTCCACCTGCATCATGGTGACTTCGGCAGGCTCGAAATCGGGCATCAGATCGATGGCAAGAGTGAATTCGAGATCGGACTTGCCTTGCGCCACCTGTTCGATGTCGCTGCCCATTTCCACCCGCGGCGGCAGCGCGGGTTTCAGCCCGTTGTCCTCCAGCGCGCGCTTGCTCGACTCGTTCACCGCCTCGTCCAGGATTTCCCCCATCATGGACTTTCCGAACGACTTCCTCAGGAACGAGACCGGCGCCTTGCCGGGCCGGAAGCCCTTCAGATGGACGCGCGGCTTCATCTCTTCGAGGCGGCCGGTGAGGCGGGCATCTAGATCGTCGCGGCCGATCACCACTTTGAATTCGCGGTGAAGGTTGTCGGAAACGGTTTCGGTAATCTGCATCTCAGGAACCCACAATTAGGCTGGCGTGCCAGACGAAGTTCGGCAGGGTGGTGCGGGCGGAGGGACTTGAACCCCCACGACTTGCGTCACTGGAACCTAAATCCAGCGCGTCTACCAGTTCCGCCACGCCCGCCTGCCGGGCTTGCTTCGGCCGTAAAACCCAGAAGGCGGGCCGTATAGCAGGCCCCCTTGCCCACCGCCAGAGGACCGGCAAAGTGCCCCGGGGTGGGTACAGACAATGGCAATCCTGCTGTCGCCGCGCGGGCGGCAATCCTTCGGCGAATGGACCGCCAACACACTGCGACTGGCAGCAGGCGGGCTATTCGGCGCGGTGGTGGTTCCAGCCCTGCTTGGGGGGCCGGCGCCCGTATGGGCCTCCTATGGCGCGGCGGTTCTTGGCATCGCCATAACTTTCATTGGCGTTGCACTCTATCATCTAACAGCGGAGCGCGAGGATGAGAGCGACCGATGAGTAGCCTGGAAATAGTGATTGTCGTAGGCGGCACCGGCGGTTTGCTCCTCGGTTTCTTGAGCCTCTATCTCGCTTGGCGGCAGGTCCCTCGTCGGAAGTGAATATCTGCAAACCCGCGCGAGCCACTCATCAGGCGAACAGCCGCTCGTAGATTGCCACATCCCAGTAGCGGCCGAATTTGCGGCCGACTTCGCCATAAGTGCCGATAAGGCGAAAGCCGAGCGCCAGGTGCAGCCGGTTTGAAGCCTCATTCGGTTGCGTGATGCCGCCGTAGGCACGGTGGATGTCCTCGCCTTTCAGCGCTTCGAACAGCGTGGCGTAGAGCTGACGTCCGATGCCGCGGCCGGTGAACCCGGGCGCGCAGTAGACACTGGTCTCTACCGAGGTGGCGTAGGCCTCCCGCTCCTTGAACTTCGTGGAGCAGGCCCAGCCGATCGTTTCTCCGCCCACGCTCGCGACAAAACACTGGTAGCGGCCGGCAGCGGCAAAGTGGTCCAGCCAGTCCCGGCGCTGCGCCAACGTGCGCGGCTCGATATCGAAAGTGATGGGCGTCTTAAGAATGTAATGGTTGTAGATTTCGAGCAGAGCTGAAACGTCAGCGGATTTCGCGCGGCGGATTTCGATGTCGCTCATCGAGTTCTTCCCTGAGCGCGGCAAGCACCGCCGGCAACTGCTCCGGCAGATCTTCCGAAATGAGCCCCGGCCCGAACCGTGCCGCCGCCTTTGCATGCAGCCAGACGGCAGCCGCGGCGGCGGGAAACGAATCGAATCCCTGCGCCATGAGACCGCCGATGAAGCCGGAAAGCACGTCGCCGGAACCGGCGGTCGCCAATGCAGGCGGCGCATGGCTGTTGACGATGGCCCGGCCGTCCGGCGCCGCAATCACAGTGTCGGGTCCCTTGAGCAGGACAGTGCAGCCGGCAGCGGTGGCAGCCGCACGCGCCGCCTCGATCCGGTTCTGCGATTTGGCGAGCACCCCGGGCAAAATCCGCTCGAATTCGCCTTCGTGGGGCGTCAGCACCGCCGGCTCCCGCAGCTGGCGAAACAGCGCTGCCGGCTCCTCGTGAAATGAGGTCAGCGCATCGGCATCGAGCACCGCCGCCGCGCTGCTCGCCAGCACGGCTGAAACCATCTCCTGCGTCAGGCGGCCGACGCCGCAGCCCGGCCCGATGACGACGGCGTTGAGGCGCTTGTCGGACAGCAGATCGGCCAGCCCCATCGCGCCGGAGAACGGCTTGACCATAATCGCGGTGAGCTGCGCCGCATTGATGGGCACCGCGTCCGGCGGGCTTGCAACGCTCACGAGTCCCGCACCAATGCGCAGCGCGCCGCGGGCGGCGAGCCGCGCCGCGCCGGTCGCATGCGCGGGGCCGCTCACCACCACGCAATGTCCGCGCGCGTATTTGTGCGCGTCGGCTCTTGGCCACCGATAGTGTGCGCCCCACAGTTCCGGCCCGTTTTCAAAGATGTTTGGCTTGATTGCGTCGAGCGCCGCTTTGGGGATTCCGATATCGGCGACGATCACCTCGCCGCATTTCAGTGAACCGGGCATCAGCACATGCGCCGGTTTCTTGCGGAAGAAGGTGACGGTGGCATCTGCCTGCACAACGGTCTCATCTAGGCCACGCCCCAGGTCGCCATGAAGGCCGCTCGGCACATCCACCG
>DATIEM010000014.1:0-3946 GCA_035455725.1 Rhizomicrobium sp. | reverse complement strand
CAGCACCGCCAGCGCGCCGAACAGGACGATGACTCCGAACAGCTTCTGCGGGATGGAGCGCAGCATGGCGTAGAACGGCAGCAGGTACCACTCCGGCACGATCTCCGGAGGCGTCACCAGCGGGTTGGCCGGGACGTAGTTGTCCGGCTCGACCAGCGAGTTCGGCAGATAGAACACGACGATCGCAAAGAGGATGACAAAGAGACAGAGATAGAACGCGTCCTTCACCGTGTAATACGGGTGGAAGGGCACGGTGTCCTGCGGGCCCCTGACGTCGATGCCGAGCGGATTATTGTTGCCCGGCACGTGCAGCGCCCAGATATGCAGCACCACCAGGCCCGCAATCACGAACGGCAGCAGATAGTGCAGGGAGAAGAAGCGGTTCAACGTCGGATCGCCCACCGCGAAGCCGCCCCACAGCCACTGCGTGATCGCGGTGCCGACATGCGGCAGGACTTGGTCGATGGAGCTAAAGAGGTTGGTGATGACCGTTGCGGCCCAGAACGACATCTGGCCCCACGGCAAGGTGTAGCCGAGGAAGGCAGTTGCGATCATCAGCACGTAGATCAGCACGCCAATGATCCACAGCACTTCGCGCGGCGCCTTGTAGGAGCCGTAGTACAGTCCGCGGAAAATGTGCAGGTAGACGGCCAGGAAGAAGAACGAGGCGCCGTTGGAATGCATGTAGCGCAGCAGCCAGCCGTAATTCACGTCGCGCATGATGTTTTCGACGGAATCGAAGGCTTTGTCGGCGCTCGGCACGTAATGCATTGCCAGCACGATGCCGGTGACGATCTGGATCCCCAGCATGAAAGTGAGAATGCCGCCGAACGAGTACCAGAAATTCAGATTCCGCGGGGTTGGGAACGTCATCATGGTGTCGTTCGCCAGCCGCAGGATCGGCAGGCGATCGTCCAGCCAGCGCGTGAAGCCCGTCTTCGGAACGTAGGTCGACTGTCCGGCCATCTCTCGCTCCGTCAGCCGATCTTGATCTTGGTGGGGCCAAGGTAGGAATACGGCGGAATGTACATGTTCTCCGGCGCCGGCCCTTTGCGGATGCGGCCCGCGGTGTCGTACTGCGAGCCATGGCAGGGGCAGAGATAGCCGCCGTAGTCCCCCTGGTGATCGAGCGGGATGCAGCCCAGATGCGTGCAGATGCCGACCATGATGAGCCATTCCGGCTTGGACATGCGGTTCTGGTCGGTGGCGGCCGCGCTGTCCGGCAGATTGGCGTTGCGGGCCAGCGGGTCCGGCAAGCTTGAAACCGGCACCGCGCGGGCATCGGCGATTTCTTTCTGAGTACGGCGGCGCACGAACACCGGCTTGCCGCGCCACATCACCGTGACCTGCTGGCCTTCCTGCACCGGCGAAAGATCGAACTCGATGGAGGACAGCGCCAACACCGAGGCGGAAGGGTTCATCTGGTCAATCATCGGCCAGGCAAGCGCGACCAGTCCCACCCCCGCCGCTGACGCCGCGGCGATGTGAATGAAGTCGCGGCGGGTCGGCTCGTCCGCTGTCGTGGTTGCCACGGATATCACCCTTGGATCAGGCGCGCCGGGAAAGGGCAGGGGCACGGCGCAGCCCCCGGAAAAACCTGCGCCGCCTCGATTTGCGGGCGCAAAATAGTGAGTCGGCCCTAGGGGGTCGTCGCGGCACGATGCCGCAGAAATTCGGCGGATTCCGCACCCCTTTCAGGCATAGTCCTCCACCATGGAAACGGCCCACCAGTCACGGCTTCTTACAGGTGACGAGCGAAAAGCGAAGGCGCGGATCTGCTTCGAGGAATTGCGGGACCAGGTCTGCGCGGCCTTCGAAGGGCTCGAGCGCGACCATAGTGGTCCACTCGGGGACCGGCCCCCGGGCACCTTCGAGCGCACGGCCTGGCAACGGCCTGCAGAAAACGGCGAGGACGCCGGCGGGGGCGAAATGAGCGTCATGCGCGGCCGGGTTTTTGAAAAGGTGGGGGTGAATATCTCGACAGTTTACGGCCGATTCGCCCCCGAATTCGCCAGCCAGATTCCCGGTGCCGCTGAAGATCCGCGCTTCTGGGCCAGCGGGATTTCACTCATCGCCCACCCCCAGAATCCCCACGTTCCGGCCGTCCATATGAACACCCGGCATATCGTCACCACGAAAGGCTGGTTCGGCGGCGGCGCCGACCTCACGCCCATATTCCCGAACGAGGAGGACGCCCGCGACTTCCACGCCGCGCTCAAGCGCGCCTGCGACCGCCACGATCCGGCTTACTATCCCCGCTTCAGGCACTGGTGCGATGAGTATTTCTTTCTGCCGCACCGGGATGAGCCGCGCGGCGCAGGCGGCATCTTCTTCGACTATCTGAATTCCGCCGGCTGGGAAGCCGATTTCGCCTTTACCCGCGACGTCGGGCTGGCATTTCTGGACATCTATCCCCAAATCGTCCGGAGGCGGATGGACCGGCCGTGGACGGAAGCCGAGCGCGAGCACCAGCTCATCCGGCGTGGGCGCTATGTGGAGTTCAATCTTCTGTATGACCGCGGAACACAGTTCGGCCTGAAGACGGGGGGCAATGTGGACGCCATTCTGATGAGCTTGCCGCCTCTCGCTCGCTGGCCATAGCGGCAAGGGCCCCAGGCATTGTTCGACTTTCTTTCACCCGCTTTGGCCGCCCTGCTGCAGGTCATCCTGATCGACATCGTGCTGGCGGGCGACAATGCGATTGTCATCGGCATCGTCGCTGCGCGTGTGCCGAAAGCGAACCGCCCGCGTGTCATCTTCTGGGCCCTGGTTGTCGCGGTCATCCTGCGGGTGCTCCTGGCCACGGTCACTGCGACCATTCTTCAAATCATCGGGCTGATGTTCGCCGGTGGCTTGCTGCTCTTGTGGGTCGCTTGGCGGCTCTATCGAGAAATTCGGCATTTTGAGCAGAAGAAAATCGACCTGCAGAAAATCAGATATGCGAACGAGGAGGAGGTTGACGATCCGGCCACCGGACTGACTGTCCGAAAGGCAATTGTGCAGGTGGCGCTCGCCGATCTCTCGATGTCGCTGGACAACGTGCTGGCTGTCGCCGGCGCGGCCATGGACCACGTTTGGGTGCTGACGATCGGCCTCCTGCTTTCCATTGCGCTGATGGGCGTGGCAGCAGCGATGATCGCCAATCTGCTGCAGCGCTATCCCTGGATCAGCTATGCCGGGCTGATCATCGTGCTCTACGTTGCCGTTCGCATGATCTGGACGGGCGGCTGGGAGATTTATCACGCTCAGGATGAGGCAATGCGCGCTGGAGCACCCGCTGGATATCATGTGGCGATGGTTGCAGTCTGACCGTCAGTAGGCGATTGCCTGCACCACCGCCTTCAGCCGCTCTGCGAGCGAGAACTCATCGGCGGCGAAATCAGATTCGATCCACCAGTCTTCAATTTCCGATAGGATTCGGCCAACCAGCGGGCCCTGTACCACGCCGGCTGCCATCACGTCCTTTCCGGA
This sequence comes from Rhizomicrobium sp., assembly GCA_035455725.1. Lineage (GTDB taxonomy): Bacteria > Pseudomonadota > Alphaproteobacteria > Micropepsales > Micropepsaceae > Rhizomicrobium. The sequence goes on along the minus strand of DATIEM010000014.1, from coordinate 475 downwards.
GAGCGGAAAAATCGGCCGCTGCCACGCATCCGCAATCGCCAACAGCGCGCGCCACTGCACCGCGTTCGAATCTTTCGGGTCTTCCGCCCAGCGCAACCGCACGCGATCGCGGAAGCGCTGCGCGCCAAGCCGATAAAGCAGCCTGCGCGCCTCCCGGATCGAAAGCCATGGCACAATCTTTTCCGTCGCGCCCGCGAGGTCGCGCAGCCGTTCACGGTCCGCATTGGAAATTTTCAGCCTGTCGGCACTGGCTTCCGCGAAGCGGAGATTATCCGGCAGCATGGCGCACAGCCGAAGCAGCGGATCGGCAGGGAAGAAGGCGCTTCGATCGATATCGATCAGGCGCTCGAAACGCGGAAGATTGAGTGTGCCCGGCAACACTTTACCCAGAATGCCCGTTGCTGCCATGATGCGAACAACGGGCGCAGGGTCCTCCGCTTCCAGCAACTTCAGCAATTCCTTTTGCAGGCGTTCG
>DATIEM010000013.1:0-72531 GCA_035455725.1 Rhizomicrobium sp. | reverse complement strand
CGCGGTGAAGGAGTTGGGCGGGCTCGACATTGTGGTGTGCAACGCCGGGCGCCAGCAGGCGCGAGAGTCCATTCTCGATCTGAGCACGGAAGATTTCGACGCCACGATGAAAACAAACATCTACGCGCCGTTTTGGATCATCAAGGCGGCGCTGCCGCACCTGAAGCCCGGCTCCGTCATCATCGGCACCACATCGGAGCAGGCCTATGATCCCTCGCCCGATCTCTATGACTACGCGCAGACCAAGGCGGCGACGATGAATTACGTGAAATCGCTGGCAAAGCAGCTGGGGCCGAAAGGCATTCGCGTCAATGGCGTGGCACCGGGGCCGATCTGGACGCCGCTACAGATTTCCGGCGGCGCGACAATGGAAAAAGTTCAGAAATTCGGCGGGCAGACGCCGCTCGGCCGTCCCGGCCAGCCAGCCGAACTCGCATCGATTTACGTGCAGCTTGCGGCTGCGGATGCGAGCTACGCCAATGGTCAGGTCTACGGCGCCGCCGGCGGCAGCGGCCAGCCCTAAGGGGGCAGGCTCACGAACAGAAGCGCGATATAGAGACCATAGGCCAGCAGGGACAGCGGCGCGAGGAGCTTGTGCACAACATCGCTGCGGGACATGAAGCCGGCGAGTGCAATGGCGGCGAAAATAACATGACCAGTCAGATCGAGGCCGCTCTGGAAGTTGCCGGACAGCAGACGATTTTTCAGCAAGCTGATGACAAGGGCGGCCAGGATGCTGCCGAAGAACCACCGCGCCTCCCGGAAGTAGGCTTCGCGCAAGTCGATGCGCGCCTCGCCTTCGATTTCCGGCGTGATGAAGGCTGCCATCAGATAGACCGCAACAGACTGCGCCAGCACGATGAGAAAGCCGGCGAATGTCCAGTGACGCACATTGTGCATACCGAACATCGCCCACCAAACCTGCACAGTGATCAGGAGGACGGCCGCCATCTGCACCGGCACCGGCCAATACATCGCGATCCGCCGCCGCGCATGCACGAGCCCGGCAAAGCCGCTCAGCAACTGGGTGACGGCCAGCCCGAGCACGATGGAGAGCAGAACCGAAAGGTAGCTGAAGGCATCCATCGAAGAGCACTACGCCCTGCCGAAGGCAGCGCCCCTATTCGCCTGCCAGCGCAAGATGAACCGATGCTTCCGGAACTGGCCTGCCGAGTTGTTTCGCCTCTTCAATCCAGCAGGCGATCGCGTCGGCAACATTGCGAGCCGCCTCCTCGCGCGTCTCGCCATCGGACATGCAGCCGGGCAGGTCGGGTACAGTCGCGATAAACCCGCCGCCATCTTCCCTCGACAGCGGTTCGATCACAACGGGGTAGTCACGATGAGACACGCGCGCTCTCCTATCGTCCGTACAAACCGGACCAGCTTGCGAATATACACGGGTTTGATTGGCCGCCTAAACGGTATGGTCAAAATCTCCTGCTGGCTTGGGTGAGAAATTTTGTAATGCGACCCGCCGCCAGAGGGTGGATTGCAACGGATTCCATGCTCTCGACAAAGAGACTCGACATCGCGGATCGTCCAGTCTCCAGCCGGATTCCGCCGCATAGCCTCCAGCATATCCACGCCCCAGTTACTCCATATCCGGATACGGGCCTTTGCCGCCTTCGGCGATGAAGCGATCGATGCGGGCGGTGAGAACCGGCAGCGGCACCGAACCCAGCTCCAGCACCGCATCGTGGAACGCGCGGATGTTGAACTTCGGCCCGAGCGCTTTCTCTGCCTTTTCGCGGGCACGCACGATGGCCAGTTCGCCGAGGTAGTAAGACAACGCCTGCCCCGGCCACGCGATATAGCGGTCCACCTCGGTTTCGATTTCGTGATCGGGCAGCGCCGTGTAGTCGTGCATGTATTTCAGCGCCTGCTCGCGCGTCCATCCCTGCGAATGAATGCCGGTGTCGACCACCAGCCGCACCGCGCGCCAGATCTGCCAACCCAACATGCCGAAGCGATCGTAGGGCGTTTCGTACATCCCCATTTCAACGCCCAGCTTCTCGCAATAGAGCGCCCAGCCCTCGCCGTAGGCAGAGATGTAGTCATGCTGCCGGAACTCCGGCTGGTTCTTGTGCTCAAGCGCAATCGGAATCTGGAACGCATGTCCCGGCGCGGATTCGTGCAGGGTCAGCGCCGTCAGGTTGTAGAGCGGCCGGTGCGGCAGATCGTAGGTATTGACGAGATACACGCCCAAACCCCCGCGGCCTGAGGTGTAGAACGGCGCCAGGTCCGGCGGCACCGGCTTGATTGTGAAGCGCGCGCGCGGCAAGTAGCCGAAATATTGCGACGCCTTGCCGTCGAACACTTTGGCGATCCAGGCGGCGCGGTTGAGCAGCTCCTGCGGCGTCTTGGCATAGAATTGCGGATCGGTGCGCAGGAAGTGGAGGAAGGCGGGGAAGTCGCCCTTGAAGCCGGTCTCCTTCATCACCTCGACCATCTGCGCGTGCAGTTTGGCGACTTCATCCACCCCGATCTGGTGAATCGCCTCAGGCGAGAGATCGAGCGTGGTGTATTCGCGAATGGTCTGCCGGTAGAACGCCTTGCCGTCCGGCAGGTCGTAAGCCGCCAGCGTGGTGCGCGTGTGCGGCACGTATTCGTCGCGAAAAAATTTCAGCAGCTCCGCGTAGGCCGGCTGCACGACGTCCCGGATCACCTGCGCGGCTTCTGCCTTCAGCTTCGCCTGCTCTGCCGCGGGCACCCCCGGCATCGGCTCCTTGAACGGCGTGTAGAGCATGTTGTCTTCCGGCCTGCCTTCGGCCACCTGCGCAATGGACTTGTCGCGGCCCTGAAGCGTGACGCGCGGCGGCGTGAAGCCGCGCTTCAGCCCCGCCCGCATGTTGGCGATCTGCTCGCGGAAATAGCGCGGGATGTCGCGCATCTGCGCGATCCAGTTCCGGTAGTCCTTGAGCGTCTTGAAGGGGCGGCGCGCGGTGTAGCCGATGTCGGTCCAGAAGGCGGAATCCGAAGTCGCCGGCATTTCGTAAAGGCGGAATTTCTGGTCCGCGATCGAGTTCTCGATCTCCGGCCGGTAGACATCGTAATTGACCTGCTCGGCTTCAGAGAGCTGCCCGCGAGGAATTGCGTCGAGCTTGCGCAGCACGCCTTCCCAATAATGCTGCCGCATCTCCTGCGTCGCCGCATCCACTTTCGGCAGATAATCGGGGACCGGCTTTTTCTCGTCGCCCTGATCGGGGAACTGCTGCTCGCGCCACTTCCATTCGGATGTGTAGATGGCGCGCAGCTGGGCATCCGCATTTTGCGGAGCGGCCGCAGACGGGTTGAACGACATCGCCGCGACTCCCAGCCAGATCACTGCCAGCGTTTTCATCTTGAATCCTGCTCGCCCCGATAGCCCAACGCCACGAGATACAGCTCTACCGATTCCGCACGAGAGGCGCGAGGCTTCACGTGCTTCACCTCGCGAAACATTTTCTTGATCTGCGGCAACAACTCGCCGGTGGCGCCGCCCTGGAAGACCTTGCCCACGAAAGCGCCGCCCGGCTTCAGCACCGAAGCCGCAATCTCCAGCGCCGCCTCCAGCAGGCCGATGGTGCGCATGTGATCGGTGGCGCGGTGGCCGGTGGTGGACGCCGCCATGTCGGACAGCACCACGTCGGCAGCCCCGCCCAGCGCCTGTTCCAACGCAACCAGCGCGCCGGATTCGGACAAATCGAGTTGCAGCACGGTGACGCCCGGCGAGGGCGCGATTTCCAGAATGTCCGCGGCGATCACCGCCCCCTTCGCTCCCACCCGCTTCGCCGCCACCTGGCTCCAGCCGCCGGGGGCGGCGCCAAGATCGAGCACCCGCGCGCCGGGCTTCAGGAAGCGAAATTTGTCGTCCAGTTCGATGAGCTTGAACGCCGCGCGCGAGCGGTAGCCTTTCGCCTTCGCCTCGCGCACATAGGGATCGTTCAGCTGCCGCTCGATCCAGCGGCGGGAGGAGTCTTTCCGGCCTTTCGCCTTCGTGACCCGCACCGGTGTGACACGGCTGGAAGGCGGTTTCATCCGGAAGACCCGCGGCCGCCTGCGCGTATCCTGACCGCGCGAATGTGCTGATCGGGGCCGAGCGGCAGCAGAATATCGGCTCGAGGCGGTATCTCTTTCAGCATCCAGCGAGTCAGGCGCTCATAATGCATGATGAAAGCAGCGAGCTCCGTTCTGTTCATCCCATGCTTCGTCCCACGCCTGGACGCCCGCCGCAGTTTCTTCTCCTGCAAGCCACGCCATTGGTAGACGCAAGCGAAGGATGGCGCCTGCATAAACAGTAGCTCATCGATGGGCGCAAACAATTCCCGATAGGGGCCGGCCAGCTGATCGTTGACATAGCGTCGCCATGTTTCGTTGGGGTCGCAGTCGCGCTCCAGCCTGTTCACGGGCGTGCGCAGGACCGCCCCGGGCTGCGGCCTGGCATCCACGCACCAGCCTTCGAACACGATGAACGCCGCCGGGCCGCGGAACACGTTCCACTGTTTGCGGGGCGCGCGGTCATCCCGCGCCTTGTCGAACCGCGGAAGCGCCACGCGCGACTTCGCGCCGGCGCGACGCAACGCAGTCAGGGTCTGAAGCCCAAGCGCCACATCGTGCGTGCCGGGGACCCCGCGGGTTCGCAGCAGCGGATGCACCTTTCGCGCCAGCCGCTCGCGCTCTCGCCGGGTGAGATAGAGGTCATCGAGCGAAAGAATGACTGTGGGTCGGCCGTGCCCATCCAGCAGGAGCTTGAGAAATGCAGCGAGCGTGGATTTGCCGCTGCCCTGGCAGCCGCCAAGGCCGACAACCAGCGGCGCGCCCCGCTGGTCCTCCGTCCGCATCAGATGCTCCGCCATCTTACAATAGGCGGTGCGCACCGTGGTGGCGAAATCCGGCGGCAGCCGCAGCTCCTCGATTTTGCGCTGCACCGCCTTGTCCAATGAGGAGGATGAACTGACACGGGCCGTCGCCGACGGCTCCGCCGCTCGAGGGTTTCGACTCGCGTAGCCGGGCTCCTCACCCCCTGTTTGCCGCCTGCGCAGCTCCGCCTCCACAGCGCAATATCACGACGTTACCGGGCCAGCCGGCACAAAAAAAAGGGGGCTCCGGACGGAGCCCCCTTCGTGGGCAGGAAATTACTACTGACCGGGACAGACCGTGGTCTGCACGTTGTGCAGATCGAGCCAGCTGTTCACCGAGGTGCTGCGCGGCGCCCCGAAATAGCCGATGAACACGAGGTCCTGCAGGTTATAGGTGAAGCCGTTCAGCGTGTAGGCGTAATCGCCGTAATTGGCGCGGTTCTCCAGCGGATCGCCGTTCTCCATGATGCTGTTGTCGGTGCAGTTCACGGCATTGTTCGTGAACGGATCGTCCATCCACTCGCCGATCTCATGCGAGAGGGCGGAGACGTCCTGCGAGAACGATCCCGCTTCGTCCACATAGCTCGCATAGGAGTAGGTCTGGCCCGATGGCTGCGCTCCGTTGGCGCTGTGATATCCACCGATACAGCAGCCGCCGTTCTGCGTCAGGAAGATGTTGTAGGTGAGGAAAATCGGAAGCACGCCCGGCGTGATCGTGGAGGCGTTCCTCGTCATGATGCCTTGCAGCTGGGAATCGAACTGGTTGATGCCCATGGTCCCGACCTTGGTGCGTCCGAACGGGTTGGTGATCACCTTTCCCGCGCTGCGGCTGACGGTGATGGTCTGCTCGGCCAGAACCGTCGGGCTGCCCAGCAGCACATGGTAGTTGGTATTGGTGTGCACCGACGACCAGAAATTGCCGCGCTGGTAGGCATCGATGTACTGGGTGTTACCTAGATCCACGCTGCCGGCAACGAAATCAACGCCGGTCTTGAACAGCGGCGAGGCGAGCGTATTTGCCGTGACCGTGTTGCCGTTCGAGACGGTGTGCGTGTTCGGATCGAAGGTCATGTTGCCGTTCCTGGAACCGTAGACCATCTTGATCGGAACAACGACGACAGGAATTGTTGTGGGCGCGTTGTTTGTCGACGGGTCGGTGCCTGCCATCGTGTAGGTGATGTGATGGCCGGTCAGGTCGGTGAAGCTGCCGTTCCACTGCGTCAACTGCGACGCGGGATGCAATGGCGGTTTGTGCCCCGGCGCATTTGGAGGCAGGTAAGTAAACATCGGACGCGCGCCGTTCGACCCCCCTGGCGATTGTGCCGCTGAAGGCAACGCGATCAGCGCCACCACCGACGCAGAAAGCAAAGCAACTGACACAAGCTTCATGTTCATTGACAAATCCCCTGCTGAGTCGCGATGCGGAAAATCCCGTCCGCGAATAGAAACGTTACCATCGAAATGATTGGCGGTAAAAGATGCTGCTGCAGGAGCACATCACTAAGCGTAGTAGAATTCTATCCTGAATTAATTTCGCTCCGTATGACAACGCTTGCGGATTACACACGCGACATTGTGCCGTAATGAACCTTCTCTGATGCCGTCAGTGCGGCTCTTAAAGGCTGTCCCATTGTTCGTTCCCGTCAAGAACTCTGGGACACAGTGCACACGCGGACAGAACGGGCCTTTTCGGTCCGCCTCGAGTGGCTTTTCCTTGGCAAAATTGACAAGCCGCAAGGGTTTCGGGCTATACGTCCCCTCCCCTGCTGGGGGATCGTCTAACGGTAGGACTGCAGACTCTGACTCTGCCTGTCTAGGTTCGAATCCTAGTCCCCCAGCCAGCCTTAAGCTTTCTCCCTGGCGGCGCATCGCGAACAGGAACAACCCCGTCCCTCGGCGCACCGATAGTCGTATTTCGGAGACCATCATGTCGGCTAAACGCTTCACCGAACGGCTTCACAAGGGCTACGCGCAGACGATGGAACTCTCCGGCCCGCCTCTCGCGGAGGAGAAGACCAATTACCAGCGGGTCCGGATTTTCGACACCGTGGTCAACGGGCGGGTGATGACGCTGGACGACATCGTCCAGATCACCACCCGCGATGAATCCGCTTACGCAGAAATGCTGACCCATCTTCCCGTGCTGGAACACGGAAAGGTCGAACGGGTGATGATCGTCGGCGGCGGCGATCTCTCGATTGCCGACGAAGCGTTGAAGCACAAATCCGTGCGGGAGGTGGTGCTGGTCGACATCGATGGCCGCGTGGTGGAGCTTTGCCGCGAGCATTTCCCCGACATCAACGCCAAGGCGTTTCGCGACCGGCGTCTGAAGATCGAAATCGCGGATGCGTTCGAATATCTCGGCCGTCCGCAATCGAAAGGGCGCTTCGACCTGATCGTGGCCGATCGACCGGATCCGGTCGGACCCGGCAAGGCGCTGTTCGGCGAGACCTTCTACGACCGCGTCCGCAACGCGCTGAAGCCCGGCGGCTTTGCGACCTTCCAGACCGGCGTTCCGTTCTATCAGCCCTGGGAAATCACCGATGCGCTGCGCGAGCTCGCGCAGCATTTCCCCCAATCCGGACTGTATCTCACGGTCGTGCCCACCTACATCGGCGGATTCATGGCGCTCTCATGGGCGGGCAACGGACGCAACGCCAAACTCGGCACGCCGGCAGGATTGCGCCGCGCACGGGCAGCCTTCGCGATCTCGAAACTGAAAATCGATTATTACAACCCCGACGTCCACGCCGCCGCTTTTGCGCTACCGGAATGGATCAAACGGCTCGTGCCGTGAGTTACTCCCTGAAGGACATCGAACCACAGCGGCGAGCGAAGCGGGCGGAAAGACATGGCAAGATCATTGGACCAGTCCTGCACCGTTATCGGCGTCGTTGCGCCTTTGCTGGCCGGTATTGCGCTGAGCGGCACCGGCGTGGGCAGCGCATATTTTCTGCGCACCCGCTACGACATCAGCCAGATTGCCGATGAGCGCGGCGGCGCCGGATTGCTTCTGGTGGCGATGATCGGCTCGTTCGTGTTCGCGCTGACCGCATTCGCCATCGGCGCCTATGCCGCGTTCGTCTGCTGGCTGATGCCGGTCTAGGCCGGAAAACAAAAAGGGCCCGCCAAACCGGCGGGCCTTTTTCTGCGACGCGACTGCTCAGCAGCCCGCCGCCTTCTTCAGCTGGGATGACGGCTTGAACCGAAGGCTCTTGGACGCCTTGATCTTGATCGCTTCCCCGGTGCGCGGATTGCGGCCCATACGCGCGGCGCGCTTCGAAACGCGGAAGCTACCGAAGGTGCCGATCTGATATTTGCCCCCGTTCTTCACGCTTTTGAGGCCGCTCTCCACGGCACCCAATACCATCTCGACGGCGCGCTTTGCATCGGCCTTGGTCACCTTTCCCTGCTTCGCAACCGCCTCGACGAAATCCGTTTTGCTCATTCGTGTACCCCTTTCGATATCGAGCCTTCAGGCCTCGCGACTGTACAGCTTTGCCAATTCGCTGCGCCTGCCAATTGCTGCCGAATAAAGCGATTCGCGGCGTTCATCCACAGATATTCCAGCAAATTGCAGCGATTCTGGCGTATGCGATGGCGACTTCCGCGTCTGTCGCTGTCCATTGACCATTGAGAACGCGCGTGATTCGCCGTCAGGCGAAGACCATGCTCGCCTTCAGCCCCGGGCGGTTGTCGGAAAGCTCGAGTTGCGCCTCATGGAGCCGCGCAACGGCCGCCACCAGGCTGAGGCCCAGTCCCGTCCCCGGGGAATGGCGGCTCGCCTCCAGCCGCACGAATCGCTCAATGACACGTGGGCGATCTTCCGCGGGAATGCCGGGCCCATTGTCTGCCACCGAAAGCACCGCGCCGACGCCGTTGCGCTGCGCCGCGATCCGGACCTTGCCGCCTGCCGGTGTGTATTTGATGGCGTTGTCGACAAGATTGGCGAGCGCCTGTGACAGCAGATTGCCGTTGCCCCGCACCCGCAGTGGCCCGTTGAGCGGCGCCATCTCCAGCGCAATCCCGCTCTCTTCGGCAACGGGCGCGTACAGTTCCCACACATCGTGCGCGAGCGCCGAAAGGTCGACCTGCGTCATGCTGTTGCGGGCGGCGCCCGCTTCTGCTTCGGCTATGAGGAGAAGGGAATCGAACGTCGCCATCAGCCGGTCGGTTTCAGCAATCGCGGCTTCGATTTCGCCGGCCTCCCGATCCTCCGGCGAAATCCGCCTGAGGATTCCCTCCAGCCGATTCCGCAGCCGGTTGAGCGGCGAGCGAAGATCGTGGGCCACGGAATCGGTGACTTCGCGCATTCCCTTCATCAGGCGCTCGATGCGGTCGAGCATGCGGTTGAGGTTACGCGCCAGCGTATCGAATTCATCGCCGGCGCGCGATAGCGGCAGCCGGCGCGAGAGGTGGCCTGCCATGATCTCGCGGCTGGTGCTATTGATGGAGTCCAACCGTCTCAGCAGGTTCCGGCTCATCAGCGCCCCGCCGACGAGACCGAGCGTCAGCATCAGGATCACGCTCCAGGGCAAGGCGGTGGTGAACAGCCGTTCCGTCTCGCGCCGTTCCTGGATGTCACGGCCGACGAGTAGGCGAAAGCCCCCGGTCAGCCGGAAGACGCGGCCGCGCGCCGGATGCCGCTCGACAATGCCTGCCACCCGCCGCTGGTAGTCGAACTCCACAAACCGCGCGGCGGATGACTGCATCGTCGGCCACGCGTCCAGATTGCCCGCCAGCGGGCGCCCAAGCGGCCCGACGAGAAGGTAAAGTCCCTGGCTCGCATGCATGGAGCGCGCGGTGAGCACATCGGTAAGACCGCCCAGCCCTTGCCGCTGATATTGCTCCGAGAGGCCTGCAATCTCCGCTTCGATGGTCTGATCGGTTTCGGCGTCGAGCGTGCGGCGCGTGTTCCAGTAGGTGAAAGCGACCAGCGCCGCGGCGGAAACCGCGAACAGGGCGAGATACGCCAGCACGATGCGGAAGGCGAGCGTGCGAAAAAGGCGGATGCCAAACACGCTTTAGCTCTCGAAGCGAAGCGGCCTTCCCGGCAGCGCGGCGTCAGGGCTTCGCACGGATCATGTAACCCGCGCCGCGGACCGTTTGCAGCAAGGCCGGGTCGAACCCCTTGTCGATCTTGGCTCGCAGCCGGGAAATGTGAACGTCGATCACATTGGTCTGCGGGTCGAAATGATATTCCCACACGCTTTCGAGCAGCATGGTGCGCGTGACAACCTGGCCCGCGTGGCGCATCAGGTACTCGAGCAGGCGGAATTCGCGAGGCTGTAGTTCGATGCCGCTGCCGTTGCGCTTGGCCTGGCGGGTGAGCAGATCGAGCTCGAGATCGCCCACCTGCAGCTTGGTTTTCACCGCCGACGGCTGGCGGCGGCGCATCAATGCGTCGATGCGAGCCAGCAATTCCACGAAGGCGTACGGTTTGGTGAGGTAATCGTCGCCGCCGGCCTTGAGGCCTTTGACGCGGTCATCCACCTCGGACAACGCGCTGAGAAACAGAACCGGCGTGACATTGCCGTGCTCGCGCAATTCCTGCACCAGGCGGAGGCCATCCATTTTCGGCAGCATGCGGTCGATCACAGCCACGTCATAGGGCCGCGACAGCGCCAGCGTGAGACCCGTCTCCCCGTCCGCCGCGTCATCCACAACGTGGCCGGACTCGCGCAGGCCGTTCACCAGATATCGTTGTGCTTCGATATCGTCTTCCACAACGAGCATGCGCATGGCGGCTCCTCAGAAAAACCAAACATCCAAATACGCCACTGACAAATCAGGTCCGCGCCGGCGGCAGCAACGGGGGGGAAGGGGCCACCACCGCCGGCGCGGGGGCCGGACGGCGGCGACTTTCGCCGCCGCCGTCCGGTACGCGGTCACTATGTCCGATCGATTTTCAACGCGACGAATCTCTGCCCGTTCTGCCCCGTCACCAGAACCAGCACGGCCGTCCGGCCGGCGGCTTTGGCATCCGCAAGACGACTCTTCACCTCCTGTGGCGTGCGCACCGGTTTGTTGGCGATCGAAACCACGACATCGCCCGGCTGAATGCCCTTGTCGGCGGCATCGCTGTTCGGATCGACTTTGGTCACCAGCACGCCGCTGACATCCTGGCCGAGATTGAAGGCGCGGCGCGTATCGGGGGTCACCGATGCCAGTCCGAGACCCATTGCTTCGGCCGTTGCGCCTGGAAGCGACGTGGGCTGATCGGGCCTGTCGGCGGAAGCGATCTGTTCTTCCTTCCGCAGCCCCACCTTGGCGCGCAGATCCTGCTTGCTGCCGTCGCGTACGACGGTGAACGTCGCGGTCGAGCCCGCCTGCAGCGCCGCAACCCGGCGCGTCAGGTCGCGCGAGTCTTCCACCGCGCTGCCGTTGATGGCCACCACCAGATCACCCTGATGGAAGCCCGCCTTTTGAGCAGGGCCTCCCGGGACGACATTGGCGACGATGGCACCCTTCAAATCCTTGCTTCCGAAGCTCGCGGCCATCTCCGGCGTGATCGCCTGCACCTCGACACCGAGCCAGCCGCGGGCCACGCGGCCATGTGCCTCGAGCTGCGCCACGACCTCGCGGACTGTGGAAGCCGGAATGGCGAAGCCAATTCCAACGCTGCCGCCCGAGGGCGAGAAGATCATCGAATTCATGCCAATCACCCGGCCGCGAATGTCGAAAGTCGGTCCGCCGGAGTTGCCGCGGTTGATTGGGGCGTCGATCTGGATGAAGTTCGTATACGGACCATTCCCGACGTCGCGGCCTATGGAGGAGACAATGCCAGCTGTCACCGTGTTGCTGAGGCCGAACGGATTTCCAACTGCAACGACCCAATCGCCGACCCGCACCTGGCGATCGTCGCCGAATTCCACCGAGGGAAGCGGGCGATCGCTCTTCACCCGGATCACCGCAACGTCCGTGGCCGGATCCGCCCCAATGAGCCGGGCATCGAATTCCCTGCCGTCGGCGAGCTTCACCTTGATGCTTTTGGCGCCTTCAACGACGTGGTTGTTGGTGACGATGAAGCCGCTCTTGTCGATGATGAACCCGGAGCCCATCGCCACGGCCTTGCGTGGGATGTTGAATGGCTTGCCCTGCTGCTGGCCGTACTGGTTGAAGAAATCGCGGAACGGCTCCGGCAAATCCTGCAGGTTCATGCCGGCGGCCGCATTCACTTCCTGCTCTACCGTGACGGTCACGACGGCGGGGCTGACGCGCTCCACCAGATCGGCAAAGCTGAACGGCGCCGCCGATTCCAGCATGTGCGGCGCGGTCGAACGGGCGGCAATCTGCACCGCATGAGGAGCCGCTACGGGCGCCGCCGGCGCTGTTTGCTGGGAATTCTGTGGCAGCAGCGCAAACGCGCCGAGACCCACAATCAGGATGGCGGCTGCCGACGTTGCGGCAAGCAGCCGTGAACGATGCGGGCGATTGATATCTTGATTGTTCATGAATCTGCTCCTTCCGCGGGGGCTTTCGGCCACACACCGCGACTCATCTTTCTAAGGACTTAAGCCAGGGGTCTTACCTTTTTCTGTCCATATCATGAAACGTCGGCAATAGTTCAAGCTTCGGGCAGGATTCCGCTGTTGCCCGGGGGCTAGTGGACACCCTCTTTCCAGCGCCCTGCCCTTTTCAGGGCCCGAACGACCTCCGGTGGCATATACCGCTCGTCGTGCTTGGCCAGCACTTCGCTCGCGCGGAACACCCCGTGCGGATTGAGCGACCCGCTCGCCACCACGCCCTGGCCCTCCCGGAACAAGTCCGGAAGCGCGCCGGAATATTCCACCGGCACCTGCTTGCGCCCGTCTGTCACGACGAAGTGAACTGCCTCGCCGGGCCCGTGCACCACGCTTCCCCGCTGCACCAGGCCGCCAATGCGAAACGACACGTCCGCAGGCACGTGCTTCACGCCAATATCGGAGGGGCTGTAGAAATAGAGGACATTGTCCTGAAGCGCACGGACAACCAGGGCGGCGCCGGCGGCGCCGGCGCACACCAGCGCAATCGCGAAGTAGAGTCGCCGGCGCTTTCTGGAAGTCATTGCGCACATGATAAGACGTGCGCGGAAGGACTCCAACGCGGCGCACGGCCCCATTCAGGGGCTTGCCGCGAAGGTCCGGGGAGGGATTCCAGGATGCCGCAACTCGGCCGTTTCGCCGCCGCCTTGCTTTTGCTGGCGCTCGCAGCTTGCCTGCCGGTCACGAGCAAAGTGCCCGTCGGAAGCACGGAAGGCTTTAGGCCGGACCCCATGCTTTTCGGCACCTGGATGGCAACCACCAAGGATGACGGCGGGTCGTCGTACATCCACATCCTGGGAAACAGCGACGGCACCATGACGGCGCTTCTTGTCACCCCGCCCCGCAAGGAGAGCCTCGGCGAATGGAGCCAGTATCGATTGCGCACCGCTCGTCTCGGGTCCAATCGATACATGAACGCCCAGGAGATCGGGAACAACGGCGACGCGGCGCGCGGGCCGCTATCGGAGCAGCACGTTGTGCTGCTGTATAAAGCCCTCTCTCCGCACCGTGTCACCATCTATGAGATGGACGAAAAGGCTATGGCGGCGGCAATTCGAGCGGGCGAAATTGCCGGCGAAATCGAACCCGGGAAGGACGGCGATATCCGCATCACCGCGAAACAGCCGGAGCTCGATGCATTCATGCAAACAGCGCGTGCGGCAGGACTGTTCCACAAGGAGCTGGTGACACTCTCGCGCGTAGATTGAGGCGGTTCAGTGCGGCGAGCCGCGGAGGATCGTCTGGCCGGTGTCATACGCCACGCCGTCCGCCGTCAGCGTGATGCGATGCGGCCAGTCGGAGCGGGCGAGTCCCTTGCGCTCCAGCGCGTGCCAGACCTTGTCGTTGTAGAGTCCCGTCATGTCTTTCGCCGAGACCACCGCGTTGCCCAAATGCACGTGGTCGCCGTGCGCTTGGGGAAACCGTTCGACAGTGACCTCGCCCGGTCCCGGACCTTGCGCCGCGCAATCCGCCAGCTTCGCCAAAGCCTGAAGCAGAGTCAGCGTGCGCAGTTGCAGCGGATTGAGCCTTGACGGATTTTGCCGCGGCGCCATGGAAGAACCCTCTCGGCAGCCGGTATAAAAACCGGCCGCTCCAGGCGCAATGCCGCCAATGGCCCGCTTCAGGCTGCCAGTGTTTCTCTCATGGCCGCGCGGCCCTGCTGACGCAGCGACTCGCTTTCGTCCGGACTGATGAGAATGGCTGTGAGCTCGGTGGCCAGCGCCGCATACTGTTCCGCCGTCAGCCGCGTGTCGTCATCTGTGACACGCAGCGCGCGCACGATTTCCTCGTTGTAGCGGTTCAATGCAGCGATCACTTGCGCGTCCGCGGCCTTCAGTGAGGCGGCGAAGGAGCCTTCTCCTGCCAGGCTTCGGCAATCGGCGATCAGCCGCGCGTGACTCAAGGCGCGATACGCCTTGTCGGGATCGCAGGGTTGAGACAGGTCCGGCAGATGGGCGCGCTCACCCTGATCATCGCCGTGGATTGGCAGCGCAGCAGCGATCATCTGGGGCGAACGCTCCATAACATCGTTCATCGCTTCGGCGACCGCCGCGCGATCTTTCACCAACCGCTGGCCCCACGCGCCGTCGCTACGCAACTCGATTTCTCTGGCAATGCCGGTTGAAAGGCGTGTGAACCCGGCAACATGGCCGGCCAGTGAGCCGGCATCAAACTTCGCGGACTGGGCATCCAGGACGGCCGCCGCGTGTGCTTCGATCGCATTCAGCAGCAGGTCAGCCACCATGCCGCCGTCCTGTGGTATCGGTTCGCCATTCTCGGACGCGCCGCCCAGCGGCAGACGCAGCGCCTCCCAGGGATGCTCCAGGCGCCGCATGACCACGAGCGGGAGGTACGGCACGACCGCGGGTTTTCTTTCGGCGACCTTTTCACATACGTGGCTATAGGCTTGCATGACGTCGTCGGTCAGCGACGGCAGCACGCGGGGCATGCAATCCTGCAGAGCGCAGATTTGCGGCCCAGCCGAGAGCATGAGCGCAATTTCGCGGGCGTCTTCGACAACCTCTTCGCTACCAAGCGTCTGCAGCGCGAGCTTGCGGCCGCTTTCGGTGCCAAGCTTCATTTCGAGCGAGTCGGCGGCGGTCTCCCAGAACTCTTCGGCGCGCGGATGAACCTCCTCCATGCTGTTGGCCAACGCCGCGGTCTTCACGGCAATCGCAAACGCGCCAGCCGCCTCAGGTGCCAAATCCTGCGAAAGCCAATTCCAGACGGGTGTAATGGAGCTGCGGGGAATCAGCCCCTTTTGCTTCGATCCCCAATGATCGTTGCTCAGCAAATCTTCAAAAGGCCGGCAAAACAGACGCATCGGCGTTGGAGCACGCGACGGCCTGTCGGCATCGCGCAGCGACGGGCGCAAACTGTCGAGAATGAGCCCGTGCGGCAGAATATGCCCGTTGGTCATCCTGTCCATTTCGACGGCCTTGGCCACGCGTCCGGCAAGCCCCGTGGGAAGGGAGCCCAGAAAGGCCCGGAGCAATTCCATTTTCTCGCGCTGCGGCATGCGAAATTCCTCGACGTTCGGCGGGACAAAAGGCCCCGCCGCTCTCGTCCAAATCTTAGATAGATGTCGTTAACGCCTGTTTAGCGGCGTCTTAGGAGGCGCGGGGCAGAATTAACCTTGCGCGCAGGCCACGATGCGGGCTTTCGGCGAGCTCGAGGGAGCCGCCGTAAAGGCCGGCGATGTCGCGCACGATGGCCAAGCCAAAGCCAGACCCCGGCACGCTCTCATCCAGCCGCTCCCCCCGCGTGCCGACCTTTGCCCGCTCGTCCGGCTCCAGCCCTGGTCCATCATCGTCCACACACAATTCGAGTTCGCCGTCCGGTCGGCTGGTCGCGCGGGCTTCCACCCGGCGCTCTGCCCATTTGCAGGCGTTGTCCATGAGATTGCCGGCCATCTCCTCCAAGTCCTGGCGTTCGCCGCGAAAGGCAAGCTCGGGCGGACAGCTCGCGGCAATGACGAGGTCACGGCCGGCATAGATCCGCGTCAGCGTGCGGGAGAGATCGTCGAGCACGAGTTTCACCGGCGTGCGATTGCCCAGGACCGAGGCAGCCCCGGCGGCGCGCGCGCGAGATAGATAATGATCGATTTGCCGGCGCATGGTGCCGACCCGCGCCATCACGACAGGCGCGAGCGGCCCTTTTTGAGCGGACGCTTCGCTCGCCAGCACCGAAAGGGGAGTCTTCAGCGAATGCGCAAGATTCGACACCTGCGTGCGTGCCCGCTCCACCACCTCGGCATTGTGTGCCAGGAGACTGTTCAACTCCTCGACGAGCGGCGCGATTTCAAAAGGGTAGCGCCCTTCCAGCCGCTGCGTGTCGCCGTTGCGGACTCGCGCCAGCCCCGCCCGCAATCGCCGTAAGGGCAGCAACCCAATACGCACCTGAAGGAAAATCGCCGCAATTAATCCCAGGCCGAAAATGGCAAACGCCCAAAACAGCATATTGTTAAAGGCCGAAACCTCCGCTTCGACCTCGGACACGTTGCCGCCCACCAGGAAGGTATAGACGCGCACGTCTCCCTTCTGCGGGGTGGCTGTGATGGGAAATTCGATACGTCGGGCGACGACGCGGACCGGCTGGCTTTCCGGTCCGATGCCGTGGCCCCAGGCCACGTTGTTGCGCATGCGGAAATCGCTGAGACGGATGGCCTTGTCCCACAGCGAACGGGAGATGCGAATGTCGCCCTTCGGCTGCTCGGGCACGATCTGCCAATACCAGCCCGAATAGACCCGCTCGAAACGAGGATCCGAAAACCGCTGCCGGAGCGCTACGCGGCCGTCCGAATCCGGCTCGGCTGCGGCGATCAGGCCATCGAGATCGAATTTGAGCCTGGAATCGAAATCGCCTTCGACGGAAGCGCGGAAGATTCCGGACAGCACGAAACCGCCGGCGATCAGCGCCAGCAGGGTCCAGACGGCCGCAGCGGCAATCAGCCGCCCGGAAAGCGAATTAAACCTTGGCCACAGCCGCGCGAGCGGAGTCGGGAGCTTCGAGACAATAGCCAAGGCCGCGCACCGTCTGGATCAGATGGGGATCGAGCTTCTTTCGCAGCCGCCCCACGAACACTTCTATTGTATTCGAGTCGCGGTCAAAATCCTGATCGTAAAGATGCTCGACCAGTTCGCTGCGCGACACCACCCGCCCCCGGTGGTGCGCAAGATAGGCGAGCAGCCGGTACTCCAGGGACGTCAGCTTGACCGGATTGCCGTCCAACGTGACGCGTGAGGAGCGCGTGTCGATCCGCAAAGGTCCCACCTCGATTTCCGAACTGGCGAGGCCCGCCGCCCGGCGCACCAGCGCGCGCACGCGCGCCAGCAATTCTTCCGTGTAAAAAGGCTTGGCGAGATAATCGTCGGCGCCGGCGTCGAACCCCGCCACCTTGTCGCTCCAGCGGTCGCGGGCAGTGAGAATGAGCACCGGCATCTTGCGTCCGGCCTTACGCCATTGTTCGAGGACGCGTACGCCATCCATTTTGGGAAGGCCGAGATCGAGAATGACGACATCGTAGGGCTCAGTGTCGCCCAGGAAATGTCCCTCTTCGCCGTCGCTGGCAGTATCCACCACATAACCGGCGTCGCTCAGCGCCGTCTTAAGCAGCCGCTGCAGATCGTTGTCGTCTTCCACCAGCAATATTCGCATCTTACCTGCCTCTTCGACCCCGTCCGCGGAATCCGCCCAGGCCGAAATGGCCCCTCATCCGCCATTCGGGCAAAGAGCGGCCGGGTGGGACAAGATATTGCGCCGGCGGGCCTGGGGGCGTGCCGACCGCGCCCGGATAAAAGCCTTGCGGATAAGGGCCGAAGCCGCCCCACCCGTGATTGACGCCGAGGACCCGGCCTGTCCGCGCGTCGGTATCGAGCCAGATCACGCGTCCGTCCGGGGTTAACCATTTGATCCGGTAGTGCAGCCGGCCTTCCGGATCGGCAAAGGGACCGTCGACATCGGAAAAGGAGCCTGGATGCGCGCTGCGAATATGGGGCAGGATTCTTTCGAGCGGCACCGCCTGACGCGGCCCGTAGGGATTCACAAATCGTCCCTGCGCCGCTGCCGGAGCAATGGCCAGCAGGAGCGCCGAAACAGCGCAGATCACAAACCGCCAGCACATGGGGCGTATCTAGGTCGCTTGGGATGAACGCGCAATGAATGCGCTTTCCAGATTTGGTTCAGCGGAAGAACCGCATTCTGATTGCGAATTCAAAGTGAAAACGACCACGCATCCAATTGTGTTTCTGCTCGTTCTTGAGGCGGACGCGCTGAGCGGCAAGCCCCTCCACGCGAGGCGCGCAACCACCATCAAGCGAGAGCCCGCGAGGTCGAAAGGCCTCGCGGGTTTTCTTTTGTGCTGCCGTTAACCCATTCATTTTGCCGTCAACAACATGAACCGAGAATTTTTTTGTTGCCCAGAGTCGGTTCAGGCCGGCTTCTCCATTCTCGCGGCCATCGCTCGCCGATAAAGCGGCGAGGAACGGAAAAGGAGATCGAAGTCATGAGAAGCACATTCATCGCCAGCGCGCTCGGCATGGCTGCCCTGGTGGCGAGCACCGTTGCCAACGCCGCCATTGTGATCGAGAAGAAGCACAAGACGATTATCGCCCCAAATCGCGCCGTGGCCGGCCGCTACATCGAACGCGGCCGCGTGCTGGAAGTTGTGCGCGCGCGCGGCATTCGCGTTGTCGGCACGCCCTACATGTACCGCGGCTACTACGTCGTGAAGTGCGTCAACCGCTTCGGGCGCATGGCGTTCTGCAGGGTCAATCCGAACACCGGTGCGTTCCTGGGCGTCAGCATTCGTCTGTAAGTCGATCTTGAAGCCGTTAGGCCCTGCGGTAAGCCCCTCCACGCAGCGCCGAAAGCGATCAAGAGAAACCCGCGGAGACTTCGCTCTCCGCGGGTTCTTCATCAGCCGCGGATTAGTCGCGGCTGCGGTCGCGAACGTCCGACGGCGTAGTGCCATAGCGGGCGCGGAATTTGCGGTTGAAATAGGAGATGTCCCCGAACCCGCAGGCCAGCGCGATATCGGCGATTTTGCCGTGGCCGATCCAGCCGCTGGCGAGCATCCGGTACGCGCGTGTAAGCCGCTGCTCGCGCACGAATTCGGTGAAGGTGGTCCCTTCGCTTTCGAACAGCATCTGCAGATAACGGGGTGTCAGGCGAAATCGCGCGGCCACATCAGATACGGACAGAGCACCGTCAGACGAGCGCCTGGCGATCTCCTGCTTTACGGCGCATAGCCGCGCGGCCCTTACGCCACGGCGGCCCGCTGTCTGCGCCGCATCCCGGGTCGCGCCAAGAACAACGGCCAAAAGGTCGTAGACATGCGCGACAGCAAGCTTCTGCATCTCAGGCAGGGCGAGCGCGGGCCCGCCCCGGAGCAGTTCGAGATAGCCAATCAGCATTTGCAACGGAGCCGAGTGTGCTGAAATAGGACGGGCCAGACATCCGCCCGCATCGCGCAGCAGCGATCCGAAAACTGCGCGCGGCACGCCGACACTGATCAGATTGACAGACGACGCAAAGGTCACGCGGCCAACATCGGAGCATGAAAGAGCGATCGCATCGCCCGGGCCAAGCGCAATCTCACGGCCAAGATGCAGGCAAGAGCCCGCAGCGTCCGCCCATTGCAGAAGAAGATCGTCGTTTCCATCTGAAAGGAGCTGCCGGGTCCGGCTGACACGGACTGGCGAATTTGAGCCCCAAACCACGTTGAGCCCCGGCAAGGACCGCACCGTCGCATCGGTCCGAAAGCCCTGGCTGGAAAAGGGTTCCATATCCAGCCGCAGCATCTTCTGCCCGAAGACCTCTCGAAAAACTCCCAGCCGGTCGGCCGCAGGCAAAGTCTCTGTCGAGAAGCGGAAGCTTGCCGACTCCGCATTCCCGAGATCTGTGTCGTTTGTCATGGACGCGGCCCCGCTCTCTCAGGTGGAGCTTATCGCAACAGTTCGCGCCTGTCCTATGCGGGCTTCGCAATCGTCCAAGACATCTGCCGGAGCGGCGCCCTTAGATACGGGCCGCGATCGGACCATCCACGAGGAGATATCCCATGTGCCTGTTCTCTCGTCGGAGCCCTCAATCTCGTTCAGCTCTGCGCACGCTGCCAGCGGTTTCCGCGCTTGCGGCAACCGTCTTTGCAGTTCTGGCTGCGGGCGCCGCACACGCGGCGCCGACGTTCAAGCGGCTGCATGCCTTCTGCCTCCCCAGCGACTGCAAGGGTGGTAACCATCCGCAATCGGCGTTGCTGCTGGATTCCGACGGCAACCTGTATGGGACAACATCTTCCGGCGGCAGCCACGGGTACGGCCTTGTATTCAAGTTCATCCCCAACGGCGACAAAAGCAAATACGGCGAACACGTGATTCACACGTTTTGCGCGAAAGACCCGCCGAACTGCACCGACGGATCAACTCCCGACAGCGACCTGATCATGGATACCGCCGGCAACCTCTATGGAACGGCAGCAAATGGCGGCAAAAAGTGCTGCGGCATCGTCTATCGCCTGACGCCCAACGGCACCGGCTGGAGCTTCACGGTGCTTCACAATTTCGGTGCAGATGACGGGACTTATCCGGAGGCAGGCCTGACCTACGCCGGCCAGGCCTCGGGCGCCCCCTGGGACGGAAGCTCTCCGCTTTACGGCACCACATCGGGTGGCGGCCAGTATGTGGCCGGCATTGCCTACCAGCTGGTGCACAGCGGCTCGACCTGGCCGTTGACGGTCATCCACAATTTCCACAGCGCGGGAGATCCCGGCCCCCTTCTGATGGACGCTTCCGGAAATCTTTTCGGCACTGCGGCCGTCGGCGGCGTCTATGAGGGTGGGCTGATGTACAAACTGGCGGGGAAGACGTGGAAACAGACGATCCTCCGCAATTTCTGCAAGGAAGCGGACTGTGCGGATGGTGAGGGACCGAGCGGCCGCTTGCTGATGGACGCATCGGGCAATCTTTTCGGCACAACCGTTTATGGCGGATCCAATGATGGTGGCGTGATCTTCAAGCGTACCGCAGGCGGCTCGTACAAGGTGATCCACAATTTCAGCTATGACAGCGACCAGAATCCCGTGGCCGGATTGCTGATGGATGCGTCTGGCAATCTCTTCGGAACGACGTTTGGCGGTGGTTTCCACGGCGACGACGCGTGCTCTGGCGGGAACTTTGGCGCGGGTTGTGGCGCCGTATTCGAGCAAACGGCAGCGGGACAGCACATCGCGCTTTACCAGTTTTGCGCGACGTACCATTGCCCGGATGGAGCAAACCCGGCTGCCGCCCTAGCGATGGACAAGAACGGCTATCTCTACGGCTCAACAACCTTGGGCGGCAATGACGACAATGGCAGGACTGGAGGGACGATATTCCGAATCCAGCGCTAACTCTCGATGCGGGCGTTGAAGCCATCGTGCGGCGGACTCTGTGGCGGGCTAAAGGGCAAGCTTGCATCCGCCATAGGCCAACCGAGTAATCATTCAGTTTGGATCACGGCGAATTGTTGGAGCGGGGCCCGTTCGCTGGCGAAGGTGTTCACGGGCGCCGTTTCATCGGCGTGACCCAGCGCCATGCCGCAGAAGATCATCTCGTTATCCGGCACCGACAAGTAGTCGCGGATGACACGATGCCAAACCGCCCAGGCTTCCTGGGGACAGGTGTGCAGCCCGCGCTCACGCGCCAGCAGCATGATGTTCTGCAGAAACATGCCGAGATCGGCCCACTGTCCCTGCTGCATCTGCCCGTCGATGGTGAAAATCATGCCGACCGGCGCGCTGAAAAAATCCCAGTTGCGCGCAAACGCGGCGAGTCGCGCCGTCTTGTTGTCGCGGGCTATGCCGAGCGCCGCATACATCGCCTCGCCGATGCGCAAGCGGCGGGTGCGGTAAGGCTCTGACAGTTGCGGCGGATAGATGTGGTACTCCGGCGTCTCGCCGAAGGGATGCTCTTTGCGGGCCTCCGCCACGCGGCGGACAAGCTCGTCACGTGGCTGGCCCAGCAGAACATAGACTTTCCATGGCTGGAGATTGCCCCCTGAGGGCGCGCGGGCGGCGAGCGAAAGAATCTGCTCCAGTGTTTCGAGCGGCACGGGATCGGCCCGGAAGGCGCGGACCGCCCTTCGCGTTGCAATCGCTTCGCCGACCTCCATGGAACTTGCCCGTCAGTCCCCCAGCGCCACACCCTCACGTCGCGGATCCGCGCCGCCGATATAGCCGCCAGGCACACGCTCGATCACCTGCAGGCCGCTCTTCAGCTCGTGCTCCACGACATCGTGCCCCATCGCGATCAGCTGCGGCGCCAGCGCGTCGATTGAAGTGCCCGTTTCCAGAATCGTCGCGCTGTTGAGATTGGCGAAGCGCGGCAGATCGATCGCCTGCTGCGGGGTCAGCTTTCCATCGATCATGCCGTTCATCACACTGGCGACATCGGTGATAATCAGTGGGCCGCCGGCCGATCCTGCTGCGATCTTGAACTGGCCGTCCGGTCCGAACACGATCGTCGGCGACATGGCGCTCATCGGCCGCTTGCCCGGAGCCGGTGCATTCGCGACCGGCTTGCCATCGCGCAGCGGTTCGAAGGAGAAGTCCGTCAGCTCGTTGTTCAGCAAGAAACCTTTCGCCATTGTTTTCGAACCGAATTCGGATTCGATGGTCGTCGTCATGGATACAACCTCGCCGGCGTTGTCCACCACCGACAGATGACTGGTGCCGGGAAGCTGCGGCGTCCGCTGCGGCGCGTAGGGCGAATGGGTCGTCGGCGGAACGCCGGGCGCAGCCGTACCCATGTCGCGCCTTGGGTCAATCAGCAGCGAGCGCTGCCGCAGATAGCCACGATCGAGCAGTCCGGCTATCGGCACATGAATGGCGTCGGGGTCGCCCAGATATTGTGCGCGATCGGCAAAGGCGAGCCGTTCGGCCTGACTCATCGTATGCACGTCGCTCAAGGTGTCCGGCTGCAGCTGCGCCGGCGCAAAGCGCTCCACCATGCCGAGAATCTGCAGCACCGCCACACCGCCCGAGCTGGGCGGTCCCATCGAGCACAGGCGATGGCTGCGATAGTAGCCGCAGACCGGCGGCCGCTCGACGGCGTGGTAGTGCGCGAGGTCTGCCAAGGTCATGCCGCCGCGGTTCACGGGCGCGTGCTGCACTTTGTCCACAATCGCCTGCGCAATCGGACCGGTGTAGAACGCCCTGGCGCCTCCGCGCGCGATTGCGCGCAAGGTCTGCGCGAGTTCGGGATTTTTCAGAATCTCGCCCTGCCGCAACGCCGTGCCATTGCCATGATACAAATAGCGTCGCATGTCCGGCATGTTCGCCATCTGCGGGGAGTCGCGGAGCTCGGCTGCCGTTTTGCGGGTCACCGGGAATCCGCGTTCCGCGAGATGAATGGCCGGCTCGAACAGCGTCGCCCATTTCAGTCGTCCGTATTTCTTGTGCGCCAGTTCGAGGACGGCAACATCGCCGGGCACGCCGACGGACAGGCCGCCTGGAATCGCATCCATGTGCGCGCGCGGCTTTCCGCTTGCATCGAGGAACATGCCGGACGTGGCCGAGGCGGGCGCGGTTTCGCGGCCGTCGAAGCTGGTGACCTTGCGGCGCCGGGGATCGTAGAGAAGCAGGAAGGCACCGCCCCCGATGCCGGAGGATTCGGGCTCGACCAAGGTCAGCACCATCTGCGCCGCAATGGCGGCATCCACGGCCGAGCCGCCCTTGCGCAGCATCTCGAGCCCGGCGCGGGTGGCGAACGGATTGCCCGCCGCGATCATGTAATGTTTTGCAAGGCTCGTGCGCGCTTGCAGAGCGGCGGGCACGAGAAGCAGGGCAGCGACGCAGGCGAGGATTTTGAATTTCATTGCTCTTCTTTCCGTCGCGGCGCCCGGCTAGCCTCATAGCACGCATCACGCGGGCGGGCGCAATCTCGCCAGCGATTTCGAAAAGGAAGAGCGATGGACCGGCAGGAATGGGACTGGGGCAGGGCGTTTCAACGCAGCACGCAGCTCTCGCGCCGCGGCTTCGCTGCCTCTGGGCTTGTCGCCGGTTTTACGCTCTGCACCGGGCCGCTGAATGCCGCCGCCATTGTCACCGATGCGAACGCGCTCGACGCCGGTGAAGTGAGGGTACCGGTCAGCGAGGGCCAGATGCCGTCCTATCGCGCCAGGCCGCACGGCAAAACCAACTTGCCATTGGTGCTGGTGGTGCAGGAAATCTTCGGCGTTCACGAGCACATCCGCGACATCTGCCGCAGGTTCGCGCACCTCGGCTACTACGCCATCGCGCCGTCGCTGTATTTCCGGCAGGGCGATCCCGGCAAATACGACATGAACACGGTGCAGCAGCTGATGATCGACATCGTGTCCAAAGTGCCGGACAGTGAAGTGATGTCCGACCTCGATGCCGCGGTGAAATTCGCCGACGGCGACGGCGCGGATGCGAAGCGTCTAGGCGTAACCGGCTTCTGCTGGGGCGGACGCATTGTCTGGCTTTACACTGCACACAATCGGGCTGTGAAAGCGGCCGTCGCCTGGTACGGACAGCTGCGCGGACCTCAGACGCCCAATCCGCTGCGTCCGAAATACCCTCTCGATCTGGCGGACCGGATCGATGCGCCGGTGCTGGGTCTCTACGGCGGAGAGGACAAGGGCATTCCGGTTTCGGATGTGACGGCCATGCGCGCGGCACTTGCTAAGGCCGGCAAGCGCAGTTCAAGGCTGCAAGAATTCATGGATGCCAGCCACGGCTTCTTTGCCGATTACCGCCCGAGCTACAATGAAAAGGATGCCAGGCAGGGCTGGAGCGAACTGCTCGCCTGGTTCCGCAAATACGGTGTGGCGTAGCTTTAGCGCAAGAAGACGCGCACTTCGCTGCCGCTGACCGCAGGATCGGTGGTGGCGGCGATTTCCATCCGCGCGGGGGGAACACCCATCTCCCCCATGGTGCGCATGACCTCCTGGGCGCGGCGGCGCGCATCGCTCTGCGCGGCCTGCACCGCAGCGGCGCTGGCGCGTGTCGGCGACACGCCGACCACCTGGAACGAGGCCATGGGCTGTCCTTGCAGCGCCTGGTTGAGCGCGCTGTAGAGCGCCTTCTGGTAATTCGCATTGCGCCGCGCGAAATGGATGGTGACGATCGGCTGGCCGGCACCGCCACCCACCGAAACAGCGGCAGTGGCGTTCCCCGATGCGGCAGCACCGGACGACGCGCCCGATGCATAGAGGTCTCCGGTCTTGATGGCGTTGGCGAGCTGCGCAAGCCGCGGGCGCTCGCTGTTCAGCGTTGCTGCTTCCCGGCGCACATCGGCCGAAATGTCCCGTGAAAGCCTGTCCAGCACGACAGCAACCTGGTTCGCTTCGTCCTCCAGCACGCCAAGCTGGCGATGATCTTCATCGGTGGCGCCGGCCATCGCGAGCGTGGCTTGCACCTGACCGAGCAGCGTGCGGGTGCGCGCGCCGTCGCCGCTCACCTGGCTTGCCAGAGCACCCAGCGCGTTCACATTGGCGGTGAGCTGATCGAGAGCAGCCTGCGCCCCGTTCCACTGCGCCACCAGTTCCGGATTGCCGCGCGCGGTGCCGATCTGCAGCCGCGCGGAAATTTGCGCCTGCGCCTGATAATAGGCGGCCACCTGTTGGGCGCTGGAGCCGCGCAACCCAGCATATTGCTGCGCGCTGCTGGAAAGCCGCGAAGCGATTTCCTGCAAGCTCGCGCGCAAGCCGGCGATGGTGTGGTTGACGGGCGTACCGGTATCCGGGCCGGGCGCGATGACGACCGGGCTGATGGCCAGGGCGCCGCTGCTTGCGGCGGTGGCGCGCGGAGCAACCACCGGGGCGACTGGAGGAGATACCGGGGCCGCAGCTGGCGGCGGCGCGCTGGCCGGCGCCGCTGCTAGCTCGGTGGATGGTGGCGGTCCGGCAGGAGCGGTCGCGGGGGGCGGCGGAGCAGCGGCTTCGGTTGGCGGTGGCGCGGCCGCCGTTCCCGCTACCGGTGGCAAGGTTCCGGGCATCGGCCCGGCGCCTTCGGCGGAGACTGCATTCGCAGGCGGCGCGGCCGCCGCTGTGCCGTTATCGCCTTGATCGTTATCTGCGTCGGGATTTTCGGGCGCGGGCGCGGTGCTCGGCTCAGCGCCGGTTTGGCTGCTGCTGCCGAAGAGCGCCTTGTCCATGCTGGCGCAGCCCGGCAACGCTGCCGCTGCAGCGAAGCTCGCAGCCAGAAAAATTGCGCGCAACTCGAAGCCCGCCCGCATCTCGACCCTCCGCATCGAACACCCGGACGATTGGCGCCGATAGGCACGCGCATCGGCCGGGCGGCGCAGTCTTAACCACGCTTTCCCGCAGGGAACAAGGCGCGGGGGGATGCTGCGCAATATGACCGATGGCCATGGCGCAAGCCTTGCCAAGGGGCGTGTCCCTCCCTAGGTTCCGGCGCTTCCGCGCACCCGTAGCTCAGCTGGATAGAGCACCAGACTACGAATCTGGGGGTCGGAGGTTCGAATCCTTCCGGGTGCGCCACCTGTTATTCGCTATTCGTCACAATCCGTAACGCTTCGGCCATTCACGGGCCGCGCCGCCGAACATTCCGGCGCACGTGCGCAGCTCTTCGGCGTATCGCTCCACCAGCACGGCTCTGACGCTGTCTGTCATATCGAGCTTGGTTTTTCCCGCCTTCTTGTTGTGGGCGGCAGAAAGATCTCCGCTCGCGCGACCGGCATCGGCCCCGATGTAGCTGAAAATTTCCGCTCTCATGTCCGCCGGCCGGGAAACAATGTCGTCAAAAAGAACGGGCTTGAATTGCAGTTGAGGCGCCACATCATGCCATCGTCGCGCAACCTGCGTGGGGTAGGACGCAAAACCGGCCGTCGGCTTCGAGTGCAGCAACCGCCGGAAGGCGCGCGGGCTGTCGAGAACGCCCGGCTTGAGCTTTTCCTGCCGGGCGAACATGCTGAGGTGAGACCAGAGCCTTTCCACCGGCTCGCGCACCAGGAACAGGACACGGAGCTCGGGACTATACGTGGCCAGCGAAGCGATCGTGCTCTCCGGAAGATCGCTGTAGGCCGGCGTGATGTCACCCGACAGCAACGCGCCCTTATGACGGAACAATGCCGCATAGCGGGCGATATCCATTGGCGCTCCGGCCAGCGCTACGGCATCGCGAAGGAAATCGAGTTGCGGATCGTCCATCGGCCTGCTTCGCGCGCTGGTGGGCTTGTTCTTTCTTTTTTTTCGCTCGACGCGGGCCAGCACAGCGCGTGCGCGCTCCACCAGATTTTCCGGCCTTTTGAGATAGGCAACTTCCTTGAGCCAGGGCATCCAGAAATCGGGATGGTACTGCGTCTGGTCGTACAGCCACCCGGTGCCGGCTTTCGCCATGCCAATGCAGAGAAAGTCTGGGCCAAGCATGGCGGGATTTAAGGCGGAATCGGCAACCAGAGCCAGCAGCCGTTCACACGGCCTGCATGTCGCCGAGGAATGCCCCCCCTCACTTGGATTCACGCCTCTCGCGCGAACACCGCCAATCTAAAACTGCTTCAGCAACCGGTCGATGTAATCAAGTTCTTCCTTGGGACGGCCGCGCTCTTCGGCGCGGCGGCGCAGTTCCTTGAGGATGTTGCGGGCGCGCTCCAGTGTGGATTTGTCGGGCACCTTCACCTGATCGCCGTAGCTGGGCCCCCGCCCGCCGTTCTCGCGACCCAGCGGGTCGTTATTCTCTCCCTCGCCTTCGCGGACGCCCTGCTGCTGCATCATTTTCTGCGCCAGCTGGCCCGCGCCCTTGCGCATGGCATCGAGCGCATTGCGTTCGGCGGCTTGCGCATCGTCGAGCGCGCGCTCGCCCAGCTTGTCTTGCGCCTGGCCCATCTGCTTGCCGGCTTCGCCCAGATCCTTGCCGCTGCGGCCCGCTTTCGGCCCGAGACCCTGCAGCAGCCTGTCGAGCTGCTGGCGCAGATTGCCTTGGCTTTGCGACAATCCCTTCGGGCCGCCGGATTGCGGATCGGGATTGCCTTCGCGTTCGCGGAAGGTCTTGTCGAGCAGCTGCCTCTGCTTTCCCATCAGCTCGCCGAGGTTCTTCAGCGCGTCGCTGAGCGCCTTGTCGCCCTCGCCGCCTTTGCCGCCACGGCCCGCCGTCATGTGCAGGTTTTCGAGCAGGTTCTGCAGCATGGCGAGCAGCTGCTGCGCCTGCGCGCGGTTGCCGGTCTGCGACAGCTGCTGGATGGCCTTGAGCAGCGCCTGCAAATCTTGCGGGTTCAGAACCTTGGCGCCCTTTGGCGGCGCCGCATTCGCGGGTGGCGGGTTCTGCGCCAGCATCCGCAAGTACCGGTTGAGCGCCTCCTGATACCGCTGCAGGAGCGAATCGATCATGCCCTGCGGCGCATTTTGCGCCAGCGCCTGCGACAGCAGTTGCTGGAGCCGGCGCAATTCTTCCGCCGCGGACGAAAGCCCGCCGCGTTCGAGTGCCAGCGCCGTCTGCCACAAGAGATCCTGCACATGCGCGATCTCCTGTGCGCTCCGCGCATTCCTGAGCGCCCAGTAGGCAGCGCGAATGGCGAGATAGACGCCGGTCTGGTTTCGGTAAAAGGCATCCGGCGCGACGGTGAGCGCATCCAGCGCAAGTGTCGCGGTCTTGCGGCCGGCGCCGCCGTTCAGCGAAATGTTCTGCCGCTGCTCGACCAGCGCGCGCGCCAGCGGGTTGGTGAAAATGCGGGCTGGCAGAGTGAAGCGCACGGGTCTGCTGCGGCCGATATTCCCCACCGCATCTCTCGCTTCCAGCACGATGATCACCATAAGCCCGGCATAAGGATCGCTGGTGAGATCGCGATAGACGGTGTCGTTCACCGTCTTGCCAGAGGACGACAGCGGCAAATCCACTGCGAGCGTGCGTTGACCTCTCGCGCGCTGCGCGGGCCGAATTATCGCGCGCACAGAGGCAACGCCATAATCGTCGCCCGCTGCGAACGCGAACTTCACGGCATCGCGTTCGGTGCGGCTCGGCGGTTGCGCAAAAGCAACGGAGGGCGCTTCGTCCGGAATGGACTTAAACTGCCAGCGGCCGAGCATCTGCCCGGCCGCCTGGACGCTCACACTTTCGTCCCGGGTGATCTTGCCGTTCGCGGAGTAGTCTTCGTCACGTCCGGTGAAAAGCGGCGCGTGATCGCCGCGCGGCAGGAAGCTCAGCTGCGGCGTGGTGCGGCCATGCACACGCAAGGCAAGCACGGAACCGACTGGCAGGGCGATGGTCTTCGCGGTCTCGCCGTGCGGGAGATAAATGGGCGCTTCGCCGGTGTAGGCCGGCGGATCGATCCACGCCTTGAGACTCGCAACCGGTGCGGCGCTGCCCAGCGAAAAGGCGCCGGCGATTCTGGTTCGCGCATCCGAACCCGCCAGCACAAGGCCCGACAAAAGCAGCACGAGAACGATGTAGCGCAGATAGTATGGGTCGTCGGCGACGAGCGAGGCGCGCGGCGTTACAAACTTGAGGCGATCGTGCCGCGGCAGCAGTGCGCGCAGATGCGCCCGCCACAAAAACTCGGCGAACGGATCGCCTTGCCCCACCGCCATGCGGTCGTCGCGTTCGGTGATGGGGCGGTGCGGGAGCGCGCTTTCTCGTTCCAGCCGCCGCGCGCCGTCGTACCAGTCTGGCCAGCGGAAATCCTGAAACCGGCTCCAAAGAAAATAGCCCGCGGCGCTGAACACCGCGATGGGAATCAAGGCGTGAAAGGCTCCTGGCAGCGGTGCAAAGACGCCGAGCAGCGCCAGCGCGAAGAAGGCGGCGAGAATGCCAACTGCCGGCCACACTCGTGGCCAGATCCGCTCGAAGAAGATTGCAGCCCGCGCAAGCGCGATGCGCCGCTCGATCCTTCTATTCGAGCCAGGCGGGGATTCGATCGAGACCGATAAATTCATCGTCACTCATTTTCGGCCGCACCACGCACGACTCGCGGCCGCTAACCAGCACTTCCGCCGCCGGCGGGCGGGCATTGTAGGCCGAACTCATTACCGCGCCATAGGCGCCTGCCTTAAGGATCGCCACCAGATCGCCGGATTCCAACCGCTGCAATTCATGGAGGCCAAAAGAATCTGAGGTCTCGCACACCGGTCCCACCACTTCGTAGGTTCGCGTTTCGCCGCCTTTCCGCGGGGAAACGCACACAATCTCGTGATGGGCTTCATAGAGCGCGGGGCGCAGCAGATCGTTCATGCCCGCGTCGATCACCGCGAAGCGTTCGGCTTCACCATCTTTGATGTAGGTGATGCGCGACACCAGAACGCCGGCGTCTGCCGCGATAGCGCGGCCGGGTTCCAGCGTGAGGGCCACCTCCAGACCGCGCGTGAGGCGCGCAATCATCTGCGCATAGGCTGCCAGATTGAGGCTGGTACTCCCGTCTCGGTATGGCACGCCCAGGCCGCCGCCGAGATCGAGCCGCGCAATGTGGAGTCCATCGCTCCGCAGCATGGCGATAAGCTCGGCGACGCGCGCGAACGCCTGCTCGAATGGCTCAAGCTGGGTGATCTGGCTGCCGATATGCACGGCGACCCCGCAGATTTCTATTCCGGGCAATGAAGCTGCGCGCGCGCACGCATGCCGCGTCCGCGTCCATGGAATACCGAATTTCGTTTCAGCGCGGCCCGTGGAAATTTTCGCGTGCGTGCGCGCGTCGATGTCCGGATTTACGCGCATGGCAACCGGCACCACCGCGCCGGCGCTGGCCGCGATGGCGCTCAACGCTTCCAGCTCCGGCTCGCTCTCCACGTTGAACTGATGGATACCGGCGCTCACGCCGAGCTCCAGCTCGCCGCGCGTCTTGCCCACACCCGAGAACACGATCCTGTGCGCCGGAATTCCG
Organism: Rhizomicrobium sp.; assembly: GCA_035455725.1. Lineage (GTDB taxonomy): Bacteria > Pseudomonadota > Alphaproteobacteria > Micropepsales > Micropepsaceae > Rhizomicrobium. Next base: position 41,844 of record DATIEM010000013.1, on the reverse strand, counting down.
GCGGCCAGCGCCTTCTTCAGCTCGCCGCCGGAAACCACATCGGCACCCGCCCCTTCTTTCGCGAGCGTCCTCAGCACCGCAAGATTGCCGTTGGCCTTCACCGAGTAGGCGATCAGCGCATCCCGGACCGCCGCTCTGAAGGCGCGATAGTTCTGCGTCAGCACCGCGCTCGAATAGCAATAGAATGGGGTGCCGACCGCGTCCGCCAGGGCGGTGAGATTCACCTCCTCCGCAAACAGGCGGCCCTGGTGACGTGCAAATCCCGTCATCGGCCGATGGGCTGCGGCGGACGGGACGGGTCTTTCTGGTTTTTCGGCGTGGGCTTGCCGTTGGGCATGAGCAGATCGCTCTTGATGCCGCAGGCGGGCACCGAAAGCGCCAGGGCAAACGCGAGCGCCAGCCGCAGGATCATGCTCATGCCCGCGATGTGCGCCGCGCAACCGGGTTTGTCAATTTGGCTGTGGCCCGCTATTTCCTGTGCGCGCATGACGAACCCGACCTTTGCATTCGCAGCTACCGTCGTTCTCCTTGCGCTGACCGCCTGCGGCCGGCAGCCTGCGAGCGCTCCCAGCGCCAACACCGGCGCGCTGGCCAAGCTCAAAGAGGAACAACCGGCAAAGGCTGTTCCGCCAGTCTCCTTTGTCGATGCGAACGGAGCGACGCACGCGCTCACGGAATTCCGTGGCCGCTACGTGCTGCTGAACCTGTGGGCGACATGGTGCGCCCCCTGCGTGCGCGAGCTGCCGGCCCTATCGCATTTGCAGGCGGCGCTCGGTGCCAAGCGCCTTTTGGTCGTCCCCGTCAGCGTGGGCCGCGACACCGCCGCCGAAACCGCAGCGTTCCTCAAGCAGCACAAAGCGGACCTGCCGGTCTACATCGATACGAAAAGCGCATTCCTGCACGCTTTCGGCGCCTTCGGGCTACCGCTATCGGTTCTCATCGATCCGCAGGGGCGCGAAATCGCCCGCGCCTCCGGCGCTGTGCATTGGGACGCGAAGGATTCGATCGATTACTTCGGAAGCTTGAATAAGAGCTGAAGATGACCCGCCGCGCTCATCGCGTTGGCACTGGTTTCTCTCCGCGATAATCATAAAAGCCGCGGCCGGTTTTCTGGCCCAGCCAGCCGGCTTCCACGTATTTCACCAGCAGCGGGCATGGACGGTATTTGGAGTCCGCCAGGCCTTCGTAAAGCACCTGCATCACCGAGAGACAGGTGTCGAGGCCGATGAAATCGGCAAGCTGCAGCGGCCCCATCGGATGGTTGGCACCCAGCCGCATGGCCGTGTCGATCGCTTCCACATTCCCCACGCCTTCATAGAGCGTGTAGACGGCCTCGTTGATCATGGGGAGCAGGATGCGGTTGACGATGAAGGCGGGGAAATCTTCGGCGTAGGCCGCCGTCTTGCCGACTTTTGCGACCACATCCAGCGCCGCCTGGAAAGTTGGGTCGTCGGTGGCGATGCCGCGGATCACTTCCACCAGCTGCATCAGCGGCACGGGATTCATGAAATGCAGGCCGATGAATTTTTCCGGCCGGTCGGTGGCCGCGGCGAGCCGCGTAATGGAAATGGACGAGGTGTTGGTGGCAATCATGGTGCGCGCGTCGATGCGCGGACAGAGTTCCTGAAAGATCTTTCTCTTCACCGCCTCGTCTTCGGTGGCCGCTTCGATGACGAGATCTCTGTCTCTCATCTGTTCGAGATCCTGCGCGATGCGAATGCGGCGCAGCGCGGGATCTATGGTGTCTTCCTTGATCAGCCCGCGGGCGGCCTGACGCTGCATGTTGCGCGAGACCATCTTGATGGCGCGGTCCAGGGCCTCGGCATTCACATCTTCCAGAACCACATCCACGCCGGCCAGCGCCAGCACGTGCGCAATGCCGGTGCCCATTTGGCCCGCGCCGATGACGCCAACACGTTCGATACTCATGGGAAGTGCCTTCTGTTCAGTAGCCGAGCCGCGTAAGTTCGGCCTCGATTTCGGGGATCGCCTGGAAGAGATCGGCCACGAGGCCGTAGTCGGCGATCTGAAAGATGGGCGCATCTTCGTCTTTATTGATGGCGACGATGGTCTTGGAATCCTTCATGCCGGCGAGATGCTGGATGGCGCCGGAGATTCCAACCGCGATGTAGAGCTCGGGCGCCACCACCTTGCCGGTTTGTCCCACCTGATAATCGTTAGGCACGTAGCCGGCATCGACCGCGGCGCGCGAGGCGCCGAGGGCGGCATGCAGCTGGTCGGCGATTTTTTCCAAAATGCGAAAGTTCTCCGCCGAGCCCAGACCGCGGCCGCCGGAAATCACGGTTTTCGCAGACGCGAGTTCGGGCCGCTCCGATCGCGACAGCTCTTCGCCGACGAAATGCGAGGCGCCGGGATCGTTCGCCGCGGTAGCCTTTTCAATCGCGGCATTGCCGGTGGACTCCGCCGCCTTGAAGGCGGTGGTGCGCACGGTGATGATCTTCTTGCCGGCGGGCGCCTGCACCGTAGCGATGGCATTGCCAGCGTAAATGGGCCGCTCGAACGTGTCGGGACCCACCACCTTGATGATTTCAGAAACCTGCGGCACGTCGAGCCTGGCGGCGACGCGCGGCAGATAATTCTTCCCGTTGGTCGTGGCGGGCGCGAGGATCGCGTCGTAGTTCGGCGCAAGCGACAGGATCAGCGCCTCCATCGGCTCGGCCACCATTTTGGCGTAGAGCGGATCGTCGGCGACCAGCACCTTTTCCACGCCGGCGAGTTTCGACGCCGCCTCCGCCACCGCGCCGCAATCCGAGCCGGCCACCAGCACATGCACGGGCGCGCTCACCTGCGCCGCCGCGGTTACCGTCTTCGCCGTCGCCTCCTTGAGCGATTTGTTGTCGTGCTCGGCGACGACCAGCGATGCCATCAGATCGCTCCGATTTCTTTCAGCTTGCCCACCAGTTCGGTGGCGGTTTTCAGCTTCACGCCGGCGGTACGCTTGCCCGGCTCGCTCACCTTCAGCACCTTCAGTCGCGGCGTGACATCCACGCCGTACTCGGCGGGCGTTTTCTGGTCGATGGGCTTCTTCTTCGCCTTCATAATGTTCGGAAGAGACGCATAGCGCGGTTCGTTGAGGCGCAAATCGGTGGTGACGATGGCCGGAAGCTTGACTTCAACAGTCTGCAAACCGCCGTCGATTTCACGCTCCACATTCGCCTTGCCATCGCCGATTTCGAGCTTGTGCGCAAAGGTGCCCTGCGGCCATCCCAGCAGCGCCGCCAGCATCTGGCCCGTCTGGTTAGAATCGTCGTCGATCGCCTGCTTGCCGAGAATGACAAGCCCGGGCTGCTCCACCTCGCAGATGGTCTTGAGAATCTTCGCCACCGCCAGCGGTTCGATCTCGCCATCCACCTTCACGTGGATGCCGCGGTCTGCGCCCATCGCGAGCGCCGTGCGAATGGTTTCGCTCGCCTGCTGTGGCCCGATCGAAACAGCGACGACTTCGTTCGCTTTGCCTTTTTCTCTCAGGCGAAGTGCCTCCTCGACGGCAATTTCGTCGAAGGGGTTCATGCTCATTTTGACGTTGGCCAGATCGACTCCCGAGCCGTCCGCCTTGACGCGGACTTTTACGTTGAAGTCGATCACCCGTTTGACCGGGACAAGAACCTTCATGGCCTGGTGAGTGCCTTCCCGAAAGCCGCGCTTTTATCCCGGAAGCGGGTTGGGCGAGCGAAATGACGCCCGCGCCATCTATTGTGCGGCGCGGAAACTAGGTCCGCCGCCGTTCCATTGTCAACGCGCTGATTTGGCCCCAGTGCTGGCCGATAGGTCATTGGGCAAACCGCAGCATTTCCTTGTGCGGCGCAGCAATGTCGTTGGTTATGCGTCACTCCGCCGCAGTTCGGCCGCGTTCAGAACGCTGTCCAGAGGAACAGCCTCAGCGTGTCGTTGTCCGACGCGTTATGACCCAGCCCATCGAAATTGCTGCTGGCGCCATTAAATTTGGTGAACACGACGTACTGCAAGCCCACGCGCAAATTCAGGCGCTTGTTGAAGGGTGCGTCTTCCCCGCCGAACGGCGTGACATCCGCCTGGAAAATGAAGCCCGATGAATCCGGACTAAAAGTGCGGTTATCCGCAAACAGCAGCGGATCGCGATCGCCGGTAATGTGGAAAGCGCCCGCACTGAAGCCGACAGTGTTCTTGTAGTAGTACGAGGCATTGAGATTCAGCTCGTCGAGATTCAGATCGCGATTGAGCGCGCCACCCAGCGCCTGGGTGGCTGCGAGATTCTGTGACTCATGAGTGTAACGCGCGTTGACGGTGAAGATGTTCTCGCCGGTGCCGGTGTACTGGTAGCTCGCGTCCAGTCCCAGGTCGGAGAAATGATCCGTTTTGCCGCTACTGTGGTCGCGGCCGGGGAACAGGTTGGCGAACAGGCCAAAGGCGCCCAATTCGAAGTTCTGCTCGCCCATATCTTCTTGCCATGCCAGGCGGACATAAGGTGCCCCGTTGTCGATCTCGCTTGTCTCATCAGGATCGACACCGACATTGTTCAGAAAATCCCGGCCGAGCGATTCGTAAACCCCAATCTCCGTGTACAGATGGTCATCCCACCAGGCGTATCCGCTGACGCCCGCCACGTTCTGCGCCAGGGCATCGGAAATGAGGGTGGCAGCATCCGGTCCGGGCATCAGATCGGAATCCGTGAAGGGAAATCCCCAGGTGGGCAAGGTGGCCCAGACGTCCTGCACGGTCGGGCTGTTGTTGAGCGAAAGCCCGAGTGTGACATCGTGACCGAATAAGGTGGTATGATCGATTGCGCGCAGATCGAGATTGTCCCAGGTCCATTTGTGATCGATGCCCTCATAGGTGATTTCAGCGAAGCCCCCGAGGTGCCCGTAGCCGCCCGCGAGGAAGATTGCGGCCTCATCCAGCGTGCTGTTGTCATTCGTCCCGAAGTGCGAAGTGGGCGGCGGCTGATCGGCTTGGGTATGCACATAGGAGGCGATCGCCATGCCTGAAATCGGCGGTGTGAAGGCGTCGCCGGCGCGCAAGGTGTAGCCGTTCAGCTTGAATTGCCGGCCGAATGGCGTCAGCTGCGGTCCGAAAGCGCCGATGTGGCACTGTTTGCAGGGTTGTCCCGTCTGTACCGCGAACGCAGGCACCGCCTGCGCGGAGGGGGAATGCGCAATTAAGATCGTGAATGCCACAGCGGCAACGATTTCAACAAAGCTTCCCCGCCGCCGCGCATCCAGCGATGCGCAGCGCCACGCCTGACGCCATTGCATTCGTCACCCCAATTGTTAGCGGGACCCGCGCCGCCGGACGGCGGATGGTCTGCTGAGAAAGGGACGAGTGAAAGTCACGTCTATTCCGCGAGAGGCGAAATTTTTTGCGAATAAGAATTTCTCACAGGAACGGAATATCCGAACGCATCCCACGTCGTGGTCACGGACGCCCGAGGAGAAGAGTCGCATGCGTGTGTCAATGTCCCGGCGCGGAGTACTTGCAGGGATGATTTCGTTGACCGGTGCTGCCGGTGCGCTTGTCGCCGGCTCTGTGCCGGCTGCCCGTGCCTCTGACTCATCCAGCCAGCTTCGAAAGGAAGATGTGCGCTACCAGGATCAGCCGAAAGGAAATCAGCGCTGCTCTGGCTGCAGGAATTTCGTCGGACCCAATGCTTGTCGCGTGGTGACCGGATCGGTCAACCCGAACGGCTGGTGCCTGCTGTATCAGGCGAAAAGCAGCTGAGCATCATAACAGTCCACATCACTTCAGCGTGCCGAGATAAGCGATGAGGTCGGCGCGCTGTTTGGCGTCGGAAATGCCAGCGAACACCATACGCGTGCCCGGCACAAGTTTCATCGGGTTGCTGATCCACGAATCCAGCTTTTGCGGCGTCCAGACAATGTGCGAATTCTTCAGCGCAGGTGAATAAGAGAAATCCGGCTTGCCGGCGGCCTTGCGCCCCACCACGCCGAACAGATTGGGGCCGACGCCATTGGGGCCACCCTTGTTGTTGGTGTGGCAGGCGGCACAGCGGCTGAACACGGCCTTGCCATTGGCGATATCGGCGGAGAACGCAGGCGAGGCACTGAAAGAGGCCAGACTCAACAGGGCAAGAGCGGGCGCTGTGCAGACCCTACGATGTCTAGGTTTCATTGCTTTATTCCCCTGAATTCAACGACCTTCGATCAGCTTTAGCCACGCGTCTTCGTCAATAAGCTCAACGCCGTGCTTCCTCGCTTCCGCCAGCTTGGAGCCGGCACCGGGACCGGCAACGACCAGATCTGTCTTCGATGATACAGAACCGGAGACTTTTGCACCGAGCGCTTCGGCCCGGGATTTGGCTTCCGCCCGCGTCATCTTTTCCAGCGAGCCGGTGAAGACGACGGTCTTGCCGGCGACCGGTGAATCCGCCGCGCGGGAGAAGCGCACGGCGGTAACGGTCACCTGTTCAAGCAGATGGTCAAGGGCTTTTCGGTTGTGAGCCTCGTCGAAAAAATCCTTGACCGCCTGCGCCACTGTTTGACCCACGCCTTCGATGGAATCCAGTTCGGCCACCGCGCCGTCGTCTTCCATCGCCGAAACAAACGCCTCGATGGTGCTGTAGGTCCGGGCGAGAAGTTTCGCGGTGGTTTCGCCCACGTGCCGGATGCCGAGCGCGTAGATGAAACGGTCCAGCGAAATTTCGCGGCGACGGTCGATGGCGTCGAACAGTTTACCGGCGCTCTGCTCGCCCCAGCCTTCGCGCGACATGATCGCTTTCTCGCCCGCGCCGTAGCGTGCCTTGAGGAGGAAGATGTCGGCTGGCTCATGGACCAGGCCGTCCTCGTAAAAGGCCCGGATGTGTTTTTCTCCAAGGCCCTCGATGTCAAAGGCGTTTCGCGACACGAAATGCTTCAGCCGCTCGACCGCCTGCGCCGGGCAGACGAGGCCGCCGGTGCAGCGCCGCGCGACTTCCGCTTCGCCGGTTTTCTCATCCACCTCGCGAACGGCATGGCTGCCGCAGGCCGGGCAGCGGTCCGGGAATTTGTACGGCCTGGTGCTCTTCGGCCGCTTTTCCGGCACAATGCCGACGATCTGCGGAATGACATCGCCGGCCCGCTGCACCACCACGGTGTCGCCGATGCGCACATCCTTGCGGGCGATCTCGTCCTCGTTGTGCAAGGTGGCATTCTGCACCACCACGCCGCCGACATTGATCGGCTTAAGCTTGGCAACGGGTGTCAGCGTTCCGATCCGACCCACCTGGATCTCGATGGCCTCAAGCACCGTTTCCGCCCGCTCCGCTGCGAACTTGTGCGCAATCGCCCAGCGCGGGCTGCGCGAAACGAAGCCGAGCCGCTCCTGCAGCCGGAGGTCATCGACCTTGTACACGACGCCGTCGATATCGTAGCCGAGGCTGGCCCGCCTACTCTCCACCTCCCGATAGAACGCCAGCAGCTCTTGGGTGGTGTGGCAGCATTTGGTCAGCGGATTGATTCTGAATCCCCAGCGCGCAAAGGCCTGCAGCATGCCCGATTGGGTATCCGCGGGCAGAGCGCTCGCCTCGCCCCAGGAATAGGCAAAGAAATTCAAAGCCCGCGCGGCGGTAATCGCCGGGTCTAGCTGCCGCACCGATCCCGCCGCCGAATTACGCGGATTGGCGTAGAGCGGTTTGCGCTCCTTCTCCTGTCTCTTGTTGAGCAGGGCGAAATTTGCGTGGGTCATATACACTTCGCCACGCACCTCCATCACATCCGGCGCCCGTCCATGCAGCCGCAGCGGAATATCCTTGACGGTGCGCAGATTGGCGGTGATGTCTTCCCCTTCGGTGCCGTCGCCGCGCGTGGCGCCCTGAACGAAGACGCCGCGCTCATAGCGCAGCGAAGCGGACAGCCCATCGATCTTGGGCTCGGCGGTAAAGGCAAGTTTCGCGTCCCCTTTCAGGCCGAGAAACCGGCGCACGCGGGCAACGAAATCCATCACGTCGCCATCGCCAAAGGCATTGTCGAGCGAGAGCATCGGCACGCGGTGAATGACTTTGGCGAATTTGTCGCTCGGCTTCGCTCCAATGCGATGGCTGGGGCTGTCAGGGCGGACGAGAGCGGGAAAGCGCGCCTCGATTGCGGCGTTGCGCTTCCGCAGCTCGTCATATTCGGCATCGTCGATGGAGGGGGCGTCGTCCAGATAATAGCGGCGGTCGTGCGCGGCGATCTCGTTCGCCAACCACTCCAGTTCGCGCGCCGCTTCCGCTTTCGAAAGTGCCTCTGCCGGCTTCCGCTTGGGCTTCATGCGCGCTTGCGAAGCTTCGGTGATTGGGCCTGAGCTTCCATCAGAAGCCGGCGCGCGGCGGCGCGGGCTTCTTCCGTGACAGCGGCGCCCGACAGCATGCGCGCGATCTCTTCCACGCGCTCCTCCAGCGACAGCGGCTGCACCTGGGTGCGATCTCGCCGGCGCACAATGCGGAAATGGCGTTCGGCGCGCGCGGCCACTTGCGGCGCATGGGTGACCAGCAGCACCTGTGTGGTTTTGGCGAGCCGCTGCAGCCGTTCCCCCACGGCATCGGCCACCGCGCCGCCGACGCCGCGATCCACTTCGTCGAACACGAGCGCCGCGGGCGGGCTTGCCTCCGATAGCGCCACCTTCAGTGCCAGCGAGAAACGCGCCAGCTCGCCGCCGGAGGCGATTTTCGTCAGCGGCCCGAACGGCGCGCCTTCAACAGTGGCAAGTTCGAAGGCCACGCGCTCCAACCCGTTCGGACCCGCATCATCCGCCGAAATCTGTTCAAGCGCCACCCGGAAGCGCGCATGCCCAAGTTTCAGGGGCGTCAGTTCCGCTTCCACGGCGGATTGAAGTTCTTTCGCTGCCTTGGCGCGGGCTTCCGAAAGCTTCGCCGCGCCCTTGAGAAATTCCACGCGCGCCCGCTCGGCCTCGGCCTGCGCCTGCCTGAGCCGCGTGTCGCTGGACTCGATTGTCGCCAGCTTTGCTTCCGCTTCGGACAACAGACGCGGCAGCTCATCGACGGCGACCCCGTGCTTGCGCGCCGCGGCGCGCAACGCGAACAACCGCTCTTCCTTTTTCTCCAACTCGCCGGGATCCATGTTGAGGCGCGACAGGAGGTTTTCCAGTTCCTGGCGCGCTTCCTCCGCCTGTGCCAGCGCCTGATCGAGCGCCTGTTCCGCCCCCGTGCAGGCGGCGCGCGCCTCATCCTTCAACCGGCTGAGCCGCCTGGAGGCAGATGCCAGCGCGTTCTCCGCGCCGCGCTCTGCGCCGAGCAGTTCGAGCGCCGCGGAAATTTCTTCCACGGTGCGGCTGGCATTCATCAGCAAGGCGCGATCGGCTGCCAGCAGGTGCTCTTCGCCGCTCTGCGGCGCCAGGGCGAAAAGCTCGGCGACGACCTCGGAAAGGTATTCCGCGTCTGCCGCCGCGCTGAGTCCGGCCTGCGTGATTGCCTCAGCATTGGCGCGGGCCGACTGGAAATCACGGAAAAGGGCTGCCGTGTTTTCGACAAGCGTCTGATGACCGCCAGAAGCGTCCAGCAATCTGCGATGCATGCCCTGGTCGAAGAGACCGCGATCGTCTGCCTGTCCATGTATTTCAACCAAGACACTGCCGATATCGCGCAGCAAGCCGACACCGACGGGTTCGTCGTTCACGAAAGCGCGGGTGCGCCCATCGGCTGCCATGGTGCGCCGCAGAAGAAGTTCGCCATCCGCGCCGATCTCGTTCTGTTTCAAAACCGCCCGCGCCGGATGCGACGCAGGCGGATCGAAAATCGCCACCGCCGAGCCCTGCTGCGCGCCCGGGCGCACACTGGAGCGGGAGCCGGCCCGCGCCCCCGCCGCGAGGCCCAAAGCATCCAGCAGAATGGATTTTCCCGCTCCGGTTTCGCCCGTCAGCACGTTCAGCCCCGGCGCGAACTCAAGCACCGCGTCCTCGATCAGCACGAGGTCGCGAACCTTGAGCATGGCCAGCATCGGCGCCTCTAGACCGGTGACTTGAACAGCCTGGTTATCCAGGATTCCGGATTGGCTTCCGGCTTCATATTGTGCGTGACCAGCAATTCGTAAGCCGAATTGTACCAGAAGCTGCCCGGGTAGTTGGCGCCCAGCACCGCCGCCGCCGACTGGGCTTCCGGGTAGATTCCCAAAGCGTAATACGCCTCGGTCAGCCGCTCGAGCGCTTCTGCAATCTGCGGGGTGCGCTGATAACGCTCGACCACCACGCGAAAGCGGTTGATCGCGCCGATATAGTCGCCGCGATGCAGGTAATAACGTCCCACCTCCATCTCCTTGCCGGCGAGGTGGTCCTGTGTGAGGTCGATCTTCAGGAGCGCGTCGCGCGCGTACTCGGTGTTGGGGAAGCGCTGCACCACATCCTGCAGCGCCGTCAGCGCCTGCTCGGTGTTGGTCTGGTCGCGGCCGACATCCACGATCTGCTCATAGAGCGACATCGCTTTCAGATAAAAGGCATAGGCGACTTCCGGGCTGCCGGGATGCAGCTGGATGAACTGGTCGGATGTGCTGATCGCGTCGCTATATTTGTTCGCCTGATAGTAGCAGAAGGCGCTCATCAGCATCGCCCGCCGGGCCCAGATGGAATAGGGGTGCTGGCGCTCCACTTCATCGAACTGCTTGGCGGCGTCATCCCAGGCGCGCTCGCGAATCTTCTTCCAGGCGTCGGCGTAAATCTGCTCGACCGGACGCTCGACGTATTTTGCGTCTTCTTCGTCCCCGTTGTTGCCGGTGACGCTATTGAAGAGGGAACACGCGGACAGCGCCAGGACGCATGCCCCGGCAACCAGGATGGTTCTGCACGGGATGCGCCAAGCGGCTGCCTTGCCAAAATTTCCAATCGACATCGAACTTCCGGGGTGCAGGAGGTGCCGCGGGGGGTTGTCCCCGCCGCTCCCCTTATGCCATTGCCCCGCGGCGCCGGTCCAGACCGGTCGCCTTGGGCTAATCCACTGTAATCCGGTCGTAATTGGCGGGATCGGCGAAGAGCGCGCGGAGCAATTGGTTGTTGAGGGCATGGCCGGAGCGTCGGCCCTCGAATCGGCCCAGGAGCGGCGCGCCCGCCAGCGCGAGATCCCCGATGGCATCGAGAATCTTGTGACGAACGAACTCGTCCGGGAATCGCATGAGATTCGCGTTGATGACATTGTCGCCGTCGATCGCCAGCGTGTTCTCCAGTGAAGCCCCGCGACCCAGGCCCGCTCGGTTCAGCGCCTTCAGCTCCTGAACGAAGCCAAAGGTCCGCGCCGGCGCAATCTCTCGCTCAAAGCCGTGCCGGGAAAACGCCCACGTGAACGACTGGCGGCCGATAGCGGGAGCGGAAAATTCGATTTCGAAGTCGAAGGTCCGGTCCTCCGCGGGAAACAAACCGGCGCGCGCTTCGCCCTGCGCGGCCTCGACCGGCTTCAGTACCTGTATAGCCGCACCCGGAGCCGCGGATTCCGAAATGCCTGCCTGCTGGATCAGCCGCAAATAGCTCAACCCATCGCCGTCGAGTATCGGCAGTTCCGGCCCGTCCACCGTCACGAGCAGGTCATCGATTTCCGCCCCGCACAGCGCAGCCATGAGATGCTCGATGACTCCAACACTCGCGGCGTGATTCTGGATGACGGTTCCGAGGCGCGTTTCGCCCACATGGTCATAGCGTGCCGGGATTGTGCCGCCGCCGAGATCGCCGCGGCAAAATACGACTCCGGTGTTGGGTGGTGCGGGCGCCAACGTCATCCGCACAGGCGTGCCGGCGTGCAGCGCAATGCCTTCCGTCTGGATTTCGCTCGCCAGGGTGCGGCGTGTCATGCCCGTCCTATATAGGCGCAGCTTGCCTGCGAACAGAGATTCACCGCGCCGGTGCGCGCATCCGCCCCTCCCAAAAGCAAATCGCACCGACAGCGTAAGCCGCCGGTGCGATGCAAGGAAGGTGTTGTCTAATTGGTCTGCCGGCGCAGGAAGGCGGGAATGTCGAACTCCTCCTGCCGGTTTATTTCCGGCAACTCCTGCTGTTCCGGCTGAGCGCCTTGCGGCCGCTTGCCCTCGGTCGGCGCGCGCGACAGCACCTGCGTCGTGGCGCGGGGCTGGGTGAGCGATCGAGGCATGGCAACCGGTTCGGTGCGCAGCTCCGGTTTGCGTTCCGCCCAACCGCCGAAAAACCGCCGGCGCTTCGGCTCCGGCGTCGGTTCCGGGAGAATTTCCCGCATCGGCTGCGCACGCACGACCGGCGCCGGAGCGGGCGCGGGCAGAGGAGCTTCCTCGATCTCTGCCGCCGGCTCCTCGCCAAGAATTAGAGGCTCGATCGGCGAAACCGGCTGAGGCGGCGGCTCCGGCGCGCGCGCACGGATAGGTTCCGGCATGGCGCTTACGTGGGGCCGTGGCGCCGCCGTGCCGTGCATCGCAGGAGTCGCACGGGCAGCGCCTGCGCCGACCGGCGCAAACCGCGAGCGCGGACGAAGCTGCTCCACATTGGGCGGCATTTTGGAGAGCTGTTCGGCTTCGATGCCGGTGGCGACCACGGAAACGCGCAGCCGGCCTTCCATATTCTCGAGCAATGTACCGCCAAAAATAATGTTGGCGTCAGGATCGACCTCGGCCCGAATGCGGTTCGCCGCCTGGTCGACTTCGAAGAGCGTCATATCCGGGCCGCCGGTGATGTTGATGAGCACCCCGCGGGCGCCCTTCATCGACACTTCATCCAGCAGCGGGTTGGAGATGGCGGCTTCCGCGGCCTTGAGGGCGCGCTCCTCGCCTTCCGCCTCGCCGGTGCCCATCATGGCTTTGCCCATCTCGCTCATCACCGTTTTGATGTCGGCGAAGTCGAGGTTGATGAGGCCCGGCATCACGATCAGGTCGGTCACGCCGCGCACGCCAGAATGCAGCACATCGTCCGCCATGGCGAACGCCTGCGCAAAGGTGGTGCGGTCGTTGGCAACGCGGAACAGATTCTGGTTTGGAATGATGATGAGCGTGTCCACGAAGCCCTGCAGGTCGCGAATTCCATCTTCGGCCAGCCGCATCCGCCGTTCGCCTTCGAAGGCGAACGGCTTGGTCACCACGCCGACGGTGAGAATGCCCTGCTCGCGGACCGCGCGGGCGATGACCGGTGCGGCCCCTGTTCCCGTTCCGCCGCCCATGCCGGCGGTGATGAACACCATGTGGGAACCGGAGAGCTGATCGAGTATCTCTTCAAGCGACTCCTCCGCGCCCGCTCGACCGACTTCGGGCCGCGCCCCTGCCCCAAGGCCCTGGGTCAGCCGCTCGCCGACCTGAATGCGGCGCTCGGCTTTCGAGCCGGCCAGCGCCTGGGCATCCGTATTGGCGACCACGAACTCAACGCCTTCCAGCTTCGAGGCGATCATGTTGTTGACCGCGTTGCCGCCTGCCCCGCCCACGCCGAGAACGGTGATCCGCGGCCGCAGCTCCGCCTTCTCGGGCACTCCGATTTTCATGTCAGTCTCCGTTCCTCAATGCCATCTTCTCGACCTGAAGTATCCACCAACCCGTGTGCCCACTTGTTTTTGTAGCGCACGCAATCACCCAAAAATGCCGCCGACCAACCGCCGCAAGAACCCGGCGTCCCGCGCCTCCTCCTGCGGACCGGGGAGATCGGGATTAAGCAGTTCGAGGGGCATGGTTGCCCCCGCCATCAGCAGTCCCAAAGCCGTTGCATAGTCCGGGCCAGCGCCGGCCGCGGGCAATCCCTGGCAGGTCTGCGGCCGCCCCGACCGCACTTGCTTGTTCAACACTCTTTGCGCCAGTTCGCGGGTGCCCGCAAGCTGACTGGCGCCGCCGGTCAACACCGCGCGGCGGCCCGCCGCGACGTCAAGACCGCTGGCGCGCAGCCGGTTTTGCGCTTCCAGCAGAATTTCTTCGAGTCGCGGCTGGATGATGCGGGTCAGCAGCGAACGCGGCACCCGGCTTGCGTCGGTGTCGTCATCCTCACCGCTCTGGGGCACGGCCACCAAATCGGTGCTGGTTTCGATTTCTCCCAAAGCGGAGCCATAAAGATTTTTCAGCCGTTCGGCCGCGGACATCGGGGTCCCCAGCATGCGGGCGAGATCGGCGGTGACATGGTTGCCGCCGAGCGGCACGACATCCACGTGCACCAGCTGGCCTTCCATGAAGACGGCGAGCGAGGTGGTCCCCGCCCCCATGTCGATCACTGTCGCGCCGAGCTGCATTTCGTCCGGCGTGAGGGTGGAGAGGCCGCTGGCATAGGGAGCGGCAAGCGCGCCGCCAACTTTCAAATGGCAGCGTTCCACTGCCAGCTTCAGGTTCTGGAAGGGCGTGGGCTTCACCCCCACCGCATGCAGAGTGACGCCAATGCGCTGCCCGAACATCCCGCGTGGATCTTTAACACCGCGGGCGTCATCTACAATGTACGACACCGGCGCCGACTGGATCATGTCGCAATCGCCGAGCTGGCAATTGGCCCTGGCAGCCGAAAGCAGATCGTGGATTTCGCGATCTGAGACGAGCGCGCCGTCAAGCTCGATGGCGGCGCGAGCGGTAAGGCTCTTCGGCGCCCCGCAGGTTACAGAGAGGAGCACACTTTGGATTCGCGTGTCGGCGCGGTTCTCCGCAGCAGCGACCGCCTCGCGGATTGAGTCCTCGGCGTCCTGTATGCCGACCACAGTGCCGGATTTGATCCCTTGCGACTCCCGCAAAGCCGCGCCGACGACCTTCAAAGAGCCGGGCTCCGCGCGTCCGATCAGGCAAACGACTTTCGAGGAGCCGACATCGAGAGCGGCGACGAGGCCGGTCCGATAGGACGCCGGCTGCGCGCCCGCGGTGCGCAATTTCACGGCTTCACCCATTTTACGTCGGTTCCCCCCCAGAATTCTTCGATGGCGGCGCTGCGTGCCGCACCACAAAGATGTAGTGATCGTGGTCGCGCAAGTCGATTTCCGTGATGTCGCGCTCGAGCACAGCATTGTCCACAATGAGGTGCTCCAGCGCTACGATTTCATGCTGCCAATTATCTTCCGGCAACTTGACGACTATGCCGTCGTCGAGAATCAGATTCCAGCGCCGGGCCTCGACGCGTTGCATGGCTTTGGCGCGCGCCGCAACCGCGTGATTCATGTGAATGGCTGCAACAAGCTGTCCCGCGCCTTCCGGCGCATCGCCAATGAACAGGGGCATCCGGCGGAAGCGGGCAGAATCGGCGGCCGCAATCGGTTTTCCGCTCGTGTCGACAACATACGGCCCCCGCTCCGATTGCCAGAGTGCGAAAGGCTTGCGCTCCACAACGTGCACAAACACCAGATCGGGATAATGGCGCGAAATCTGCGCATCCGCGATCCAGTCCAGCTTGCGCAAATTCTCGCGCGCGCGCTGCGGATCGACAACGAAAATCGAATCGCCCGGCTGAAACCCGAGCGCGCCGAGAATTTCGCCGGGAGGCGCGTAGCGTGCGCCGGAGAGACGGATGGCGGAAATCCCGAACCCCGCGTCGGCGGCAATGGCCGACACGGCCCGGTCGGCGCGCGCGTTGGCGCGATGCACATATCCGGCCGCGAAAAGAAAAACGATTCCAGCAAGGGCAGCCAGAATTCCGCTCACCGCGAAGATCGGCCGGCGTGGATCGAGCGCGTGCCCGACCGCTCGCAAGAAACGCGATACCGGATCCGTGCGAAATTTCTGCCGCCTTGTGAGCACGGCGCGGCCCTGTGGCGCGCGGCCGGTCGCGCTCCGGCGGGCCGCCTGGGTCCGCCCACGGCTTTTCGGCGTGCCGCTGGCGGCGCTCACCGATCGCATGAAGCGTCCTCCACCAGCCAGCGGCACAGGCTGCCGTAATTCATGCCGGTGTAGCCGGCCTGCTCCGGCACCAGGGACGTGGGCGTCATGCCGGGCTGCGTGTTGGTTTCCAGCGCAATCAGGCGAGGCTTGCCGCTTGTATCGTCGTAGCGAAAATCGGTGCGGGTAACGCCACGGCAGCCGAGGATTTCGTGCGCTAGCACCGCAAGCCGCATGGCTTCCGCGGCGACGCTTTCCGGGACATCGGCGGGCACGACATGGCGCGAGCCGCCCGCCGCGTATTTCGCTTCGTAGTCGTAGAATTCCAGATCGGTCGTGATTTCCGTGACCGCAAGCGCGCGCCCGCCCAGCACACCCACGGTGAGTTCGCGGCCCGGCACGTACTCTTCGACCATCATCTCATCGCTGAGGTGCCATTCCGGCTTCGTGAGTTCCGACGGCGGCCGGTTGTCGCCTTTGCGGATTATATAGACTCCGACCGAGGAGCCTTCGTTCACGGGCTTGATGACGTATGGCGGCTCCATCAGGTGTTCGCGGCCGGCTTCGCGCCGGTCGGCGACGACGGAGCGGGCGACCGGGATCCCTGCCGCGCGATAAACATCCTTCGTCCGCTCCTTATGCATGGCCAAAGCCGAGGCCAGCACGCCCGAATGCGTGTAGGGGAGTTGAAGCCATTCCAGCAGGCCCTGAACGCAGCCGTCTTCGCCCCAGCGCCCGTGCAGCGCGTTGAACGCGCAGTCCGGCCTGGCATCGAGCAATTGCTGCGCGGGATTTTCGCCCGGATCGACTTCGACCACCTCGTAACCTTCTTCACGCAGCGCGCGCGCGCAGCCCGCGCCGGAGGAGAGGCTCACCTCCCGCTCCGCCGAACGCCCGCCCAGCAGCACCGCGATACGCCGGAATTCCCTCATGGGATTCCCACCCGCTTGATCTCCCATTCGAGCTCGATGCCGAACTTCTCCTTCACCCGAGCACGGACCTCTTCCCCCAATCCTTCGATCTCGGCGGCGGTCGCCTCACCCGTATTGATGAGGAAATTGCAATGCTTTTCGGAAACCTGCGCCGCCCCCAGCCGCAAGCCCCGGCCCCCCGCTCCCTCAATCAGCTGCCACGCCTTGTGGCCGGGCGGATTTTTGAAGGTTGAGCCCCCGGTCTTCGCCTTGACAGGCTGAGTCGATTCGCGCTGTTCAACAAGCGCATTCATCCGCGCGCGGACTTCGTCGGGATTGCCCGCCTCCCCCTGCAGGACCGCTTCGACAAAAATGAAGTCGTCCGGTACGCCGCTCTTGCGATAGAGAAAGCCCATGTCTTTCGCGCTGAGCGTGACGATGTTGCCCTCGCTATCCACGGCCGTGGCCTCCACGAACACGTCTTTGATCTCGCGCCCGTAGCAGCCTGCATTCATGCGCAGCGCGCCGCCGATGGTACCGGGAATGCCCCGCAGGAACTCCAGCCCGGCAATGCCGGCGTCCGCCGCGGTGCGCGCCACCGCGGCATCCAGGGCAGCAGCTCCGGCGCGCACGCGTGTGCCTTCGGCGGCGATCTTTCCGAAGCTCGCGGGTAGCCGAACGACCACGCCCGGAACGCCGCCGTCGCGGATCAGCAGGTTCGAACCCACCCCGATAACGCTGGCGGGAAGGTCCGCAGGCTTCGCATATATAAAGGTGGCCAGATCCTGGGCATCGGCAGGACGGAACAGAATCTCTGCCGAACCGCCGGCGCGAAACCAGACGAGATCCTTCAGCGGAGCATTTTCGGCGTATGTGCCGCGCACCGGCGGCAATGCATAACACGGGCGCGACTGCATCATCGCCGGCCCTCTCGTGCTTTCAGCACGGCCTCGAGCCCGTTCGCCCAATTGGTGCTGGAGCCCGCCCCCAGAAAGACGATGGCCCCGCCGGCTTTGGCGAGCGGCGCGATGACGGTCGGCAGCTCTTCGGGATTGTCGATCGTGAGCACGCTCTTGTGCCCGTGCGCCCGGATGGCATCCGCATAACCAAGATGATCGATTCCCGCGATGGGTTGCTCGCCGGCCGGATACACGGGCGCGATGATTGCAGTATCGGCATCGTACAGGCAGGTGGAGAACTGCTCGTAGGTGTCGCGCAGGCGGGTGTAGCGGTGGGGCTGCACAATGGCGACAATCGGCCCGGAATACGCCTGCCGCGCGGCTTTCAGGGCGGCCGCGATCTTGAACGGGTTGTGACCGTAATCGTCGATGATGGCGGCACCGTTCCACTCGCCGACCCGGCTGAAGCGCCTCTTCACGCCTTCGAAGGCGCTGAACGCGGTGCGGATGCGGTGATCCCCGACCCCCAGCTCGCGCGCCACCGCGATTGCCGCCAGCGAGTTGAGCACGTTGTGCTCGCCGGGCATCGGCAGTGTGATGTTTTCCAGACGCGCCTCGGTGCCGTTGCGACGATCGCTGACAATCACATGGTAGCGAGAGCCGCCCTCGCCGAAGCTCACATCCACGGCCCGCACATCCGCCTGAGGACTAAGTCCGTAAGTGATGAGCCGCCGATCCATGATGCGGCCCACCATCTGCTGCACCTCAGGGTGATCGAGGCAAAGCACGGCAAACCCGTAGAACGGCACATTCTCGATAAAGCGCTGGAAGGCTTCGCGCATCCTGTCGAAGGTGCCGTAATAGTCGAGGTGGTCCGGATCGGCGTTCGTCAGCACGGCGATGGTCGCCGGCAGGCGCAGAAACGAGCCGTCGCTCTCGTCGGCTTCCACCACCACCCAGTCGCCTGCGCCGACACGAGCATTGGTGCCGTAAGCGTTGATGATGCCGCCGTTCACCACCGTCGGGTCGAGACCGCCGGCATCGAGCAGCGCCGCAACCATGGTCGTCGTCGTGGTCTTGCCGTTGGTGCCGGCAATCGCCACGCACCATTTCAGCCGCATGATTTCGGCCAACATCTCGGCCCGCCGCACCAGAGGCAGCCCACGCTGGCGCGCGGCCTCGAACTCCACGTTGCCCGGCTTCACGGCGGAGGAATAAACCACCGCGTACACGTTGCCGACGTTGTCGGCCGAATGGCCGATGGTGACGGGAATGCCGAGCGAGCGCAGCCGCCGCACGTTGGCGCTTTCCGCCGCGTCGGAGCCGCACACCTTGTAGCCGAGATTGTGCATGATTTCGGCGATGCCGCTCATGCCAATGCCGCCGATGCCGATGAAGTGGATCGGCCCGATATCGAGCGGCACGCGAGTGGGCGGTGGCGCTTTCATTCCACGCCCCCGATTTCCTCGACGAGATCCGCAAGCCTCTCCGCCGCATCAGTCCTCCCGAGAGATTGGGCGGCCTGGGCGCGCCGCGCCAGTTCTGCGGGTTGCGCAAAGATGTTTCCGAGCAGCGCGGCAAACTTTTCGGCCGTGAGGTCGCGCTGCTGAATCAGCCATGCGGCGCCGGCGTTTTCGAGGACGCTGGCATTCGCCGTTTGATGATCGTCAGTGGCGAACGGATAGGGCACCAGAATAGAGGGGCGCCCGATGACCGCGAGCTCGCTCACCGTGGAAGCGCCGCCGCGGCAGATCACCAGATGCGCGTTCGCCATGCGCTGCGGGAGATCGCCAAAGAATGGCGCGACCTCCGCGCGGATGTTCGCCGATGTATAGGCGTCACGAACCGATTCCACATCCTCCGGACGGCCCTGCTGAACCACCTCCAGGCGCGAACGCAACGCCTCCGGCAGCATGGCCACCGCCGCGGGAACGAGTTCGCTCAAGGCGCGCGCGCCCTGACTGCCGCCGAACACCAGCAGACGAATGGGGCCGCTCTCCCCGGGCGCTTCATATGGCGGACGCCCCAGCGCAATCGCTTCGGGGCGAACCACGCCACCGATATACCGCACCCGCGTGGCGTCCTTCGGCGCAAAACGCACCAGCGGAAAGGATGCCGCAATCGCGCGCACCCGGTTCGCCAGCAGCCGATTGACGCGGCCCAACACGGCATTCTGCTCGTGAATCAGTGTCGGCAATCCGGCGAGTGAGGCCGCCAGCATTACCGGCAGACTTGGATAGCCGCCGAAGCCGACCACCGCCCTTGGCCTCAGACGCCGCAGCTTGAAAAAGCCGACGAACACACCGCCTAGAATTTCGGCGGGCGCCAGAAACTTGCCCACAATATTTGTATTCGACGGCGAAGAAGAGGGCACGGTTTCAACCCGCGCCCCCGGAAATGCCGCGCCATAGTTGCGCCCGCGGGCATCCGTCATCAGCACGACGGAGCGTCCGCGCCGCATCAACTCCGCCGCGACCGCTTGCGCGGGAAAAAGGTGGCCGCCGGTGCCGCCGGCGGAAAGCACAATGGTGCTCACGCGCGCGCCTCGCCGAGCCCAAAGAACAGATCGGTGTCACGCTGCGACAGCGCCACCATGGTGGCAGGCCGCTCGCGCGTTACGGCCAGCGCAAAGCCCATCGTCACCGCTACCGCAAAGAGCGAGGAGCCGCCATAAGAGATGAACGGCAAGGTCATGCCCTTGGCCGGCAGCAAGCTCAGCGCGACACCCATGTTGATGAACGCCTGCAGCGCCACGATCAATGCAAGGCCCGACCCGGCCAGTTGCGAGAAGCGATCGCGCGCGGCCGCGGCCCGCAACAGGAGCCGCACGCTCAGGAGGCAGAACAGCGCGGCGATAATGCCACACAAAATCAGTCCGAATTCCTCTCCCGCCACCGCGAAAATGAAATCCGAGTGCGCGTAGGGGATATGGTATTTGATGGTGCCGGCGCCGGGGCCAACGCCCGTCAGGCCGCCATGCTCAAAGGCTTTCAGCGCCAGCCCGGACTGATAGCCCGGCTTTCCGCCGCCGAGGAACTGCTCCACCCGGTGATGGACATGGGGAATCAGAATGTAGGCGAGCGCCCCGAGTGCGGTTCCGACGCCGGTGATCGCGCCCACCCACACCAGCGACACGCCGCCCAGAAACAGCATCGCGCCCCATATGGCGAGCATCAGGCCGGTTTGGCCCACGTCGGGCTCCAAGATCAGCAGCACCAGCGGAATGAGCAGCAGCAGGAACGAGACCAGCTCTTTCGGCAGCCCGCCCTTCTGGGTGTTGGAGAGAACCGCCGCGCACAGCACAGCAAAGCTGGGCTTGAGGAATTCGGACGGCTGGATGGTGAGAAATCCGAGATCGACCCAGCGCCGCGCGCCCAAAACCTCGGCGCCGGTCAGCAGGACTAGCACCGAACCGGCCAGTGCAGCGAGGAAGATGCAGGCGGCGGCAATCTTCAAATTGCGCAGCGAGAGCAGCGATCCGCCCGCCACGATCAGGCCCGCCAGAATCGCGAATAGAATCTGCTTCAGGGCGAAATGGAAGTTGCCGGCCTGCAGCGAATTGTGCGCGGTCGCCGCAGGGCTCGCCGCAAATGCCAGCACCAGGCCGATGGCCACAAGCCCGAACAGCGCGCCGAGCGCAACCCGATCCACCGTCCACCACCAGTCCGCAATCCGGCTGCGGTTGTCGCGCGACAGGCTCATGAGGCTTCCCGCATGGAATGGGTTGAAAGCTCGCGGACGAGCGCGCGGAAGCTGTCGCCGCGCTGCTCGTAATCCCGAAACTGGTCGAACGAGGCGCATGCCGGAGACAGCAGCACCACCGGCGCGGCGGCATTCGACAGCTGCGCATCGTGCGCGGCCGCCGCGACTGCCTTATCCAATGTGCCACAGAGATCATGTGGCACGTCGCCCAGCGTGTGTGCGAATTCCCGGGCCGCTTCCCCGATCAGATACGCCTTGCGAACGCGCTGAAAGTGCGGCGCGAGGCTGGCAATGCCGCCTGATTTCGGGCGTCCTCCGGCGATCCAGAAAGCATCGGTGAAGCACTTGAGCGCCCGCTCTGCGGCATCGGCATTGGTCGCCTTGGAATCGTTGATGAAGCGGATTTTGCCGATGCGGCCGACATCTTCCATCCGGTGCGGCAGGCCGGGGAAGCTGGCGATGGCCTCCGCGATGGCTTGCCGGTTCTGCACCAGCCCGCGGCTGGCAGCATAGGCAAGCGCCGCATTCTGCCAATTGTGGGCGCCGGGCAGCCGGGCGGCATTGCGCAGGTCGGTCACCTTCGCTGTGTTCGAGACCTGCGCGTCATAGAGAATACCGTCGAGCACGAACACACCGCGCCCCAGCACCTTGCCCACCGAAACCGGGATCGTCTCCCGCCCTTCACCGGCTGCGAAGCGCGAGTGAATGGCAGCAGAGTGAGAATCGTCCACCCCGATGCAGACGGTGCCGCCGCTCTTCGTCTGTTGCAGGAGCCGCGCCTTAACGGCGGCGTAGTTCTCCATTGTCCCGTGGCGATCGAGATGATCGGGCGAAAGATTGGTGAGCACCGCCACATCGGGCTGAAGTCCCGGCGACAGTTCCACCTGATAGGAAGAGACCTCCAGCACATAGGCGGTGCGTGGGCCGGCCACGTTCATATCCAGCACGGGTTTGCCGATATTGCCGCCGACCTCCGCCGCATAGCCGCAGGAGGAGAGAATGTGTCCGAGCAGCGCCGTCGTGGTGGATTTGCCGTTCGTGCCCGTGATGGCAACGAGCGGCGGCGCAGACGGGCTCGCGCGCGACTCGCGAGCGAACAGCTCCATGTCGCCGATGATTTCGACCTTCGCGGCGTGGGCGGCATTCACCACCGCATGGGGCGCGGGGTGCGTCAGCGGCGCGCCGGGGCTGAGGATCAGTGCCGCCAACCGCTGCCAAGGCCATGTCTCGAACCCCTGAACGCGAGCACCCGACTGGGCAGCCGCACGCCGCGACTCCTCACTGTCGTCCCAGGCGAACACCCGCGCGCCGCCGGCAATCAGGGCGCGCGCCGCGGAAATTCCCGTGCGCGCCAGCCCGAACACGCCGACATCCTGGTTTGCGAAGCTGCGGGGGACGATCATCGCGTCACCTCAGCTTCAGCGTGGAGAGACCGATCAGCGCCAGCACCACGGAAATGATCCAGAAGCGGATCACGATGGTGGGCTCGCGCCAGCCGAGTTGCTCGAAGTGGTGATGGATGGGAGCCATGCGAAATACGCGCTTGCCGGTCATTTTGAACGACGCCACCTGCACGATCACAGAAACGGCTTCCATCACGAACAGGCCGCCCACAATCGCCAGCACGATCTCGTGTTTGGTTGCCACTGCGACAGAACCGAGCGCGCCGCCCAGCGCCAGGGAACCGGTGTCGCCCATGAAAACCATGGCCGGCGGCGCATTGTACCAGAGGAAGCCAAGCCCTGCGCCCAACAACGCAGCAAGGAAAACGGCGAGCTCGCCGGTGCCGGCCACGTAATGCAGCTGGAGGTAATCGGCAAATTTCACGTTGCCGACCAGATAAGAAATCAGCGCAAACGCCAGCGCGGCGATCATCACCGGCACGATAGCGAGACCGTCCAGGCCATCGGTGAGATTGACCGCATTGGAGGCGCCCACGATCACCAGCGCGCCGAAGATAAGGAAAGCCCAGCTCAGGTGCACAAGCGCCGTTTTCAGGAATGGAACCGCCACCGCGCCCGCAAGCGCGCGCTCCTCGAGCCTCATGACGACAAAGCCGGCAATGAATGCGACCGCGAATTGCACCAGCAGTTTCATCTTGCCGCGCACCCCTTCGGGCGAGCGCTTCACCACCTTCAGGTAGTCGTCGGCGAATCCGAGAATGCCGAAACTCACGGTGACGAACAGCACCACCCAGACATAGGGATCGGTGAGATCGGCCCAGAGCAAAGTCGCCACGGCGGAGGAAATAAGAATGAGCAGGCCGCCCATGGTGGGTGTCCCCGCCTTTTCCACGATATGGCGTTGCGGGCCGTCTGTACGGATGGGCTGGCCTTTTCCCTGTCGCTCGCGCAGCCACTCGATGGTGCGCGGGCCGATGAGGAACGCGATCAGCAAAGCCGTCATGATCGCGCCGCCGGCGCGGAAAGTGATGTAACGGAAGATGTTGAGGAAAGCCGTGTGTCCGGGCAGGTGAACGAGGAAGTAGGGAATCATGCCGCCCCTCTCCCGCCTGGCGCTTTCAATGCCTCAACGATTGCAGACATGCGGCTGCCGAAGGAGCCCTTCACCAGAACGACATCGCCGGGCCGCAGCGCGCTCAGAAGCTGCGGCGCCAGCGCAGCGGAGTTTTCGGCATACGCGCCGCGGCGCGACAGTGGCAACGCATCCCACAATGCCTGCATCAGCGGTCCGCAGGCGAACACCAGATCGAGATGCGCGGATTCGATGTGGCTTGCCAGGCTCGCATGCAGCGCAGGCGCGTCGGCACCGAGCTCCAGCATATCGCCGAGCACCGCAATGCGACGGCCACCGGCCTGCGGCTGCGCCGCTGCCAGGGACTCGAGCGCCGCCGCCATCGAAGCCGGATTGGCGTTGTAGCTCTCGTCGATCAGTCCGATGCGGCCGCTGCCAAACGGGATTTGCGCGCGTGCGCCGCGGCCTTTGAGCGCGGAAAAATCGGACAAGGCGGCGGCGGCATTCAGCACATCGCCATCGAGTGCCGCGACGGTGAGCAGCGCCCCCACGGCGTTGCTCGCGAGGTGCGCGCCGGTGGCCTGGAGCCGGAAATGCACCTCGCGCCCCAGCACCTCGGCTTCAACCCGCATGCCCTCGGAAAGATTCTGGACAGAGGCGATGCGCGCATCGGCATGCGGCGCGGAACCGAAAGACAGAATGCGGCCGACACTCGCCTGTTTCGCGCGCCCGCGCAGCCGCTCGGCATAAGGGCTGTCGGCGGGAATGACGGCGGCCCCACCGGCGACGATGCCTTCGAAGATTTCGGACTTGGCGTCCGCAATGGCCTCGCAGGAGCCGAAGAACTCCAGATGCGCCGGCGCTATCGTCGTGATCAATGCCGCGTGAGGCTTGACCAAGCCCACCAGCGACCGAATCTCACCGAAATGGTTCATGCCAATTTCGAAAATGCCGTATTCCGCCTCACGCGGCATGGAGGCGAGCGACAGCGGCACGCCCCAATGGTTGTTGTGGGAGGCATTCGACGCATGCGTGCTGCCGAGCGCGCCGCAGGCCAGCCGCAGCATTTCCTTGGTGGTGGTTTTGCCGGCGCTGCCGGTGACGGCGAGAATTCTGGCGTGGCTGCGGGCGCGGGCGGCGCGACCCAAATCCTCCAGCCCCCGCAGCGTGTTCGCAACGGTGAGCAGCGGGCCGTTTGCTTCTTCGAGCGCGTGAGACACGAGCGCCGCAGAGGCTTTGGCGTCCAGCGCTGCGCCCACGAAGGCATGCCCGTCGCGCGCGTCCCCCTTCAGCGCGACGAACAAATCGCCGGGCTTCAGCGTGCGCGTATCGATGGAGATCCCGGTCGCGGTGAACGGCGCGCTTGCATGGCCCAGAGTGGCCGCTTCGGCTTCGATCGATGTCCACAGCGGCGTCACGAAATTTCCTCCGCTGCACCGCCGCCCAGCGCACGCGCCGCTTCGATCGCCACATCGCGGTCCGAAAACAGCCGCGTCTCGCTGCCGATAATTTGGCCGCTCTCGTGGCCTTTTCCCGCGATCACCAGCACATCCTTAGGCGCGAGCGATGCAATGCCGGCGGTAATGGCGTCGGCGCGGTCGCCGATTTCCCTGGCGCCGGGGCAGCCTGCCAAGGCTGCGCGGCGGATGTCGCTCGCATCCTCGCTGCGCGGATTGTCGTCGGTGACGATCACGGCATCGGCACAACGCGCCGCCGCTGCACCCATCAGCGGCCGCTTGCCTGTGTCGCGGTCCCCGCCGCAGCCGAAGATCACATGGAGCTTTCCCCTCACGTGCGGGCGCAAGGCCGTGAGCACCGTTTCGAGCGCGTCGGGCGTGTGGGCGTAATCGACATAGATGGGAGCGCCGGTCGGGGCATGCGCCACTTTCTCCAGCCGGCCGGGCGCGCCGCGCAAGCCGGCCAATGCTGCGAACACCTTCTCTTCCGGTTCGCCGAGCCCAAGCGCGAGGCCCGCGGCGACCAAAGCATTCGAGGCTTGAAACTCACCGACGAGAGGCAAGGCGATTTCCCGCGCCGTTCCGCGGTAAAGAACGCGCAAGTCCTGCCCGTCGGCTCGCAGTTCCCGCGAAATCAGATGGAGGTTCTCGCCGCGCGTGCCGACGGTGAGGAGCGTCAGTTTGCGCGCAGTCGCCGCCGCGGCGAAATCTTGGGAATGTTCGGCATCGGCATTGACCACCGCGATGCCGCCGTCCTGCACCAGTTCGCTGAACAGGCGCAGCTTCGCGTGCAGATAAGCCTGGAATGTCGCGTGGTAATCCAGATGGTCGCGGGTGATGTTGGTGAACGCCGCGGCGACAATGCGGACGCCGTCCAGGCGGTGCTGATCAAGGCCGTGGCTGGAGGCTTCCAGCGCCAGCTGATCGATGCGATCCCGCCGCAGCTCCGCAAGCAGCCGGTGAAGCGCAATTGGATCGGGCGTGGTGTGCGCGACTGCGCTTTCGCCCTCCGGCGTCACCAGGCCCACGGTGCCGAGGCTTGCGGCGCGAATGCCCTGATTGGCCCAGATTTGCCGCAGGAATACCGTGACGGAGGTTTTACCATTCGTGCCGGTCACTGCGGCAATAACCGACGGCTGCTCGCGATAGAACGAAGCCGCCAAATGCCCCAGCCGCAGACGCGGGTTTTCGTCTGCCAGAAAACGCACGCCCAATTCCCGGGCGTGTGGCGCCAGCTCGGGCCGGCCAAGCACGGCGACGGCACCGCGCGCAACGGCATCGGCCAGAAAGGCGCCGCCGTCCGCGCGCGAGCCCGGCAGCGCTGCAAACAGATAGCCAGGCTTTACCTCGCGGCTGTCGCTCGCAAGCCCGGTGAATTCGGCGGGGGCATCCATTTTGTATCGGCCCACATTACCCACATCCAGTATCGTTCTTGTTTGTGTTTCCATTGTGGAGTTGCTCGGTCAAAACGCCGGCCCCTCCATCGGAACGCCCAGCATCGGCGCAATCTTCGCCACCACGCGGCCGGCGAGCGGCGCCGCCGTATGACCGGCCAGCGCCATCACGCCGCTGGCATTGGCGCCGTGCGGTTCGTCCAGCAGCACGAAGACAATGTATTTGGGATTGTCGATGGGAAAGACCGCGCAGAACGAGGTCAGCAGCTTGTGCGCGACATAATGGCGGCCGGTGGTCTTTTCCGCCGAGCCGGTTTTGCCGCCGACATTATAGCCGGGCACATCCGCGAGCTTGCCCGTGCCGTCGGTCACCACATAGCGGAGCAGCTGGCGCATGGTGGCGCTCGCTTCCGGCGAAATCACCTGTTCGCCGCGGCGATCGCGAGTTTGCTTCAGGAAGGTTGGCGTAATCCGGCGGCCTCCGTTCACCACGGTCGCGGCAGCGGTGACGAAGGACAGCGGGCTCACCGAAATGCCGTGTCCGAAACCGACAGTGGCGGTTTCGACCTGTCCCCAGTGCCGCGGAAAGAGCGGCCTGGCGCCTTCCGGATCTTCCGAGCGCACTCGCGACAGCAGGCCCATCGACCGCAGGAACGCCTGCTGCCGCTCCGGCCCGGAGCGCAAGGCGATCTGCGCCGTGCCGGCGTTGGAAGACTGCGCCAGAACATCCCGCACGGTGAGTGTCGCCGGCATGTGCTCGGCGTCGTGGATGGTGTAGCGGCCCACCTTGAAGCCGCTGCCGATCGGCAAAGACTGGTCGAGGCGGACGGTGTGGTCCTGCATCGCCAGCGTGAACGCGAAAATCTTGAACACGGAGCCGAGTTCATAGACGTCGCGCAGCATCCGGTTGCGGTCCGGATTGCCGCGATCGTGCGGCTCCGGCGGTGCGCTTGGATCGCGCAGCGACGTCATAGCAAGAATTTCGCCGCTGTTGACGTTCAGCACGATGCCGCCGGCGGCTCGCGCGTTGTACTCGCTCAGCGCCGCCCGCGCCTGTTCGGTCAGCACGTACTGAATGCGCATATCGAGCGAGAGCTGGGCGCGGTGTCCCCGGCGCAAGGATTTGTCGAGGCCAAGTTCGATGCCGGTCACGCCTTTACCGTCCGCATCGGTCTGGCCGATCACCTGCGACGCTGCGAGGCCAAGGGGGTAATAGCGCTTCATTGCCGGATCGAACTCGAGACCGGAAAGACCAAGTTCGCGAAGGCTGTCCTGCACGTCGGGCGTGACCTGGCGCGCCACCAGCACGAATTTGTTGGGCTTGCGCCGTTCCTCTATTTCCCGCAGCAGCCGCTGCTCGTTGGCGCCCGTGGCCAGCGCGAGTTCATGGGCGGCCGCCGGGGCATCGGACAGCATGTACGGCTGGACCGAGAGATCATGCGTGATCAAATCACGCGCCAGCAGTTCTCCGTTTCGATCCAGGATATCGGCGCGGCTGGCCACGGCACGCGGCGAGAGAACGGCAGCGTTGGCCGGCGCACCATGCAGCAGAGTAAGGTGAAGCAGGCGCACTCCGATCAGGGTGAAGGCGAGAACGCAGGCAACCGCAGCAATGCCAATCCGCCGCTGCACGATGGTCGGAGAGGCGCTCATGCCATTCAGTTGCCACCCATGCCCGGCGCGCCACCGTTGTCCGGCGCGGCTACCACGGCACTGGCGGACCTCAGCTCCGCATCGGCCACCACATTGTCCCCGCGACGCGGCAGCAGGCTCGTCGAGGCAAGCACGATGGCCGGCTTGTCGTCATCGGTGGCCGAAACCTCCGAGGCGTGACCGATCTGGGCCGGCGCGGAAACCCGCGCCCACTCCGCCTGCAGCGTTTCAGCGAGCTGACGCTCGTCGGCGATGTGACGATGGACCGATACCAGCTGTAGGCGCGCCACGCGCGTCTGCTCCGAAACCTGGTAAAGCGCCAGGCAGGCGAGTGCGGATAATGCGAAGCAGAAGAAGTTGATGACGCGGATCATTGTCGTTCTCCTTCAGGCCGCGAGCGCGGTGCGTTCGGCGGCGCGAAGGCGGGCCGAACGGGCGCGGGGGTTGCGTGCTATTTCTTCGGATGCCGGCATGCGGGCACCGGACCACAAAAGCCGGAAGGTCTGCCGGCTCCGGCTCTTCGCCTCAGGCGCGTGGCGCGAAGCGGATGACGGCCGGCTGCGCTCCGTGAGGAAGCGCTTCACCATGCGATCTTCGAGCGAGTGAAAGGCAACCACAGCGAGCCGGCCGCCCACCTTCAAAACACGCTCGGCGGCAGCCAGCCCACGCTCCAGTTCACCCAGTTCATCGTTCACGTAGATGCGCAATGCCTGGAAGGTGCGAGTTGCGGGATGAATCGGTTGCCGCGCAGCGGCCGGCCCCAGCGCCTTCGCGACAACGTCTGCCAGTTCGCGGGTGCGGGTGAAGGGCCGCGCCGCCACAATGGCGCGCGCGATGCGGCGGGCATGCCGCTCTTCGCCGAAGCCCCAGATGATATCGGCCAATGTGTTTTCATCGGCCGCGTTGACCAGATCGGCCGCGGAGGGCCCACTCTTGCTCATGCGCATGTCAAGCGGGCCATCTTCCCGGAAGGAAAAGCCGCGCTCTGGCGCATCCACCTGATAAGATGAGATCCCGAGATCGAGCATGACGCCATCGGCGTGCGTGTCGTCTGTCTTGGCAAGCAGCGAATCCATTTCCGAGAAATTGGCCTGCGCCAGCATCAGCCGGCCCGCGTAGTCGGCAGCCAGTTCTGCGCCGCGAGCGAGCGCTTCCGGATCGCGATCGATGGCGAGCACGCGGCACTTGGCTTTCTCGAGGAGTGCCCGCGTGTAGCCGCCGCCGCCGAAGGTGCCGTCGATGTAGCGGCCACCGTCCTGCGGCTCGATAGCCTCAACAACAGCGTCCAGCATCACGGGAGTGTGGCCGCCGCTCATAATGTCCCCGCTTCGTAGGCGCGCTGCATCTGCTCGATGCGCGCGCGCTCGACAGGCTCGAACGTCGCCGGGTTCCAAATCTCGAACATGCGGTCGAGACCGGCAAACAGAATGCGATCTTCAATTCCCGCATGCGTCACCAGTTCGTCGGGCAGGCGCACCCGGCCATCGTCATCAAGTTCGAGATAACGCGCCTGCGCAAACAGCGCGGTGGCCTGCGCTGCGTAGTCGCGGCTGAAGATGGGATTGAAGCTTTTCAGCCGCTCATCGGCTTCCGCGAACAGGGCCTCGCCAAAGCCGTTCAGCGCCGGATGGCCGACCGAACGGATGCAGTAGAAACCGCCATTTTGCTGGGCAGAAAGAACCTGGCGGAATTGCGCGGGAACGCTGACGCGGCCCTTGGCGTCCAGCTTGTTGATGAATTTCCCGACGAACCGCTGCACGGCCCCGCGCCCCTGTCCCGGCGGTTGCCCGTCCTGAACACCCGGACTTGGGACCGCCTCCCCCTGCCGGACGCCGCGCATCCGGAGTATGGGAATTCATGGGATAGCATGGGCCACGGACTTTCGTCAATGGAAAAAGCACAAGAAATTGAGGGGCTTGGGTCTATATTTGGATTCGAGACCTCTACACCTAGGAATTTCTGGAACAAAGCCGCAACTGCTGAAGGGCTGATTTACGGCCGTGAATCAAAGGTTAAGGCCGGCTGGTAAACCCATTCTTAACAACGCAAGCCTGTCGGGGCCTGTGTTGACCCCGATTCGCGCTGCCTCTATGCGGCGCGAGGGCTGGAGAATCGAATGAACGACATTGCAAAACCGGAAGCGCTCCTCACCGCGCAGAAATCCGGCGCGCTGCCGCGGTTCGCGAGCGTAAAGGATTTGATCGCGCTGATGCGACCCACGCTCCCGGTCTACTGCCTCTTCCCGGAACATTTTGCGGCAGCTGCAGCGCGGTTCAAGCATTTTCCCGGCGATGCGCTCTATGCGGTGAAGGCCAACCCGGCGCCCCAGGTGTTGGATCAGGTTTACGCCGCCGGCACCCGTCACTTCGATACCGCGTCGCTTGCCGAAATCGAATTGGTCCGCGCGCGCTTTCCCGATGCTGTTTGTCATTTCATGGCGCCCGTGCGAATGGCGGGCGCGGCCCGCAGCGCCTTCCGCAAGCATGGCGTGACGGATTACGTCGTCGATTGCGATTTCGAGCTCGACAAGCTGCTCGCGGAGACCGATGGCGGCAAAGGCTTGCGGATTTTTGTGCGCCTTTCCACGCCGCTCGGCGGTGCGCTGCTCGAGCTCTCCAGCAAATTCGGCACCACGCCGGAAGATGGGGCGCGTTTGCTGAAGCGTGTCGTCAAGGCGGGCGCGACACCTGGCATCACCTTCCATGTCGGCTCGCAATGCCTGTCGCCGTTTTCGTATGCGCAGGCCATCGAAATGGCGCGCCGTACCGAGGAACTGGCGGGCATCGCGATCGCGGCACTCGATATCGGCGGTGGATTTCCCGGGCCTTATCATAACAACGACGTGCCGCCGTATCACTGGTACTTCGACACTATTCGCGAAGCGCTCGCGACCTTGCCGAACAAGCCAAAGCTGTTGTGCGAGCCGGGGCGCGCGCTGGTCGCCGAGGGCGTTTCGCTGGTCACCCAAGTCGTGCTCCGCAAGGACGACAAGCTGTACCTGAACGATGGCATCTACGGCAGCTTCGATGAGCTGACGTTGCCGGGCTGGACGGCCGATTATCCGTTGCGTGTATTCCGGCTCGACGGGACCGGGCAGGCAGTATTGCGCGCCGAAGGGCATCTGCGGTCCACCGGGCATTCACCCTTCCGTGTCTACGGACCCACCTGCGACACACTGGACGTGCTGCCGCGGCCGCTGATGCTTCCTGAGGATACCAGGCCAGGCGATTACATCGTGGTGGACGCGATCGGGGCTTATTCCGTGGCCCTGCGCACCAATTTCAACGGCTTCTTTCCGGATAGTTGGGCCATCATCGGAAGCTGACGCGCCATCGTTGGCCACAGAGTGTTAACCGCTCTGCGTTAACCCTGCTGCCTATGAAATCCATCTCTCCCCGCGAACGGCTCAACCGTCTGGTGGAACTTGCAGCCGAAACAAGCGCGGCTGCGCGCCGAGAGCTCACGAACGAAGTCGCCGACCTGCTGCTCGACTGGCCCTCCACCTATCCCGAGGCCATGCGCGAACCGTTCGAAGCGCTGCTGGAGAAATCGCTTGCGGACATCGAGCCGGAGGGACGCGCGCTGCTCGCACAGCGATTTGCGAAAAAGCCTGGCATTCCACTTCCGATTTTGAACACCCTTATCTTCGATGCTTCTCCGGAGGTGCGCGCCGAAATCCTTGCGCGCAACGGCTCCGCCTTCAAGGGGGCCGCACCAGAAGACGTTTGCGCCGAAAGCGCTCTGCTCGCCGTGCTTCGCATCGCGGATATCAATGATATTCCGCCGGTGCTATCCGCCCACCTGCACGTTCCGCAGCCAACAGCCGCCCGCATCGTCGCAGACGGCTCCGCCACCACGCTGGCAGTGTTGTGCCGTGGTGCCGGCCTGTCGCGACCGACTTTTTCGGCGCTCGCCGTGTTGAGCAGCCCATCGGCGGACGTAGACGAGCACTATCGCCGTCTCGCGGCGTACGATGACGTGCCGGACAACGCAGCGATCTCGCTGCTTTCCTATTGGCGGCGCCAGGTCGATCCGCCGTCGCAGGCTGCAGAAGCCGCCTGATCTTCGTCTTGCATCGGTTGGAGCCCGCCCGCGGCTGCGGCCCGCGGCGCAGCCTATCGATCCGTTTTGGTGGATTGCCATTCCAACGTCGGTTGAGTATTTCATCGGGCGCGGCGTGCCGCCTTAGCTCAGCCGGTAGAGCAACGCATTCGTAATGCGTGGGTCGGGTGTTCGAGTCACCCAGGCGGCACCAGCTTCCCTCTCCATGTCACAGGCTCCGCATCAGTGGCGGGTTCTGGGCACGGCCATGCGCAGAAAATTCGCAGAAACAGCGCCGAATAACTTGTGAAGACGTGAAAAACGTGCAATGGAAATGCCGAGATTGGGGACACCTCCATGGGCGGCAGGCTGGTGCAGCGACAGGACCATCTCGGGTTCCTTGCCGAGCTGATGGCCAACTTGCAGCAGGCGCAGCATCGGCCCGGGATTTCCTCCGAGGAACGGGGCCGGTTCTCCCGCTGGATCGAGCACGCGCAGGCCCTTGAAGGATTGCTGAGCGTCCCCGCTGCCAGGAACAATAGCGTCACGGTGGTGGAGGCAAATGCGGATTTGCCCCCCGCGCTGCTCAAGGAACTGAAGGGCGGCCGCAGCGATGAACTGGAGCGGCAAATTCTTGCGGTGCTTGCAGCGTGCGGCGGACACGCCGATCTCGACAAGGTGCTGATCGGCCTCTACCGCGGTTTCGGCATCATCCAGAAGCGGCGCGTGCTGCAGAACAAGCTGTGGCGGCTGGTGCGCACCGGACGCATCGCCAAGGCGAAGGACCGCCGCAATGTCTTTGCGCTGAATGCGCCGGCGGAGCGCAGCCGTCGCGCCAAACGAAAGAAGCGGGACCGATGAGCTCCGCTTCCGATTACTTTCCCTCGCTGATGCACGAGGGCGGAGACGGCGATGCCGCGGATGCGCCCTCTCTTCGCAAACGGAAGAAGGTGGGCAGGCGGCCTGAATCCCCAGAGCACGCGTTCAAAATAGCCTGGTGCGATTGGGCGGCCGGTCTTGTCATCGGGCTGATGCCGCTGCTTTGCCACCTGCTGTTGCACTACGCCGCGCGCTCTGCCCCCGACTGGGACGACAACTGGGCGCCGGACCTTCTGTTCATCACCATCAGCAATTCCGGCCTGGTGGCGGTCACCGTTTTCACCCGCATGCTGGGCGCGCATCTTTCGATCTCCAGTCTCACGCCGGCGATGCGCGTCATATGGGGCCTTACCATTGTGTGCTTCGCGCTGGCCTCGATGCTCTACGGCGCGGCGGTCACCGGCATGGGGAACCGCTGGACCAGCTGGGCGGCGCTGATCTTTGTGATCTTCTCCGCCTTTTGCTCGCTGAATTTCGAACTGGCGGTGGCGCGCGAACACTTCGCCCCGAAGCGCGCCGACAAGGCGGCAGGGCACGAATAACAACAAAGAAGGGCAGTAGACCTCAGGATGATATACGGTTTTCATTTTAACGCGGTCGAAATGAGCGGCGCCCTGCTGGCGGTCATCGCGTTCGCGGCGGCTTGCGCCGTGCTCCTGTTCGCAACAGTGCTGGCGCTTTCTCTCTTGCGCGTGACGCGCGAATCCCGCTCGCGACGTCTCGCAAAATCGGGACATCGCGCAGCGTCCCTGCGCGCGCCCAGACGGCCGCAGCAGCCGCGTGTGGAGCGGCATAGCGAGTCGCAACCCCAGGCTAGAACTTCTGCGAGAAGGTGAGCGCGATGGTCCGCGGGCGCCCAGGCAAGATGTAGGTCTGGAAGCCGCAGGTGCCCGTCGTGCATTCCGCATAGCGGCCCTGTTCGTCGCGGTCATCGAACGCGTTCAGCAGCGCAAGCTCAAGCGACCAGCTGTCGCGTTCTATTCCCGTCGTCAAATCGAAGGTCGTGAACGCCTGCACCTTGCCCAGCAGATTCCGCTCGAAGATCCGCAGGTCCGCCCAACGGCCGCTTTCATGCACCAGCGAGCCCTGCGCATGCGCGGTCAAATCGTCCCAGAGGCTCCACTGATAGCGGGCGGTCGCATTCAGCTTCCATTTGGGCGTGATCGGCAGCTGGGTGCCGGCCGGCGCCCGCACCGCGTGGGTGGCGCAGTCGCCGTTGCAGTAGGGCGTCGACAGTGTCGCGTCGGTGTAGGCGCCCGAACCGGTGAGCGTCAGCCCGTCGATGGGCAACCAGGAGATTTCCCCTTCCACACCCTTTGAGGTCGCCTGACCCACATTGTCGATGATAGTCACGGAATTCGGCCCGAGGAATGGAAACTGGAACTTGTTCCAGTTCTCCCAGAAAAGGTCGCCGTTGATCCTCAGGCGATTGTCGTTCCAGCTGGTTTTCCAGCCCACTTCGTAATTGTCCAGCGTGTCGGACGCATACGGCCCGACACCAGGAATGTCCGTGCGCCGGTTGACACCGCCGGGACGAAAACCGGTCGAGTAGGTGAAGTACACCATGCGATCGTCGTCGATCTGGTAGGTGAGATTCACCTTGTGGGTTTCGCCGGTTTCTTTCACATCGGCATTCAGATTGGTGCAGGGCCCGTGATCCACCGAGGTCGGCGCAAAGCAGTGCACGTCGGGCGGAACTTCATAACTCTGGAAACCGAAGAAGCCTTCCAGGGAGTTGTCCGCCTTGAACAGCCGCAGCCCGCCCGTCAGCGTCAGGTTCGGCAGGATGTCGTAAGAGGCTTCGCCGAACACGGCATAATCGCGGTCGATGCGCATTTGATCCGTGAGCCACAGCGTGCCTGGCCATCCGTCTACGGAGCAAACCGCGGGACACTGGTCCACCGGGATCGTGTTCAGATTTTTGATGACGTAGTCCTGCAAAATGAAATGAGTCTGCTTCTCGAAAAACAGGCCGGCGACAAAGCGGAAGCGGTTGCCTTTGTCGTTCGAGATGCGCAGCTCGTGACTCTGCTTGGTGAAATGATCGTCGCCCTTGACGAGCTGCGACGGATCGATCTGGTGGCCGGCGTTGTCATAGAAGTCCACATACGACGGATAGAACTGGTCGTACCAGTAGGTGTAGTCGGTGTAGTCGGCGCTGGTCTGCACGCGCCGGTCCATATAGCCGCCAGAATAGAGCACGTTCAGATCGGCAACCCGGCCTTCGACTGTCAGCGCCGCCTGCCACCATTTGTCGTGTGCGTATTCCGGCA
This sequence comes from Rhizomicrobium sp., assembly GCA_035455725.1. GTDB lineage: Bacteria > Pseudomonadota > Alphaproteobacteria > Micropepsales > Micropepsaceae > Rhizomicrobium. The sequence goes on along the minus strand of DATIEM010000013.1, from coordinate 6,468 downwards.
GGAAGTGGATGACTTCCAGATCGCCGAGCGGGCGATTGTAGCCATAATCGCCGTTCTTGTTGAACCCGAATGAGCCGTTGGACCGCTCCATCTGCCCCATCAGGCTCGGCGTGATCGTCCAGTTGTCGTTCAGTTCGATTCCCAGCGCCCCGCGCGCGCCGATCTTGTCGATGGTGTTGTAGTTGCTCTTGGCGCGGTTGGCATTGTCGATGGTGAGCGGAGGCGCGCCGGTATCGAAGGTAAAGGTGCGCGTGCCGTGCACGTTGTCGATGTAGCCGGCGTCGTGCTCGTCCCACGCCACCAGCCGCACCGCCATTTTGTCGTTAATGGGCTCGTTCACGAAGCCGTTGACGGTGTATCCCAGCCCGCCGTGATCCACCGCGTTGCCTTCGATCTGGTAGCCGGCCTCAAAGCCGCTCGGATCGGGCTTGTTGGTGATGATACGGATGACGCCGGATTCCGCACTGGCGCCATACAGAGTGCCCTGCGGCCCGGAAAGCGCCTCGACTCGCTGGATATCATAGGTGGGGACATCCAGCGTGCCGCCAATGGTGGTGATCGGCTGCTCGTCGATATAGACGCCGACCGTGGGCAACGGGCCGGAGTGGTTGCCGTTCTCGTCGCTGGCAATGCCGCGCATGGTGATGTTCGCGAAGCCCGGTCCGCCATTACTCCCCTGCCCGCTGACCGAGAAGGTCACGCTCGGCATGTAGTTCTGGAAGTCGGTGAAATCCTTCAGGTGCAGCTCTTCCAGCTTCTGGGTGGTGATCGCCTGCACGTTCATCGGAACCTTCTGCAGGTCTTCGCTCCGCTTCTCCGCCGTGACCACGATGGTTTCGAGGCCCGGTTCAGGAACGGCCGCGTAAGCCGCCGGTACGCCCGACAGCATCGTCGACGCCAGCAGCATCGGGCCGAGCAGCGGCCGCACACATGTCTGGGAAGAGCGGAATTGCCCCATACCTGCCCCCAACAGATTCCGGTCGCGTCGAGTCAACCGCGCAAGTCAGCTGCCCGTCAAGGACAGATTGGCAACAGGCGCCCTGAATTCACAGATTGGGCGTCGGGTTGTCCCGCCAGTTTTCCACCACAGGGCCGAGCGCCAGCTTCAACTCATCGAGCCAAGGCTCGAAATGACGCCATCGGTCGAGGCCTTCGGACGAGAGCGGGCGGCGGACCTGCTCGGAACTGGCGGTGCGCACGGCCCGCTCGTTTTCATAAAACCGCAGGCAGCCCTCCTCGAACGGCAGTCCGCAATAGTCGAGCAGCCGGCCGATTTCCTTTTCGGGATCGGCCACCAGCTGTTCGTGAATCACCCGGTGAACGCGACCGGGCAGCACGAAATCGAAATGCGCCATCAGATCTGCATAATCGCGGTAGTAGCGCGCGCAATCCGCAAGATTGTAGGAAAATCCCTGACCACGCGCGAACAGCTGCTTAAAGTTTGAGAAGCAGCAGGCGAGCGGATGCCTTCGGGCATCGACAATCTTTGCCTTCGGCAGGATGAGCTGGATGAATCCGACATTCGTCCAGTTGTTCGGCATCTTGTCGACGAAGAGCGGCCGCCCGGTCCGGCGTTGAATGCGGGTGCGGGAGAGATATTCTTCACCGAGCTCACGGAACTCCTCGGGCGCAAGCGACTGCAGGAGCGTCGGATAGCTCGCCTCCTCGCCCGCGTGCCTGCGCCCAAAGCGTCGGGCGAGGGCAATGACGTCCGGCAGCTCCATCGTGCCTTCCACCTGCGAGTGGCTGGCAAGAATTTGCTCGACCAGCGTGGAGCCCGACCGCGTAAGTCCCACGATGAAGATCGGGTCAGCGGCGGAGCTGCCGACGGTTGCGCGTTCCTTGAAGAATTCACGGGTAAACAGCGCTTTGGAGCGCGCGACGAGTTCCGAAATTTCGTCGGCGTCATAGCGCAGAGCCGCGCGCCGCAGCCCGTTGCCGCGTTCGTACTGCTCGAATGATTTTGCATGCTCACCGGCATCTTCAAGCGCCTTGCCCAGTGCGAAATGCAGGTGAGCGCGATCCTCATCGGCGAGCGCCTCAGCTGCCAGTTGCACGCGCATGGCCTCCACTTCGTCCGGTGCGAAGCGGAAGGTCTTCAGGTTCGCAAGGCTCCAATAGGCCTCGCCCAATGATGGCAGCAGCGCAATGCTCTTTCGATAGGCGGAGATCGCCTCCTCGGTCCGGCCGATCGTTTTCAGCGCATGGCCGTAGCTCATCCAGGCTTTCGGCTGGTCAGGCAATTCCCTTAGCAGCGACCGATAGGCCTCGATCGCCCCCTCGTAATCGCCGGTGCGCGCCAGCACGACGGCTTTGAGGCCGCGGTATCCCGGGTTGCGGGGCTCGCGCGCGAGCAGCAGGTCAACCTGCGCCATCGCGTTGGCAAGCTTGTTCTGGCGATGAAGAATGACGGCATAGTTGTGGCGCGCCTCAATGAAATCGGGCGCCAGCTGGACGGCGCGCGCCAGCAGCGCTTCCGCGTCGTCCAAACGGCCCAGCCGCGCACCTGTTTCAGCCAGCATGCGAATGGCGGCCACGTCTGTGGGATGCTCTTGCAGGTATGCGCGCAGGAGCCGCTCGGCGACTGCAAGCCGGCTGTCGCAGAGCGCGGCGGCCGCTTCGAGCAATTGGGGATTGCGTGTCGCGGCCTTGAGGTGGCGCGCGTACGCTGTTCCCGCGCCAGCCTCGTCGCCCGCAAGCATCAAATGGTCGCCGAGTGCCCGCCACGCATGAACGTGCCTGGGCGCGAGCGCTGTGGCGCGCTCCAGGGAGGCAATTCCGGCTTGCAGCTCTCCACTTTCCGCCAAGGCGAGCCCCAGCTCGAAATGCACCTCCGCGGCGCGGGGGTTCGCCTGCGCCAGAGCCTGCAGCAGCCGGGTCGATTCCAGCGGTTTACCCTGCAGCCGCCACGCTGTCGCGAGCAGCAGCTGCGCCTCCGCCTGCATCGGTGCGAGCTTCAGGACTTCGCGCGCCTGCGCTTCAGCAAGCCGCGGATCGCGCGCAAGCAGAGTTCGCGCGTGCTTCAGGGCCGTATCCAGCGACCCGGTGGGGGCCGTGTCGCCGGTCACGCCAAGTGGGTTGCTTGCCATTCGCCACCGCGCTGTCGGTGATACTTTCTGTACGCCTCGCATGTTCAGAGGGCACAGGCAACAACTGCCATCCCTCTGAACACGGTGCAAAACTGTTTTGTGAACGGCTTATTCAGGCGGCGACGCCAAGGGGCTGCTGGGGGACAACGCAGCGCGCCGGCAGGTGGACGGTCACTCGCGTACCGGCATCCAGTCGGCTGATCAGGCTGACGCTGCCACCATGCGCCTCCGCCAGGCCTTTGACGATCGGCAGGCCCAACCCAGCGCCTTCGGCATTGCGCACGAGATCGTGCCGGCCCTTGCCGAAGCGTTCGAAAACGCTCGCCTGATCTTCCTCGGCAATGCCCGTCCCTTCATCCACCACACCGAAATCGAGTCCCTCCGCGGTGTGCGCATGCACGAAAACGCGAATTTGCTTTCCCGCTTTTGTGAACTTCGCCGCGTTGGAGAGCAGATTAAGGAGAATCTGCTGCAGCGCGCGGCGATCGGCATGCAGAAGCGGAACGGGGCCGTCCGCCACGCGCTCCAGCCGAATGCCTTTCGGCGCGCAGCGGGAGGCGAACGCCATCATGCATTCGTCGATCAGCACATCGAACTCGAAGGTTTCAGCGTGCAGCGCAAACTTGCCCGCCTCGATGCGGGAGAGATCGAGGAGATCGTTGACCAGGCTCAGCAGTTGCGTGCCTGAGCGATGAATGATGCGTGCGTATTCGGTGCGGTGGCAGGCAAACGCATCGAAGCCCAGCATCTCGGAGAAGCCAAGGATCGCGTTGAGCGGCGTGCGGAGCTCATGGCTCATATTGGCCAGGAACTCGTTCTTCACCCGGTTGGCGTTGACGGCGGCATCGCGCGCCCCGGCAAGCTCGCCGATGATTTTGTTGAGCTTGGCCGCAGTTGCGCGCCCCCGAAAATACAGCCCCAGCAGAAGCAGAATCCCGCCCATGATGGGAAGCATCGCCACTGCCACGACGTCCCTGCCGGGTTGGAAGGCGGTCCAGGTCAGAGGCACCGTCACACGGCCCGCAGAATCGAGGGCCACCGCGGTGGTGCTGCGGTCGCCGGTTTTGGCGATTCGCAAATCGCCGATCCCCACACGCTTGCCGATTGCTTTTAGAAGCGGTCCGTCAATCTCTTGGCAGATCAGCATGATGGGCGCCCGAGGGCCATTCGGTAGCGCCTTGCCGAAATCCGGCTGCACCAGGGTGGCAACCATCACGAAGTCGCCGGCGCGCGTCCGAAACATCCCGCCCTCCTGGATCGGAACCGAAATCTCGCCCGCGGTGCGAAACGCCCGGAGCGCGCCACGCTTGCGTTCCCGCGATCGCACCTTTGACAGGAGAGGCATAGCGCTGCTGGCGAAGAGCGAGTAATTGCTCCATTCCGGATGGCGGAGATCTTTGACGCCATAAACGGGCCGGTTGCCGCCATTTAGGACGAAGCTCGGCGCCGTGCCGTAGGTGGCTTGGAAATACTTGCCGACATTCTGGTCGGCCCAGGCGGGATCGAAACGGTTATCCAGGTTGCGGACCGCATCGTCCCAATCGGCAATGCCAATCACTCTCGTGGCGACCTCGCCGACGAAAACTTTCAAGGAATTGCGGATCAGGACTTCCTGGCGGGTGCGGGCAAGCCTGTCCACGGCACGGGCCAGCCCGACGAGGGAGCCGACGAACAGGAAGACCGCGATCGCCACGACGGCGATCGCATCGAGATGATCTGGCAGGCGGCGCAGAAAGGACACTTGCGGTTTCGCGGGCAACGAGCGGTTCGCTCGCGATTTAGCGCAGTGTGATTAATTTCGCGTTGCCCCCGTTTACTACCGGTTTACCCGATATCCGCCAGAAAACGCGCATTCCGCGGGCTGATCTTTGCGAAGTCTGAGCGGCTCTTAACGATGCGTTCAGCCTGCGCACGGGTTTTCGTTTCTTGATCCCTCCGCTTGCCGCATGGTGAGCCCGTCTTACTCTGCGTGAGGGCTGGCATGATCGGGGAGCTTCCAAAGCGCACCGAAAATAAATCGGATTTGCACGGCGAACGCCGCATCGCGAAATGGCGCGAGCTGCTTCAGCGTTTCCGCAAGGATGAATCGGGCAACTACCTTATCATCGGCGCACTCTCAATGCCTGTGCTCGTCGGCATGGCCGCCTTCGGCACCGAAGAAGGCATGCTGCTGCACAAGCAGAAGGTGATGCAGCACGCGGCGGATTCCGCCGCCGTCTCCGCCGCCGTCGCCGTCGTGGGCGGGGCCACCGACAATGGGGTGGTCCAGGCCAAGGCCGTGGCGGCGAATTACGGATTCATCGGAGCGACCGTCGTCACCGCCAACTCCACGCAGGTTACCGTGAGTTCTCCACCCACAACCGGCGCCTATACGAGCGATCGCTCGGCCATCGAGGTGAGGATTTCGCAGCCGCAGTCGCGGCTATTCTCCTCGATCTGGGGGACGACCAGGACCCCGATCAGTGCCCGCGCGGTGGCCACGCCGCAGGGCCAGCCATGCATCCTGGCGCTCGATCCAACGGCAAGCGCCTCGTACAGCGAACAGGGCACCGCGAACGTGCAACTCATCAACTGCGCGATTGTCGACGATTCCACGAGCGCCAGCGCGGTGAGCCTTGGCGGCGGAGGACTGGTGACGACAACCTTCGTCGGCGTGGTGGGCGGTATTTCCGGCGCCCAGAACATCACTGCGAGCTACGGCACGTTCACGGGCTACCATTACACGTCGGATCCCTATGCCAACGTGAACTATCCCGCCTACAGCGGCTGCAACCAGCATAACTATCAGTCGAGCAAAACCGAAACCATTTCGCCGGGCGTGTATTGCGGCGGCATCAAGCTGGTGGCGGGCGCCAACGTCACAATGAACGCCGGCATTTATTACCTGGACGGCGGAAGCCTTTCGATGCAGGGCCAAAGCACCCTGAAGGGAACGGGCGTGACCATCGTCTTCACCTCCTCGACCGGCAGCGGCTACGCGACAGCCAGCGTCTCCGGCGGCGCGACCCTGCAGGTCACGGCACCGACCACGGGTCCGACCGCCGGGATTGTGTTCTTCGGCGATCGCAACGAGCCGCTCGGCACGGCCTATGCCCTCACCGGCGGCGATAACCAGAACGTCGGCGGCGCGATTTATTTCGCTAAAGGTGCCGTCCAATGGTCCGGCAATGCCAACGGCGACCAGAAATGCACACAGATCGTAGCCGATACCGTCCAGCTTGTCGGCAACACGACATTGCAAGTGGACTGCAAGGGCTTCGGCACCAAGACCATGGGCTCGCCCGCCCTTCTCATCGAGTAGAGGACCATGAGGGGTAAGAGCATGCTTTCGATCCTTTCCATGCGGTACCTGCTGCGGCGGACGCGAACCATCCGCCAG
>DATIEM010000012.1:0-7163 GCA_035455725.1 Rhizomicrobium sp. | reverse complement strand
GCCGGTCCGAGAAAGGCAAGGCGGCGACCTCCTCGCCTTGCAATACGGCAAGCTGCGGTGCGCTCAGCAGCATCAGGGCAAGTTCCATCTCCTTCCGGTGACGAGCGCCCGAGTTCCCGGTCTTGGCAATAAGGCTGTTCTTCACGGCGGGCGAAACGGTCTCCCGGGGACGGACCGGCAGCGCGCCCCAGCGCCGCCCCTCGCTGGAAGGAAGGCGAGGGCGGACGTATTCGGGGCGTGCCGTCCGGCGCTTGAACTCATCGAAGACCTTTTGTTCGAATTCGCGGCGATAGTAATCGGCGATCTTGCTGTCGGAGATGACCGAGACGATCTCCGACAGCGCCCGCTCCAGACCGGCGCGGCGCTCGGGTGTCGAGAAATCCTTGCCCTCCGTTTCCACCCGCCACAGCACCTTCGACAGCGGTTCGGCGGCATACAGCAGCGTCTTCATGGCAGCGGGACCGCTGGCGCGAATGAGACTGTCGGGATCTTCCCCTGGAGGCAGGAAAGCGAAGCGCAGGGAATAGCCAGGCTTCAGATGCGGCAGCGCCAGCCGGGCGGCACGTTGCGCCGCGCGCAGGCCCGCATCATCGCCATCGAAGGCGAGGATGGGTTCGGGTGCCGTGCGCCACAGCAGCGCCAGCTGGTCCTCGGTCAGTGCCGTGCCGAGCGGGGCGACGGACTGCGTAAACCCAGCACGCGCCAGCGCGATCACGTCCATGTAGCCTTCGGCGAGGATGATCGTGCCGTTCTGCAGCGCCGCCGCGCGGGCATTCGCGAAATTGTAGAGCAGGCGTCCCTTGGAGAAGAGCGGCGTCTCGCCGGTGTTGATGTATTTGGGCTTGGCATCCGCATCGAGCCCGCGCCCGCCGAAGGCGATGACCCGGCCCCGCGCATCGGTAATGGGGAACATCAGGCGGTTGAAGAAGAAATCTCGGGCCGGCCTGCCATCCTCTGCCGGGCGGGCCAAACCCGCCGCCATCATGTCGTCCAGCGAAATTTTCCGGGCGGTTAAGTGCCCGATCAGCGCCGTTTTGCTGCCTGGCGCATAGCCCAGGCGGAATTGCCTGGCTGCATCGTCTTTCAGGCCGCGCGATTGCAGATAGGCGCGCGCCTCGTCTCCGGCTCGCGCGCGCAACTGTTCCTCGAAAAACACGCAGGCTGCTTCGACAATGTCATAAAGCGACTTGCGGCGCTCCTCGCGCGCTTCGTCTTCCGGCGTCCATTTGGGAAGCTCGACGCCCGCTTCGCCCGCCAGTTTCTCGACGGCTTCGGGGAAGGTGAGTCCTTCCGTTTCGATCAGCCATTTGAAGGCGTCGCCGCCCGCGCCGCAGCCGAAGCAATGGTAGGCGCGCCGCTCGTTTTCCACCTTGAAGCTGGGCGTCTTCTCCTTGTGGAAGGGGCAGCAACCCCACATCACCCGGCCCTTGCGGACGAGCTTTACGCGCCGGCCCACCAGCTGGACCAGGTCGGTCCGCCGGAGCACCTCCTCCAGCAGGTTCGGGCTGAATCGCATCCGGCCAGTTTAGGCACACTCGCGCCAAAAGCCGCACCTTTTCAGCTCGCCGGCGAAGTTGTCCAAAGCTTCCTGCGGGCGCTCGCACGGCCCGCGACGCCTCAGGGAAGCGCGTAGGAGAGTTTCGCCCCGTAGACGTCGGCGCTCCGAGCTTTCAGGGTGTTGTTGTCCAGGCCCGATTCCGGTGAAAAAATGGTGTGTTGCGGGTCCATAAAATCGTGTTCGTAGGTCAGCGACGCCACGAGCGTGTTCGGCACCACGTGATAATTGATGCCAGCATTCACATCGGTGCTGTCTCCGGGTTCGAGCAAATGGCTGAGGCCGGTACCGGTCTGGAATACCGAGGCATTGCTGGCCCAGACATGATCCACGCCGGCGTTCAGCGATAGCGCCTCCGTGAAGCGGGTCTGCGTCTGCAGCGCAAGCGTATAATTGGTGTGGGAATCCGTTATCGCCCTGGAGCCATTGTTGCTGTTGTCGACGGTCCGCTGGCCCAGCAGATCGGCGAAGAAGCTGCCGTAGATCGTGAACCCGCGCATCACTTCGCTGACAGCGGCGCCTACCCGCCCGGCCTGTCCGCCGCGCCCGGCGCTCGCGTCCTCGTCCGCCGTACCTGTCCTGGCGCCGATCCAGTCGGGCGAATAGGAGCCAAAGAAATCGAGGTTGAGAGGGGCTTCCGCCTGGTCGAGCGCGCGCCAGGTGACGCCGAAAAAAGGATCGGTCCAGCCGGACTGTTTTGCGGCGATGACCGACGTTCCGTTCAGCTCGTGCTTGGCCTCGTCGAAGGGCTCGTAGTTGATGCTGGCATTCAACGACAGATCGTCGGTTATGCCAAAGGCGATCGATTGCGCGAACTGGTTTGCCCAACGGTGCAATTGGAAGCGTTCAGCGCCGGTCACATCGTCGAAAGAGGTGCCGCGGATCTCTGTGTACGTGTAGCCGGTGGTGCCGTCGAACTGGCCGGCGACGGGCAGGAACGCGGGGTCCGAAAGAAAACGCAGTGGATCTGGCGTCAGGTCCAGCATTTGCGCCTGGGCGGCGAGCGGGGCAAATGCAGCGATCAGGAGAGCTGTGGCGAAACGCGCGTACGCCATGTCCGAACACTCCGAAACAACGGCGCCAGCTTGCGGCCTGAAGATTCACCTGCCCTGTCCGCAGGATTAAAACGCTTGCATGAAGCTCTGTTCAGGTTATTGGATCGGCAGAAGCCGGTACACCCAGCCCCATGTCCGCAGCCTTTCAAAGGGAAATGCCTGTGCGCAATGCGCCCGATCCGCAGGTTGGCTGGCGGCGCGTTGTCCATCTGCTGCATGTCAGCCGCGCGCTGGACGAGCTGGAAGAGAAGACGCTCGTGCCCGAGCGGAAGATGTTCTACCAGTTCTCCGCCCGCGGCCACGATCTGGCGCAGATTCTGCTCGGCACACAGCTCACCGACAGGCACGACGCGGTCTGCGGCTATTACCGCTCGCGGCCCCTTCTGCTGGCCCTGGGTGTGTCCATTGCCGACGCGCTGGGTTCTTCACTGATGCGCGAGGGTGGCTATTCGGACGGCCGCGACATCGGCGCGGTGTTCAACTATCCGAATATGAGTGGCCCGTGTGCGCTGCCGATGAACGGCGGCGTGGGCGCGCAATTCACCCCAACGGCGGGTTGGGCGCAGGCGATGGAATACCGCGCGAAAGTTCTCAACGAACCGGAGTACGCAAATGCGATCGGCGTGGCGCTGGGCGGCGATGCTTCGGTGGCGACCAATGGTTTCTGGTCGGCGCTCACCATGGCCACCACGCTTTCATTGCCGATGCTGTTCTATATCGAGGACAACGGCTACGGCATTTCCGTGCCGTCTAAGCTGCAGACGCCGGGCGGCGATATCGCGGCCAATCTCGCCGCCTTTCGCAACCTGCACATTCTGTCGGGGGAGGGGACCGACCCTGCGGAAGCGGCAGCGCTGACGAAAGATGCGGTTGCCTTCGTTCGCGAACGGCGCGCGCCGGCGCTGTTGCGGCTCACGGTGCCACGGCTGGAAGGTCACTCCTTCCAGGACACGCAGACATACAAATCCGAGGATTTCGTGAAATCCGAATGGGCGCGCGACCCGCTGCCGAAGCTCCGTGAGTTTCTCGTTCCCGCCGAATGCGACGAAGGCGAATGGAACTCGCTCGCTCAGCAGGCACGCGATGACGTGGAGGCCGCGCGCGCGGACGCGGAGGCACGGCCAGTTGCCGATCTGGAGCGCACCACGCGGCATGTGTTCTTCGACTGTGAGATGCAGGTGCAGGGCGGGCAATGGCGCGAAGGGTATGAGCCGCCGACTTCAAATGCCGACGCGCACGGCGAAGGCCAGCGCATCAATATGGTCACCGCCATCCGCCGCACGCTGGAGCATGAGCTCGCCATCAATCCGCGTGTCTTGATGTTCGGCGAAGACGTCGGTCCCAAAGGCGGCGTGCATGCGGTGACGCTAGGGTTGCAGGAAAAGTTCGGCGAAGTACGTGTCTTCGATACCTCGCTGTCCGAAGAAGGCATCATCGGCCGCGCCGTTGGCATGGCACTGGCCGGCCTGGTGCCGGTGCCGGAAATCCAGTTCCGCAAATATGCGGATCCCGCCACCGAGCAGATCAACGATTGCGGCACCATGCGCTGGCGCACCAACAATCGCTTCGCCGCGCCGATCGTGGTGCGCATGCCCATCGGCTTCTTCAAGTGCGGCGATCCCTGGCACAGCCAGACCAACGAGGTGCAATATGTACACGCGCCGGGCTGGAGAGTGGCGGTGCCCTCAAATGCCGAAGACGCGGTGGGTCTGCTGCGCGGCGCATTGCGCGGCAACGATCCGGTGATGTTCTTCGAGCATCGCGCCATGCTGGACGCAACGAGCGCGCGCCGCCCATATCCCGGTGAGGATTTCGTGCTGCCGTTCGGCAAGGCGCGGACGGTGCGCGATGGCAGCGACATCACCATCGTCACATGGGGTGCGATGGTGGAGCGCTGCGAAGCGGCGGCACAGGATCACTCGGCAGAAATTCTCGATCTGCGCACGCTGATGCCGTGGGACCGCGAGGCGGTGTTGGCATCCGTAAAGCGCACACGCCGCTGCCTGATCGTGCATGAAGATTTGCTGACCGCGGGCTTTGGTGCGGAGATTGCCGCAACAGTCGCGCAGGAATGCTTCTTCGACCTCGATGCGCCGGTGTCGCGGCTGGCGATGCCGGACATCCCTAGCCCGCACAATCCGGCGCTGATGGAATGGGCGCTGCCGTCGATAGAACAGATCGCCGCGAAAATCACGGAACTGGTGGGCTGATGGCCGACATTGTTGCGCCGGCGGAGCAGGAAGGCACGAAGTCGGTCCTCAAGACCTGGGTCAGGAAGGTTGGCGAGTCCGTCCGGATCAACGATCCCGTCGCGGAGTTGGAAACCGACAAGGTCGCTGTGGAGATTGCTGCCACGGCGACCGGCGTTCTGTCCGATATTCTCATTGAGGAAGGGGCCGAGGTTGAGCCCGGCGCTCTGCTGGGGCGCATCTCCGATGTGGCCCCGGCGTCCATCGACCGCGACCGCGCAACGGAGATGACGCCCGCTGCGGCAACGAAAGCGGCGGCATCCCCCCCAAAATCCCAAATGGATGCGCAGCTTCCACCGGGCATTCGCCGTCTGCTGGAAGAGCATGGGCTGAGCGCCGCCGATGTGCCGGTCAGCGGCGCGCGGCTGTCGCGCGAGGACATTCTTGCCGAGGTCGACCGCCGCGCAAAAGCGCCGACCGCAGGTGTTCGCAGCATTCCCCACGATTCCATGCGCAAGCGGATTGCGGAACATCTGTCGCGTTCCGTGCAGATTGCACCGCATGTCACCGCTGTGTTCGAAGCGGATTTCAGGGCCATCGCGGCGCACCGTGCCGCGCACAAGGAGGAATTCGCACGCGAAGGCGCTAACCTCACCTACACGCCGTACTTCATCGCGGCATGCGTGGCCGCGATGCAGGCCGCGCCGGCGGTGAACGGCCGCTGGTACGAAGACCGCACGGAAATATACGACGACGTGAACGTCGGTATCGGCACGGCGCTGGGCGAGAAGGGCCTGATTGTGCCGGTGATCCGGCGGACGCAGACGCTGTCGTTGCTGGAGATAGCGAAGCAGCTGACCGACCTCACCGAGCGTGCGCGCAATGGCAAACTCGCGCAATCCGATGTGCAGGGCGGCACGTTCTCCATCTCCAATCACGGCGTGTCGGGATCGCTGATCGCTTCGCCGATCATCATCAACCAGCCTCAGTCCGCGATCCTCGGCGTGGGCAAGCTGGAGAAGCGGGCGGTGGTGCGCGACGGACAGATCGTTATCCGGCCGATGGCATATGTTTCGCTGACTATCGATCACCGCGTAATCGACGCGTTCCAGACCAACGCCTGGCTGACCCGTTTCGTCGAAACCTTGGAAACCTGGCCTGCTGAGATCTGAAAGCTAGACAGCATTCATCGTCAGCAGTTCGTAGGTGGCGACGGTTTCGTCATTCTGGTTGGTGATGGTTACCGCCCAGCGCACTTCGCCATATTCGTCCTTGCGGAGCGTTTTGGATTTGGCGGTCAACTGCACCTTCATGGAGTCGCCGGGCTTCACGGGTTTCAGAAAGCGCAAGTTATCGAGACCGTAGTTCGCCAACACGGGTCCGGGCGCGGGATCGACGAACAAGCCCGCCGCGAATGACAGCAGCAGATAGCCATGCGCCACGCGGCCGCCGAAGAACGGATTGGCGGCGGCGGCGTCTTCGTCCGTGTGGGCATAGAAGGTGTCGCCGGTGAAATGGGCGAAGTGTTCGATGTCTTCCAGCGTGACCGTGCGCGGTTCGCTGGCGAAAGTTTTGCCCAATTCCAGCTCGCCGAATTTCAGGCGGAAAGCATGCGGCGGCTCGCGATGTTCCGGCGCGCCCTTGATCCAGCTGTTGGTGACGGAGGCGAGCATGCGCGGCGAACCCTGGAGCGCCGTGCGTTGCATGTAGTGCATCACGCCGCGCAAGCCGCCGAGCTCTTCGCCGCCGCCCGCACGCCCCGGTCCGCCATGCACCAGCATCGGCAGCGGCGAGCCGTGGCCGGTGGATTCGCGCGCGCAATCGCGATCCACGATCAGCAGCCGGCCGTGGAAGGCGCCCGCGCCGGTCAGCACCGCGCGCGTGACGGCCGGATCGTAGGTGAAGAGCGACATCACCAGCGAGCCGTTGCCCTTGTTCACCAGTCGCACGGCATCGGCGAAATCGTTGTAGGGCATCAGGGTGGCGACGGGGCCGAAGGCTTCCACTTCGTGCACCGCGCTTGCGCGCTCCGGCGAATCGCAGCGCAGCAGTATCGGTTCCAAGAAGGCGCCCTTGCCGTTGCCGCAGCTCGGATCGCCGCAAACGATGCGCGCTTCCCGCGAGAGCTTTTCGATCTGCGAACGTACATCCTCACGCTGCGACGCGCTGACCAGCGCGCCCATTTGCGTCTTCTCGTCGCGCGGATTGCCGATGACGATTTTTTCCAGCCGCTCCTTCAGCGCGGACTCCGCCGCATCGATCAAATCCGCCGGCACCAGCGCGCGGCGGATGGCAGTGCATTTCTGACCGGCTTTCGCCGTCATCTCGCGCACCACTTCCTTCACGAACAGCTCGAATTCCGGC
>DATIEM010000011.1:0-7787 GCA_035455725.1 Rhizomicrobium sp. | reverse complement strand
ACGCCGCCCGGAGCGTAATTGCGCTTGCCGACATGCTTATTCTTCTCGCGACCGCCAATGTAGGTCGTATCCGCCTCAAGAACCTTTCCCTCGCCACCAAGCGGACCAAGCGAGCCTTCATCCATTGCAGCGCGAATGCGGTGCGTCAGGTGCCATGCCGTTTTCATGGAGCATTGAAGCATCCGCTGGATTTGGCGGGTGCTGACGCCCTTCTTGCTGGCACACATCAGGTGAATGACCTGAAGCCACAGGTGCAAGGGCAAGTGGCTATCCTCAAAGATCGTGCCCATGCGAACGGTAAACGTCTCGCGGCAGGCATAGCACTTGCGAAGCCCCGTTCGGCTTGTCGGCCCCGTCAGGCGTCCAACGTGTTCTTTCGTCGCGCCACAGTGCGGACAGACAGGGCCATTGGGCCACAGCCGTTCTTCAACATGGGCAAAAGCCGCTTCCTCATTATGGAACTGCGGGGCAGTCAGTATCGCGTGGGCCATGGGGGCGAACTCCTATGACCAGCAATCTAGATATGGAGGGTGGGGTTGTCAAGTGTAACGTTCCCCCCGCGTTGGGGGAGGTGAATCACCGAAGCGCCGGGCAATCGACAACTAGATCGCCCCGTAGAGGTGCGCGGTGGCGACCATGGCGAACAGCATCGGAATCGACAGCATGGTGTTGATGCGGCTGAACATGCCGGCCGTCTTCGCCGCTGCGTCCTTCTGCGGCTGCGCCAGATCGGGGTAGGCGTTGTCGATGTTCAGCGCCTTCTGCTGATTCGGCCAGATCACGAACCACACGTTGAACCACATAATGATCGCGAGCCACGCCCCAATCCCCATGTTGATGTAGGCCGGATGGCTGAAGCTGCCGGAGGCATCGTAGGAATCGATCGTGATGACCGGCAGGAAATAATCGCGAAGGCTCCAGTCGCCGCCGTTCGACCATGCCAGCAGCAGACCGAAGATCAGCGTGAACATCGCGCCCCAGCGGAACCACCACAGCGCGGCCGGGGTGATGAAGCGGCCGAGCGCCGGTTTCAGCTCAGCGGGAATCTTCGGCATGGTCGGCGTGGAGACGAAATTGAAGTACCACAAGAGGCCGATCCACATCACGCCGGAGATCACGTGCAGCCAGCGGAACAGGAACCGCCAGAATTGCTGCGTGTCGTAGAGATTCGGATTGAGCCAGTAGATCAGCGAAAGGATCACTGCCAGCACGATGCCGGCGATCACGGTATTGCGCAGGTTGGCGAAGAATGCGGCCACGGTGCCCTCCCCGAAAACGAGTCGCGGGAGTTTACCGCGGAACCTCCCCTTGAAAAGGGGAGGTCAGCGCGCGCCCGCGCGCCGGGTGGGGATCATATCCCGCGTGATGATCCCTCCCCAAACCGCTTCGCGGTTTGACCCTCCCTTTTCAAGGGAGGGTAAGGGAATCAGATCGCCAGGCGCTTGGGCCGGCGGGCCTCCAGCCAGGTGATGACCATGAACCGCGTCACCATCACCGCCGTGAAGAACGAAGTGATGATGCCGACGCCCAGGGTCACGGCAAAGCCGCGCACCGGCCCCGAACCGAGCTGGAACAGGATCAGTGAGGCGATCAGGTGGGTCATATTGGCGTCGATGATGGTCGCCATGGCGCGCCGGAAGCCGGTGTCGATCGAGGCCAGCATGGAGCGGCCGTTGCGCTGCTCCTCCTTGATCCGCTCATAGATCAGCACGTTCGCATCGACCGCCATGCCCATGGTCAGCACGATGCCGGCGATGCCGGGCAAGGTTAGCGTCGCGCCGAACAATGTGAGGGCGGCAAACAGCAGCACCACGTTGAGGGTCAGCGCGATGTCGGCAAAGAGGCCGAACAGCCCGTAGCGAAGGATCATGAAGAGCGCGACCAGCAGCAGGCCGCCCACCGCCGAATATTTGCCGGCCTTGATCGAATCCGCGCCCAGCTCGGCGCCCACCGTGCGCTGCTCGATCACTTTGAGCGGCGCCGGCAGCGCGCCCGCCCGCAGCAGCGCCGCGAGGTCGCTGGCGCTCTGGATGGTGAAGTTGCCGGTGATCTCGCCAGAGCCGCCGAGAATGGGCTCGATGATCTTCGGCGCCGAGATGATCTTGTTGTCGAGCACGATCGCGAACAGCTGGTTCACGTGGCTGCGGGTGACGTCCCCGAATTCGCGTGCGCCCACACTGTCGAAACGGAAGGTGACAACCGCCTGTCCGCTCTGCTGGCTGAAGGTGCCGCCGGCATCGGTGAGCCGGTCGCCGCCCACCATCACCCGCTTCTCCACCACATACGGAACGGGCTTGCCGCCTTTGATTGGATTGTCCTCGTAGAGCAACTCGTCCCCAATGGGCACGATCCCCTTCTCCGCCTGCTCGATATTGGCGCTCTCGTCGACCAGCTGGAACGTCATCTTCGCGGTCTTGCCGAGCAGGTCGATCAGGCGCTGCGGATCGGACAGGCCGGGCACCTGGATCAGGATGCGGTCTTCCCCCTGCCGCTCGATGGCCGGCTCGCGGGTGCCCAGCTGATCGATGCGGCGGCGCACCACCTCGATGGACTGGTTCACCGTCTGCTGCCGCATATCGGCAAGGTAGCTCTCCGTCATGGTCATGGTGACGGTGTTGTTGCCGAGCTCCTTCAGGTCGTACGAGCGCTGCCCCACGCCCAGCAGCGAACCGCCGCTAACGGGATTGAGTTTTTTCAAAATATCGAGCGCGTCGGCATAGCGGGCGCGATCCAGAATCTGCACGGAAACAGTATCGCCGCGCGATTCCAGATTGCTGTAGCCGATATGGGCTTTGCGCAGCCCCGCGCGGATATCGCCGGTGAGGGATTCCAGGCGCTCTTTCTGCACCTGGTCCAGTTCCACCTCTTCGAGCAGGTAGGAGCCACCCTGGAGGTCGAGGCCGAGCGCAACGGTGTTGGCCGGCAGCCAATGCGGAAAACGGTCCAGCACCCGTGAGGGCAGGGCATTGGGCAGCGCGATCAGCAGGCCGGCCAGCAGCACAAGGCCGATCATGATGCGTTGCCAGGTGGGAAATTGCAGCATTGGCTATTCTTTGTCGTTGGCGGGCTGGTTCTTCGGCCGCACTTCGCTGATGGAGCTCTTCAGCACCCTGGTGTGCACCCCGTCGGCGATTTCGACCGTCACGTGCTCGTCTTCCGGTTTAACCTGTTTCGAGACCGTGCCGATATGGCCGCCGGCGGTGATCACGGTGTCGCCACGGCGCATGTTGGCCACCGCCTGCCGAAGCTGCTTCACCCGCTGCTGCTGGGGCCGCATCAGCATGAAATACATCAGCACCAGCACGAAAATCAGCGGCACAAACGGGCTTGTGAGTAAGTCCTGCATGGAGGTGGGCAAGGGATTTCCAATGAAATATGGGCGGCTTCAGCCATTTTTCGCGAAGCGCGCGGGACTATAGCGGCGGTCCCCCGCATTGCAACCGAATGGGAGGGGCTTCAGCTCTCGCGCGAGGACAGCAGCAAGGGCCTGGGGTCGAGCGGCTTGATCCCCTGGCGGATCTCGAAATGGAGCTGCGGCCGGTCGATATCGCCGCTCTTGCCGGAAAGGCCGATCACCTCGCCGCGATCGACGCGGTCTCCCACCGCAACGATAATGGCCTGCGCGTGCGCATAAGCCGTGACGTAGCCGTTGTCGTGGCGGATGAGGACAAGTCTGCCGTAGCCCTTGAGCTTGCCCGCGTAAGTCACCTCGCCGGCGGCTGCTGCATGGATCGGCGTGCCGGGTTCGGCTTCGATGTTGATGCCGTCGTTGCGCTCGCCTTTGCTGCGGGGACCGAAGGCGAGCAACACCTTTCCTTCCACCGGCCACTCGAATTCTGCCGGCGGCACGGCTGCTGCCGCGGCGGGTATGGCCGCCGGCACGTCCAGCCGGGTGACATCCGGCGATTCTCGCCGCCGGGGAATGATCGCCGGCGCATTCCGCTGCGCCGCCGGCGCGCGCAGCCGATGCATCTGGATGGTGGCCTTCAGGAGCCGCGGCGCCTTCTTCGGGACAAAGTGCCCGGCCACATGAACGACGGAAATCTTTGGAGGGGACACGGCAGGATCATCCACCAATTCCGGCGGCGCGGTTCCGCAGCCGGCGAGCACAGAGGCCAAAAGCAGCAGTGCGGCCGCGCCGCCAAATCCTGACCTACTTGTCCTCTCCCTTATCATCCGAACGCACCTGCGGCAGGCCCGGAACCATGGGCACAAACACCACGGGGATGAGCGATTGCCGGCTCGTCCCCTCGTCCGTTCGGATAATCTTTACCAAGTCTTGCGAATTGGTTGACGCCGAGACGGGGTGCCCCTCCGGCGCAATCATGATGCCGCCCGGCTTCAGCTGGTCGATGAGGCTTTGCGGCACTGCCGGGATGGCGGCGGTGAGCAGGATGCGGTCGAACGGCGCCTGCTCGGGCCAGCCGTCGAAGCCATCCCCGTGCCGGGTCACGATGTTATGGAGCTTGAGTTCCCGGAACCGCGCCTGCGCTTCAACGAGCAGCGGCTTGTGCCGCTCCACGGTGTAAACCATGCGGCAAAGCTGGGCGAGGACAGCCGCCTGGTAGCCGGAGCCGGTGCCGATCTCCAGCACCCGATGGCCGGGTTGCACATCCAGCTCCTGGGTGGAGAACGCCACCACGAAAGGCTGGCTGATGGTCTGGCCGCAGGCAATGGGCAGCGCCGTGTCATCGAAGGCGGCGGATTCGAACGGCGCTTCCACGAACAGGTCCCGCGGGATGCGCTCGATGGCCGACAGCACACGCTGGTCGGTGATCCCCTGCCCGCGCAGATGCATGATGAGCGAGATGGCGCGCGTGTCGACCATGCGCGCCGGTGTAGCACAGTTCAGCGTTCGCCGGGGCCGCCCTGTTGCCGCGCCGCTTCGGTTTTGCCTTCGTCCTGCGGCTCCAGTTCCTCGGGGTCCGTCCTGCGTGGCTGCCCTGAGAACTGTGTATTGAGCGATGCCTTGAGCCGCTGCAGCACCTCGAACTCGGTCAGATTGAGATGAAGCGGCGTGATCGAGATGCGCTTTTCATAGATGGCGCGCAGGTCGGTGCCGCGGTGGGGATTGGAGCGCACTCGTTTGAACCCAATCCAATAGTAGGGGATGCGCCGCATGTCGGCCCGGCGCTCCACCGCCGCTTCCTGCAGGTCGCGCTTACCCTGCGCGGTGGCCTCGATGCCGGCGACGTCTTTGGGCTCGCAATCCGGAAAGTTGACGTTCATCAGCACTTCCTCGGGCTCCGGCCAGCCGACCTCCACCAGCTTTCGAACAATGGCCGGCCCGTGCGCCTCCGCGCATTCCCAGCGCATCTTGCCGCCTTCCTCGCGAGGATGGGATTGGGAGAGCGCGATCGCGCGGATGCCGAGCGCCGTGCCTTCCATGGCGCCGGCGATCGTGCCGGAATAGGTGACGTCGTCGGCGAGGTTGGAGCCGCGGTTCACGCCGGAGAGCACCAGATCCGGTTTCCGGTCCTTCAGGATTTGAGCGACGGCCATCAGCACGCAATCCGTGGGCGTGCCGCTGAGTGCGAAGCGTTGCTCGCCGGCGCGCCGCAGGCGCAGGGGCAGTGAGAGCGTCAGCGAGTGTGAGGCGCCGGATTGCTCCGTCTCCGGCGCCACCACCCACACGTCATCGCTGATCGCGCGCGCAATATTCTCCGCCACGGCAAGCCCCGGCGAATGAATGCCGTCATCGTTGGTGACCAGAATGCGCAGGGGTTTGGTTTTGGCGGGCATCAACGAATACCTTCCCTCTCCCCCGCTGGGGGAGAGGGATACAGGGTGAGGGGGTATTCAGAAATCGGAACACAGAAATCAGAAGTCAGAAGGAGCTTGGTACTTGCATCCGTTCTGATTTCTGAATTCTGTTTTCTGACTTCTGATCTCCCCCTCACCCCCTGCCCCTCTCCCCCGGTGGGGGCGAGGGGAGTCGTCAAATTCGCCCTCATTGCTTCGCAATCTTCTCGAGTCCGCCCATGTAGGGCTTGAGGACGTCTGGCACGGCGATGGAGCCGTCCGGGTTCTGGTAATTCTCCATGATGGCGATCAGCGTGCGCCCCACCGCCAGCCCCGAGCCGTTCAAGGTGTGCACGAAGCGTGTGCCTTTTTCGCCCTTCGGACGATAGCGTGCGTTCATGCGGCGGGCCTGGAAATCGCCGCAGTTGGAGCAGGAGGAAATCTCGCGGAAACGCCCCTGCCCCGGCAGCCACACTTCAATGTCGTATGTTTTCTTCGCGGAAAATCCCATGTCGCCGGCGCACAAGGTCATCACGCGGTGATGGAGGTTGAGGCGCTTGAGCACGGCTTGCGCGCAATCGGTCATGCGCTCGTGCTCTTCGTCGGATTTTTCCGGCGTGGCGATCGACACCAGTTCCACCTTGGAGAACTGGTGCATGCGAATCATGCCGCGCGTGTCCTTGCCCGCCGCGCCTGCTTCGGCGCGGAAGCACGGCGTCCAGGCGGTGTAGCGGCGCGGCAGCGAGTCTTCGTCGAGAATCTCCTCGCGCACATAATTCGTCAGCGACACTTCGGCGGTGGGAACGAGCCACGCGCGCTTGTCGGTGGATATTTTTTTTAGCTCCTCGACCAACATTTGTTTGGCGACAGAGACCTTAAATCGCAATCCGGTTTGACTGTGAGTCGAGTCCTCGATCTCGCCGCTTAGGTCTTGGTGCACGGCAACGAGCACGGTGCCGAATACATTTCCAACTTCGTGTTCCGGCATATGAGGAACCAACCGACGCACAACTCTGCGTGCTGCTGCCTCTTGTTCGGCAAGGGTCCACGCCTGCCGCGACATTGTTGGAAATGTGGTTGAAAAAAACAGGTCATCTTCAAATTTTGGTAGTTGACCGGTCCCATACATCGCAGGATCCAATACAAGCAGCGGTGGTTGGACTTCCGTGTAGCCGAATTCACCCGTGTGCAAATCGAGCATGAAATTGGCGATGGCGCGTTCAAGGCGCGCGAGCCCGGCCGTGAGATACACAAAGCGCGAGCCTGAGACTTTTGCCGCCCGCTCGAAATCCATCATCCCGAGCTGTTCGCCGAGCTCATAGTGCTCGCGGGGCGATGGCACATTCGGCGCGGAGCCGAAGGCGCGCACCGTCACCTCCACATTGTCGTCTTCGCCGCCGCCCTCGGGCACATCCGGTGCCGGCAGATTGTCGATGCCGGCGAGCGTCTCTCTCAGCGCTTCCTGCAACTCGCGCTCTCGGGCTTCGCCCTGTTGAATCTCCTCTTTCAGCCCGGCGACTTCCGCGAGCAACGCCGAAGCCTGTGACTCATCCTTTTTCGCCTTGGCCTGCCCGATGAGCTTGGAGGCTTCGTTTCGCCGTGCCTGCGCCGCCTGCAGCCGCGTCACCAGATCGCGCAGCTCCTTGTCGCGCGCGAGAATATCGTCGGCGAGGGCGCCCGCGCTTTCGGCATAAGCCGGGCGGCGGGCGAGTGCCGCCACCCAGGCATCGCGGTCTCGTCGAATGGCGGCAATATCGTGCACGGGGACTCTCCGAAAAATCGCGCCGTCAATGGCACGGCGGCCTTCAAAAACAAAACTCGGTGGCCTAGCCCTCGAAAATGATCGAGAATGGATGCGTTTTGGAGGCATTTGGGATGCGATTGGCATCCGCGGAGGCTGTCATGGGCATTAACATTTCGATCAAAAACGTGCCGGAAGAAAAGGTCGCGGCGCTGAAGGCCCGCGCCAAGCGCAACCACCGCTCTCTTCAGGGCGAACTTCTGGCCCTGATAGAGGAAGCCGTCGCACTGCCCGCGGGGAACGC
>DATIEM010000010.1:0-15774 GCA_035455725.1 Rhizomicrobium sp. | reverse complement strand
GGCCGTCCACTCTGGTTGCGGATGTGCTGCGGCCATGAGCGATGCGACCTTTCATGGCGTGCGCCTCAGCAGTCCGGAGAAGATACTCTATCCGGAGCAGGGCATCACCAAGCTTGCGCTGGCGGAGTATTACGAGGCACTGGCGGACTGGATGCTGCCGCATTTGGTGAATCGCCCGATCAGCCTGGTGCGCTGCCCGGCGGGGCGGGCCAAGAAGTGCTTCTTCCAGCGTCACGCCGGCTCGGGCGTGCCGCCGCAACTGAGCGAAGTGCCGATCGAAGGCTTCGGGGAAGAGGAGGCGTTCCTGTATATCAGGAACGTGTCCGGGCTGATGGCGCTGGTACAGATGGGCGTGCTGGAGATGCACCCGTGGGGCTCGCGCGTGGACAATCCCATGAAGCCGGATCGGATGATCTTCGATCTCGATCCCGGCGAGGGGCTCGCCTTCAGCGAGGTGGTGAAAGCCGCGAAGGAGCTGCGCGCCTTCCTGGAAGAACTCGGGCTTGTCTCGTTCCTGAAAACCACAGGCGGCAAAGGGCTGCACATCGTGGTGCCGATTGCGCGGCGCTATTCCTGGCCGGAGGTGAAGACGTTCGCCAAGCGCGTCGGCGAGCTGATGACGGCCAAATCGCCGGAGCGGTATCTCACCCGCATCTCCATTGCCGAGCGCCGCGGCAAGATCTTCATCGATTACCTGCGCAACGATCCCACCTCTACCGCGGTCGGTCCGTACTCCACCCGTGCCCGCGAGGGCGCGCCGGTCGCCACGCCGCTTTCGTGGGAAGAACTCACGCCGAAGCTCGATCCCAAAGCCTTCGACATCAAGTCGGTGCCAAAGCGCCTGAGCAAGCTGAAATCCGATCCCTGGGACGGCATTGCCAAGCTGGCGCAGAAACTGCCGAGTCTGGCTAGTTCCTGATTTGTGATCCCACCCTCCCCTTGAGGGAGGCCCGAAATTCGCGAGCGAACGCGTGGCGAATTTCGGGGAGGGGGTCAATCGATCAGCTGCCGTGGCATAACTCCTCCCCGAAAAATCTTCGCTTCGCGTCAGATTTTTCGACCCTCCCTCAAGGGGAGGGTATGTGCGAGAATGGCTAGCTGGAGGAAGGCGCAAATGATCCGGGTTGGGATTGGCGGGTGGAATTATCCGCCGTGGCGGGGAACGTTCTATCCCAAAGGTTTGGCGCAGGCGAAGGAGCTGGAGTTCGCGTCGCGCGCGCTTACCTCCATTGAGATCAACGCCACCTACCACCGCATCCAGAAGCGGGACAGCTTCAAGAAGTGGGCGAACACCGCGCCGGATAGATTCCAGTTCAGCGTGAAGGCCTGGCAGTTCGCCACGGCGAAGAAGAATCTCGCGGAAGGCGCGCCGCTGATCGAGAAGTTCTTGGGCAGCGGCTTCACGGCGCTGGGTGCGAAGCTGGGCCCCATTCTCTGGCAGTTCGCGCCGACACGGAAATTCGACGCGGAGAACTTCGATACGTTCCTGTCGTTGTTGCCTGCCGAACTGGAAGGGCTGAAACTGCGACATGCGTTAGAAGTTCGGCACGAGAGTTTTGTTTCAGCGGAGTTTGTGGCGCTGGCGCGCAAGCACAACGCCGCCATCGTGCTGGCGGATTCGCCGAAATATCCGATGATCGCCGATGCCACCGCGGATTTCATCTACATGCGTTTGCAGCGCACGGAAGAGCGCGTCGCCACCGGCTACACCTCGCGCGCGCTGAAGCAATGGGCCGAACGTGCGCAAGCCTACGAGTCCGGCTCAATGCCGTCCGATCTTCCGCCGCTCGCCAAAGTGCCTACCGCGAAGACGAAGAATAAGCGCGACGTGTTCGTCTATTTCATCTCCGGCGCCAAGGTCCGCGGCCCCGCCGCCGCGCAGGCGCTGATTGAACTCTTGACCAGGTAACTATCGTCTCTGATTCAATCCCAAAAACACACGACTGGTCGTGTGCCCTCCGGCAATGTGTATGGCTCGCATCGGCTAAGATCGCCTTCGTCTACAACGTCCGGCCGCAGCTTATCGGGGAACCATGTTCGCACGTCGTCTGGCGAGGCAGATGTCATGATAAGCACGTTGTCAGAAAAGGGCCATTCCGGATTGTCGAACTGGGTGACACAAACACGGATATCCTTGACGACGGCTTTCTGTGAGATGCTCTTAAACAGTTCATAGAATTCTGCGGGCGCGGGTTCCCCATCGAGGTTACAGCCGATGCTACCGACGACGTCGTTGCCCTCAAAGAATTCATCAATCGAAAGCAATGGCGTGGGTGTTCGAGAGCTGTTTACGTCTCCCAGCCGGTTCACGCGTTGTGTTATGCGTTCTAGGGGAGTCATCTAGTCTGCCTTCCTCCCGTAATGCTCCGCGATCACGCGAGCGATGGCCATGGTGACCCGCTTGCCCGTGGGGATGTGGAGGAATTCGTTGGGGCCGTGCGCGTTGGAATGCGGCCCCAGCACGCCGGTGATAACGAACTGCGTCTGCGGGAATTTCTCTCCCAGCATGCCCATGAAGGGGATCGTGCCGCCTTCGCCCATGTAGGCCGGCGGCTTGCCGAAGGCTTCTTCCGACGCATGCGCCACCGCTTTCTCCAGCCACGAGGCGAGCGGCGGCGCGTTCCATCCCGTCTGTCCGCCTTCGGCGTGGAATTCCACTTCCGCCTTGTTGGGTGGGTCGGCTTCCAGCGCGCGCTTCATCGCCTGCACCGCGCCTTCGCCATCCAGGGTCGGCGGGATGCGCATGCTGAGCTTGGCGGTGGAAAACGGCAGCAGCACGTTGCCGGCGTTTTCCGGCGCCGGGTAGCCATCCATCCCCACCACCGCGAGCTCCGGCCGCCAGGTGCGGTTCAAAGTGAGCTCGCCCAAATCTTCCGACATCGGACGAATGGAACCGGCGAACGGGAACTTGTCGTACACCGCCGTGCCCAGAATGCGCGCCGCTTCCTTCGCCTGCTCGATGCGCTGCGGCGGAATCTGCACATGCAGTTCGGAGAGTTTGATGTCGCCCGTGTTCTCGTCCTCGATGCGCGACAGCACGCTACGCAGAATGCGGAACGAGGACGGCACAATGCCGGACGCATCGCCCGAGTGCACGCCTTCCGTCAGCACCTTCACGGTCAGCGAGCCTGCCGCGATGCCGCGCAAGCTGGTGGTCAGCCACAGCCGCTCGTAATCGCCACAACCGGAATCCAGACACACCACCAGCGATGGTTGGCCAATCCGTTCCAGCAGATGATCGACATAGAACGGCAGGTCGTAGCTGCCGGATTCCTCGCACGCCTCGATCATCACCACGCAGCGGGCGCGCGGCACATTCTGCTCACGCAACGCCTTCAGCGCGGCCAGCGAGGCATAGATCGCGTAGCCGTCATCCGCCGAGCCGCGGCCATACAGCTTGTCGCCCTTGCGCACCGGCTTCCACGGCCCGAGATCGTCCGCCCAGCCTTTCATCTCCGGCTGCTTGTCGAGATGGCCGTAGAGCAGCACGGTGTCGTCCTTGTCGCCGGGCAGGTCCATGAAGATGAGCGGCGTGCGGCCCTCAAGCCGCACCACCTCCAGGGTGGCGCCGGGGAAGGCGGAAAGCTGCTCGCGCGCCCACGCTTCCATCAGCTTCACGGCATCGTCCATGTAGCCGTGCTCCACCCATTGCGGATCGTAGGCCGGCGATTTGTTGGGGATGCGGACGTATTCGGTGATGGAAGGAAGGATGGAATCCTCCCAGAAGCTTTCGGCAAACTGTTTCAGGCGGGCGGTATCCATCGGCGCCGTTTTCCTTTAGGTGCGTTGTCTGGCTGCACTGTAGAGCGGTGACGGAAATGCATCCACCCTCCCCTTGAGGGAGGGTCGAAATTCGCGGAGCGCAGCGACGCAAATTTCGGGGAGGGGTGAATTCCGCAATCTGTGGCATAACCCCTCCCCGAAAATCTTTCGCTACGCTTCAGATTTTCGACCCTCCCTCAAGGGGAGGGTGGGAGTGACAGGATTCGCCTTAGTGCGAAGGACGACAGAGAGCCGACATGAA
Source organism: Rhizomicrobium sp. (assembly GCA_035455725.1). Classification (GTDB taxonomy): domain Bacteria; phylum Pseudomonadota; class Alphaproteobacteria; order Micropepsales; family Micropepsaceae; genus Rhizomicrobium. The sequence goes on along the minus strand of DATIEM010000010.1, from coordinate 11,750 downwards.
ACTTGCGAGCTTCGAGAGTGGCGGGCGGGAAGGCATCGGCATCGTGGTCGGCGATGAGCTGATCGATTTCGCCCGCGCCGCGCCCGATCTGCCGGGCGACATGCGCGATTTCATCCGCATGTGGCCGGAGGTGGAGCAAACGGTGCGGGCCCTGCCGCAGCAGGCTCAAGCCGATGTGCCGCTGGCGAATGTGCGACTGCTGGCGCCGGTGCCGCGGCCGCAGAAGATTCTCGCCATCGGCCTCAACTACGACGATCATATCGCGGAGAGCGGCCGCGAGAAGCCGAAGCAGCAGACCTGGTTTTCCAAAATGCCGAGCGCGGTGAACGGGCCGTACGATCCCGTGCAGCTGCCGAAGGCGTCGCCGCAGCTCGATTATGAAGCGGAGCTGGTGTTCATCATCGGCAAGCGCTGCCGACATGTGACACGTGAGGACGCGGCATCCGTGGTGTTCGGCTATTGCGCCGGCAACGATGTTTCCGTGCGCGACTGGCAATTCGCCACCGGCCAGTTCGTGCTGGGCAAATCCTTCGACACGCACGCGCCGTTCGGCCCGTGGATCGCAACGCCGGATGAGGTGGGCGATCCGCACGCGCTCGGCATCCGCTGCTTCGTGAACGGTGAGAAGCGGCAGGAGTCGAACACGCGCCACCTCATCTTCGACGTGTTCGACCAGATCGCGCACAATACGCAGGCGCTGACGCTGGAGCCCGGCGATGTGATTTACACCGGCACGCCGGCGGGCGTCGGCTTCGCGATGAAGCCGCCGAAGTTCCTGCAAGCGGGCGACGTGGTGCGCGTCGAAATCGACAAGCTCGGCGCGATCGAGAACCGGATCGAACCAGAATGACAGCATGGTCTATGTCATACCTCGGCTTCGTCGTTCACCAATGGCGCAATGTCCACAATCCGAAGAAGCTGAGGGACTAGAGGGGCAGCATCGCGAATGAGAACGTCATGTTGGCGTGCCGCATAGTAGTGGCAGACTGTTTGGTATTTGCCCCCGTACTTCGCCTGGAATTCCTCCCACAATGTAACGTTCTTGCTAAGCACGCTGCGTAGGGCTCTGCCAGCACGCAGGAATTTGAGAGGGTATTTGGTGTCGAGCACAAACAGCTCTTTTCGCTTTTCAGTCTGGTGCTCTGCCAACAGATAGAAGTCCTTGAACAATTGGTTTTGTCGGATTGTGTCTGAGCCGCCCGTCCAGTGAATGAATTTGAACTCAGCGACTCGCCTATCGGTCTCCAGGTCGAACGCTCGGCCGGTGTTGCCAGCGCCGAGCGATACGTATTGTATCTTCTCGTTTTCCTCCAGAATCTGCGGTACGAGAAGAAGCCCGCCTACCGCATGAATTAGCACGTTGATCTGAGCGGCAGCGCGCTTCATTGCATACGCCGCCGACAATAGGTCCGATGTCACACCGGCTTCGACGTTCTTCGCGCCACATTCGATGCCGTCACACCCCTTGACCCCCCATTCAAGATCGGCAATTCGCGCGGTCAAATCTGAACCAATGAAATTCTCGATAGCATCGAGTGCTTGGATCATGGTTGGTGAAGCAGTCGGCATGAATCGGTCCCAAGAATCGGCCCTGTCCTATATGAACTCGTGAACCGTTACAGGGCAATTTATTGCCTCCGCACTCAGCGGCCGCCGTAGGCGTTCCGAATTCGGCGGCGCAACCAAGGGGCGGGGCTCGCGTTGACGGTGCGGAACCCTGGAACTTTCGGCCAGCCGTGCGCGCGCATTCCGATGAATTCACCACCTCAAATGTGGAAAGCCTCGCGCAGGAGCTGGTCAGCGGGCTGGAAGCCGCGCAGCCCAAGACCGCCTACAAGGCGCCGCGCGGCGGCCGTTTCAACGCGGATGTAAAGGCGCTTGCGAAGCGCTTCCGGCTCCATCTCATCACGCCGACGCAGCTGAAGATCACGCGCAAACGCGCGGGCGAAGGCTTCGCCTACTATTCGGCCACCGGCAAGCACATCAAAGACAAGAAAATCCTCTACCGCCTGAACGCGCTCGCGGTGCCGCCGGCCTATGAGGACGCGCACTACGCGGCCGATCCGCGCGCGCACATCCAGGCCATCGGGCGCGATGCGGCCGGGCGGCTGCAGTACCGCTACCATCCGGATTGGGAGAAGGTGCGCGAGGCGCGCAAGTCGGCGCACTTGCACGATCTCATCCAGGTGCTGCCGAAAATTCGCCGCTCGGTGGCGCAGTATCTTTCCGGCGATGAGCCCAAAAAGGAATTCGCGCTGGCCGCCGTGATCGAACTGGTGGCAACCGCCTCCATTCGCGCCGGCAGCGAGGAATACGCGAAGGAGCATGGCACGCGCGGCGCAGCCACCTTGCTCAAGTCGAACGTGAAGACCCGTGGCGGCAAGCTGACGCTGCGCTTCAAGGCGAAGGGCAGCAAGCTGGTGGAGAAGGAGTGCGAGGATGCGCGGCTCTCGCGCGCCATTGAAGTGTTGCGCGCGCTGCCGGGCAAGCGCCTGTTCCAGTACCGCGGCGAAGACGGCGAGGTGCATGTGGTGCGCGCGCGGGACGTGAACGCCTTCCTGCAGGAGTTGGCCGGCTGCGCCATTTCGCTGAAGGATTTCCGCACGTTGTGCGCCTCGGCGACAGTGTTGGAAACCTTGGCGCGCGCAGTGCCGGCCGGGGCTGCGCGCACGCGGAAAAAACAGGTGCTGGAAGCGGTGCGCTCGGCCGCCGAAGAGCTCAAGAACACGCCCACTATCTGCCGCAAGAGCTATGTGCACGACGCGGTGGTGACGGCCTTCGAAGACGGCGTTCTGGAACGCTTCGCCTCCACGCTGAAATCCTGCCGCTCGCCGGCGCGGAAGGAACAATTCCTCGCCCAGGTCCTGGCCACGGCAGCTTGAGTTCACCTCCTCTATGTGGAGAGGTCACTCCGTGTGACCCCCGCACCGGATGCAGGGGAAGATGGAGCGGGTGGGGCTGCTACAAAAATAATGGGCTTCTTACTCTCACCCGCTTACTCCCGATCCGGAGCACGTCCGCTCGAGGTGCCCCTACCTCCGGCCGCCGAAAGCGAGCACGGGTTTATCCGAAGCGGCCGGTAACGTAGTCGGCCGCACGGGTGGTGCGCGGGTTGTTGAACACCCGATCGGTGGTGCCGTACTCGATGAGGCGGCCCAGGAACATGAATGCCGTGCGGTCGGACACCCGTGCGGCCTGCTGGAGATTGTGCGTCACGATCACGATGGCGACCTCGCGCTTCAAACTGACGATCGTGTCTTCCAGCTTGGCCGTGGAAATCGGGTCGAGGGCGGAAGCGGGTTCGTCGAGCAGCAGCACTTCCGGGCGCACGGCCATGCTCCGCGCCACGCACAGCCGCTGCTGCTGGCCACCGGAAAGACTCAAGGCCGAGCGGTCCAGCTTGTCCTTCACTTCCTCCCACAAGGCGGCGGAGCGGAGGCTCTCTTCCACACGGGCTGCCAGTTCGGGTTTGCGCAACTTTTCATAGAGCCGCACGCCGAAGGCCACATTGTCGAAGATCGACATTGGGAACGGCGTGGATTGCTGAAACACCATCCCCACGCGCGAGCGCAACCACGGCAGGTGCACCTTGCGGTCGAGAATATTCTGGCCGTCGAGCAGAACCTCGCCCTCCGCCCGTTGGCGGGGATATAGGCCATAGATGCGGTTCAGAACGCGCAGCAACGTGGATTTTCCGCAGCCCGACGGTCCCACGATCGCGGTTACCGCCCTGTTCGGAATACCCATGCTCACGTCCAGAAGCGCCTGCATCTCGCCATAGAAGAAATTGAGATTGCGAATGCTGACCTTCACCTGGTCTTGCGGAACGGGATCCACGAACTGCTCGGGCGGCGCCTGCAGATCTGCCGATGGCGTCTGCGCCTCTGCGGATGCGGGGGCATGCGCCTCCGTCGGCGGCATCTGTGCGTGGATCGGCGGCATGCGCCGCTCAGGCGTTGGAATGGCGGCGAGGTTGTTCATGCGTGTTTCCCCCGCATAGCGAGAATTCGGACGAGCACGTTGATGGCGAGCACAGCAAAAGCGATCAGGAGGGCGCCTGCCCAGGCGAGCTTCTGCCAGTCCTCGTACGGGCTGAGCGCAAAATTGAAGATCGTGACCGGCAAGTTGGCGATCGGACGCAGCAGGTTGACGCTGAAAAACTGATTGTTAAGTGCCGTAAACAGCAGCGGTGCCGTCTCCCCCGATATTCGCGCGAACGCCAGCAGGGCACCGGTGATGATCCCACCCGCGGATGCCTTCCACAAAATGCGACGGATGATGATCCAGAACGGCGTCCCCAACCCGACACCGGATTCGCGCAACGTGCGGGGCTGCAGCCGCAGCACGTCTTCCGTCGCGCGGGTGACGATGGGCGCCGCGATGAGCGCCAGCGCGAGCGCTCCCGCCAGTGCGGAGAATCCATGCAGCGGGCGCACGGCGATCACATAAACGAACAGGCCGACGAGAATAGAGGGAGCGGAGAGCAGCACGTCGTTCACGAACCGCACCGTCCGCGAATACCAGCCCTCGCGGCTGTATTCCGCAAGCCATGTCCCCGCCAGCATTCCGACGATGACGGCGGCAATCATGGCTGCGAAGCAAAGCAGGACTGAGCCCAGAATGGCGTTGCGCAGCCCTCCCGATGCCCCGGGTGGCGGAGTATCCTGGATAAAAACGTTCAGACCGAATCCGCCGAGACCGTTGCGGAGGAGCGAAAACAGAATCGCGGCGAGCGCCACCAGCGCGACAGCGGTTGCCAGCGTGCACAGGACCACGAAACCACCGTTATAGAGGCGGCGCCGCGCGCCTCGTTCGAACAGGGCCTCGGCATTCATGTGGAATGTCCGTGACCAAGCAGCGCGCGCGCGAGCGCCAGCACCACGAAGGTGATGAGGAAAAGCACGAAACCAAGCTCCAGCAGCGCCGACATGTGCATGGGACTGGTGGCTTCGGCGAATTCGTTGGCGATGATCGAGGAAATGGTTGAGCCGGAATCGAACAGTCCGCGCGGCAAGCGGTGCGAATTGCCGATCACGAAAGTGACCGCCATCGTTTCTCCCAACGCGCGGCCGAGCCCAAGCATCACCGCGCCGATGGCGCTTCGCCGCACATAGGGAAGCGTCACCGACCAGATGACCTCCAGCGGTGTGCAGCCGATGCCGTAAGCACTCTCCCGTACGCGCACAGGGATCGAGAGAAACAGCTCGCGCAACGTCGCGGCGATGTACGGCAGGATCATGATCGCAAGAATGATGGAGGCGGTGAGGATGCCCGAGCCGTTCGGGATTCCGGAAAACAACCGTTCCCAGATGCTGCCCGACGGTGCCCAGGACATCAGCGGAATCTCGACATATTGCGCAAACAGCGGCGCGAACACGAACAATCCCCACATGCCATAGACAATGGATGGAATGCCGGCGAGCAGCTCCACCGCAATCCCGATGGGCCGCCGCAATACGCTGGGGCAAAACTCCACCAGAAACACCGCCGTGCAAAACGCCAGCGGCAGCGCAAGGGCCAACGCGATGGTCGAAGTGACCAGAGTTCCAAGGATGGGCCCTGCGCCGCCATACACGTCGGTGACGGGATTCCAGACGGTGGACGTGAAAAAGCCAAAGCGGAATGTGGAAATCGAGGGCCACCCGCCCCACGCCAACATGACGCACAGGCCGATCATCGCACCGAAGAGGGCCGTCGCGGCGGCGGTGCAGGCATAGTGAAAAGCCGGCTCAAGCCGCTCGCCGCGCGCGTGCACGGGCATGAAGGGCCGGTCTCGGGGTGAAGCCAAAGCCTCGGACATGGCAGATTGCTGAAGGCTGCTGGATATGCCGTTTACGGGGCCTGTGTCACGGTTTTATGACGGTCCTGCAACGCCGCTCCGCGTCGAAAGTCGCAAAAGCGTCACGGAATTGGGGCAGCATCGCCAATATGCCGGTTTTGAGCTTTCCCTGGCGCCGTGCCGCGCCAACGCTGCAATCTGAAGGCGCCACCCCGTCCGAGGAGGCGGATTTCGCACTTTTTGCCGCGGCGTTTGAAGCGATTCCGGACGCGGTGCTGGTCATTCGACGCGAGGGCTCGGCGCCCGCCAAAATCGTGGCGAGCAATGCCGCCGCGCGCGAGATGCTCCGCATCCGCGCAAAGGAAGAGCAGCTCGTATCCGTGTTGCGTCACCCGGATGTACTTGCGGCCGTGGAGGACACGCTCGCAACGGGCAAAGAAAATACATTGAGCTACGACACCGGCGGCCTGCGCTCGCAAGTGTTGCGCGTCTGGGTGCGTTCGCTGCCTATGGCGACAACAACCACGATGATCGTGCTGCGCGATGAAACAGAGGTCCGCCGCGTGGAACGCATGCGGGTCGATTTCCTTGCGAATGCAAGCCACGAGCTCCGCACGCCGCTTGCGTCGCTTTCCGGCTTCATCGAAACTCTGCAGGGCCACGCAAAAGAAGATTCCGAGGCGCGCGACCGGTTCCTGGATATTATGTCCAGCCAGGCGAAACGCATGAGCCGGTTGATCGACGACCTGCTCTCACTCTCCCGGATCGAACGCAACGAGCATGTTCCGCCTTCCGGTGTCTGCGATCTTTCGCTGGCGGTCCGGGAAGCCGCCGACGGGCTCTTGCCCGCGAGCTCCGCCAAGGGGGCGCGGATCGAATTGCTGGCACCGCCTCCAGGCGAGGCGCTGGCGCTTGGCGAACGGGATCAGATCTCGCAGGTAGTCCAGAATCTGGTAGACAATGCGGTGAAATATTCACCCGACGACGCTTCCATATCGGTGAACGTCGAATCGGACGTGCCGTTCGACACCGATGCGGCAACGACCGACGTGGGTGTTTTGCGCGATGCCGGTGGAGGCCGCCTCACGCTGCTGTCGCCCGAGCGTGGTCATGAGAACCGGTACGTGCGCTTGCGTGTGGCCGATAGCGGCAGAGGCATCGCGCGCGAGCATCTGCCTCGCCTGACGGAGCGATTCTATCGTGTTCCCGGCCAGAAGAGCGGCGAGGTCGTGGGCACCGGACTCGGCCTCGCCATCGTCAAGCACATTGTGAACCGCCATCGCGGTGCGCTAGTCGTGGAAAGCGCCCCTGGCCACGGCACCGCATTCAGCGTTTATCTGCCCTTGGCCCGCCGTGAAGTTATGTCCGAGGAGGCCCACGCGGCCTCTGTTACGAAAGCTTTGTAAAACTGTCATACCAGTCGTACATGCCCGACGCAGGTTGAGGGCGGCTTGAAGCGAGCCGCCAACATGATGACCGAACACACGCTCAAATTTTTCGAAGAGGAGCTTTCGCAGCTGAAGGCGGATGTCGTCCGCATGGGCGGCCTTGCGGAGACCCAGGTCGTCGAAGCGGTGCGCGCCGTCGCCGAACGCGACGCCAGCCTTGCTGAAACGGTCGTCGTAACAGATGAACAGCTGGACACGCTCCAGCATGAGATTGAGCGCTGCGCAATCCGTCTGATTGCCTTGCGCCAGCCGGTTGCGCAGGACCTGCGCCGCGCCGTCGGCGCCCTGAAGCTCAGCCTGGTGCTGGAGCGCGCCGGGGATTATGCCAAGAACATCGCCAAGCGCGCGCTGGTGATTGGCCAATCCGATCCGGGGATTCCGCTGACCCGTTCCGTCCAGCGGATGGGCGAATTGGTGGCCGGCCGCCTGAAGGAAGCGCTCGATGCCTACAGCGCAGGCGACGTGGAGAGCGCCAAGAGCGTGTGGAATCGCGACGAGGATATCGACGAGCACTATAATAGCCTGTTCCGCGAACTACTCACCTACATGATGGGCGATCCGCACATGATCACGGCCTGTGCCCACCTGTTGTTTGTAGCGAAGAACCTCGAGCGGATCGGGGACTATGCCACAAGCATCGCCGAGATCGTGCAGTACGAAATAGCAGGCGAGGAATTCACCGATCCGCGCCCCAAATGGAGCAGCGTGGAACCGCCGACACCGGAAGCGAGCGCATGAAACCGACTGTTCTGGTCGTGGAGGACGAGGACGCACTCGCCACGCTTCTTCGTTACAATCTCGAGAAAGAAGGTTTCGACGCGACGTTCGCAGGCGACGGGGAAGAGGCGATGATTGCCGTCGACGAGCGCATGCCCGATATCGTGCTGCTCGACTGGATGCTGCCAAAAATCTCCGGTGTGGAAGTCTGCCGACGCCTGCGCAACCAGCGGGAGACGCGCAACATCCCAGTGATCATGCTCACAGCCCGCGGCGAGGAAGCCGACCGGCTCCGCGGCTTGGAGACGGGCGCCGACGACTACATCGTCAAGCCCTTCTCCATGGCGGAGTTGATGGCGCGCATCCGGGCGGTGCTGCGGCGCATCCGCCCCGGCCTCGCAGCGGACCAGCTGCAGCACGGGGACATTGTTCTGGATCGTGTGGCCCATCGGGTGGTTCGCCACGGGCGCGAAGTGCATCTCGGACCGACGGAGTACAGGCTGCTAGAACATTTGATGCAGTATCCGGGTCGCGTCTTCAGCCGCGAGCAGTTGCTCGATGCTGTCTGGGGTTCCGATGTGTATGTCGAAACCCGCACGGTAGATGTGCATGTGGGTCGCTTGCGCAAGTCCCTCATGACGGAGAATCAGCCCGACCCAATCCGCACGGTGCGTTCGGCAGGATACTCACTGCAGAACTGACTCATCTATAAAAAAAGGGCGAGGCGGACGCCTCGCCCTTGAATCGGCCGTGACACGCGCTACATGCCGGCGCCCTGGATCTGCTTCCAGCTTGCCTCGATCTTCTGCACCACTGGGTTCGGCAGTGGGATATAGAGCAGGCTTTCCGCCATCTGATCGCCCTTTTCATACGCCCACTTGAAGAATTTCAGCGCCTCCGCGGAAGCTGCCGGATCCGATGGCTGCTTGTGCATTAGGATGAATGTCGGGTTCTCGATGGGCCAGGACTCTGCACCGGGCTGGTCGGTGAGGATCATGTAGAAACGGTCGGCATGATCCCAATCCGCGTGCGATGCCGATGCCTTGAAGCTCGCCATCGTCGGGCTGACGATGTGCCCGTCATGGTTCTTGAGCTTTGTGTAGCGAAGGTGGCTCTGCATCGCATACGCGTATTCCACATAACCGATAGACCCTGCTGTCTGCGCGACATTGCCTGCCACGCCCTCATTCCCTTTGGCGCCTATGCCGACCGGCCAGTCGACCGCCGTTCCCGCACCCACTTTGTCCGCCCATTCCTTGCTTACCTTCGATAGATAGTTCGCGAAGATGAACGTCGTGCCGGAGCCGTCGGATCGATGCACGACGGTTATGGGCACATTGGGCAGGTTCACAGACGGATTGAGCTTCTTGATCGCGGGATCGTTCCATTTCGAAATCTTGCCGAGGTATATGTCCGCGATTGTCGGCCCATCCAGCACCAGCGTATTCGACGGGATGCCCGACACATTATAGATCATGACCTCCGCGCCAATCACCGTCGGAAACATCGCAAGTCCAGCCGCCTCCTGGTCTTTCGGCTTTAGCGGCATGTCGGAGGCACCGAATGTGACGGTCTTCGCCTTGATCTGCGCAATGCCCCCGCCCGATCCGATGGACTGATAGTTCAGGCTTGTGCCGCTTACGCCGCGATAGGCGGCCGCCCATTTGGCATATATCGGGTATGGAAACGTGGCTCCGGCTCCGGAAATTTCGGCAGCCTGTCCGGCCGGCGCCAGCGCGCATATCGCCACGGCGGCTACGCCAATCAAAGTTTTCCAAGACATGCTTATTATCCTTTCCTGATGGTCAGCTATCGTCTCAGTTCGTGAACTGCAGGCGCATGCCCACGATGTTCAGGTCCTGACCGACCTGCACATTCGAGCCGGGCGCCGCGATCTTGTTCACGTGCGTGATACCGTCGTTCAGCTGAAGCTTGATGTTGTTGTTGAGGTACCAGTTCAACCCGAGCATGATGACGCGCTCTTCGCCGCCCGCAATTCCGGCTTGCGTGAAGCTCAGCGGATCGGCAATCCGATCTTCGTTCCAGTTGAGATCGGTGTCGCTGTAGCGCGCCGTCAATTCCCATGCTCCCCAGGAATCCCCTGCCCACGAGAACGGCGAGACGACTTTCGGTGCTCCGAAGCCGCCAACCTCGTTGTTCGTCGCCGATGTCGTGTAGGCCTTGGGTTCTCCCGTGATCACCCACGAACCTTCGACATACCAGCCCGAGAACTCGGGATTGTCACCACGAAACGCGACGGCGCCGCCGGAGAGGACCGGAAGCCGGTCGACGCTGAAGCGGGCGTACTCGCCGCCGACGTAAAAGTTCTCGAAATTACCGCCGCCGCTGACCGCCCACATATTCGCCGTTTTGGCGTTGAGGCTGCCGGTGCTGATCAGGCGGTCACCATCCTCGCGGAACTCCGGACGGTCCTGGAGATTGATCGGATTGACAGCACCGGGGGCGCACCCTGCGCAGCCGCCTGTAAACGCATGCGAATAGTCGCCGCTCAGGCTGATATTCGAAATTCCGTCGGACCACAGGCGATATGCGCCGTGCGCAAGCAGCTGCGACTGTTCATCGCCGCCGTTGCCGTGACCGGTGGTGGATTCCGTCTTCGCACCGGTAAACGCAGTGTCCAGCACAAGGTTGTCATCGGGCATAAACACGCCCTGCTTCTGGTAACGTGCTTCGATACCCCGGCGGCTGTCGCCGGCGCCGAAACTGTCGGCGGCTATGTTGTCGATCTCAGGCCTCTCCAAGAACGGCAAAGCGCCCGACGACATCGTGCCTTCGTACATGAAGGCAGGTTCGATAATGCCGAGGTTCAGTTCGAAGTTCGGCAGGCCAAGGTAGGCGACACGTGCCAGGCTGAGCTTCGGATCCGTTTCCGCGTTGCCGCCGCCACCGGCATTGTAGCGAAGTTCGTACCAGAAATCGTTGAACGCCTTTCCCTCGACACCGAAGAAGGCGCGGCGCACCAGCGCGCCCGATGACAGATCCTTGAACTGGACATTGCGTGTCGGTGTGACCGTGTGGACGTCCTGGTCCTGGAAATAATTGACATCGTCGAATTGGAAGCGGACGCGAATGGCCATGCTGAAGCGACCATCGCCGCTTTTCACCGTCGGCCTCGCGTTGTCGAAGGTCCACTGGGTGTCGCCGAAGTTTTGCTCAAGCGTGGTCAGCCGGCTGTGCTCGGCCTCCTCCTTTTCCTGCTGCGCGTCCAGCTGCTGCTCCAGTCGCCGGACCCGCTCCTCCAGGCTCGGATTTGCATCCGAAGGCGGCGGCGCAGCTGCCGGCGTGGTTGCGCCCCCACTGGTTTCCGTGGCCGCTGCGGCAACCTTGGTCATCACGACGGTTTTGTGATGCCCCTTGTGCTTGTGGACGGTGACGGTGTTTTGCGCTTGCGCTGTGCCAAACGCGAGCAGCGCCGCGGCGCCGCTCATCAGTATCGTTTTCCCGCTCATGTTTTCTCCGCTCGATGAAGCGTTCGGCTTCAAAGCCCGGCAGACGAGCGTCAGCCCGGAAGACTCAAAAAGCCGCCCCTTCGCGAGCAGGCAGTCGCAGCTAGGTGTGAAGGGCCGGTGACATCCGGATGTCAGTTTTGTGAAGTTTGGAACCGCCGAAGATCGGTCCTACTTGGCGGTCCGGTTTTGGCGGTCCTGCAACTGGTCAGCTGGCTGTCTTGCGTTCAGGGAGATTCCGAGACCGACGCAATACCCTTGCCTCCATATTCAAATCCTGCCGCTCTCCCGCGCGAAAAGAACAATTCCTCGCCCAGGTGCTCGCCACCGCTGCTTAAT
>DATIEM010000009.1:0-3003 GCA_035455725.1 Rhizomicrobium sp. | reverse complement strand
GTTTTTTGTAAGCGGCTCGTGAACCGCGCTCCCGCCGGTGCTGGTTTTATGTTAGCGGCGGTGGATTCCGCGGCTTAGACTTGAGCCGGGCAGGTGATGGGCTTCCAGTTGTGCGGAAGCAATTCGCTCAGCCGGCTGATGGAGTGTGCCGGGATGCGCGAGAGTACGTCGCGGAACCAGGCAAACGGCTCGACATCGCAGCGCTTGCAGGAGGCGATGAAGCTTCGCAGCACCGCCGCCGTCTTGCCGCCAGTGTCGCTCCCGAAGAAGGTCCAGTTGCCCCGGCCTAGCGCGATGTCGCGATTGGCCCGTTCCGTGGCGCCGTTATCGATTTCCAACTCGCCGTCTTCGAGAAAGCGCGTTAGCTTCCCACTGATTCAGCGCATAGCGCACCGCCGCGCCGGATGGACTTTTCGGCAAAACCTCCGGCTGCAGCTCCAGCAGATACTGGTGGAGCTTGCCGACCAGCCGCGCCGATATCCGCTGGCGCAAGGCCAGCCGTTGCTCCGCCGATAGGGACAGCGCGTGGGCGCGGTTCTCCACGGCATACAGACGTGCGATCAGGTGCAGCACCGGTCCCATGTGGGGCTCGTCGGATTCCAGCGCCTTGAAGACGTACCTCCGGGCATGCATCCAACACCCCACCTCCGTCAACCCGCGTTGGGGCTTGAAAAACGCGTCATAGACGGAGTAGGCGTCCGCCTGCAGATACCCTTTGTATCCTTCCAGAAATTTCGCCGGGCCAGCGCGCGATCGGGTGGGCGTGTAATCGTAGACGATCACCGGATGATGAACATCTCCGACATATGGCCAGATCCGTCCGATTCTGGCGAAGGGGAGTTTTCGGTCCAGCACCTTCACGCCGGTATCGTCGGTGCCGATCACCTTGGAGCTCAAAAGCTCCTTCTTCATCAACTGGTACAAAGGATCGAGCAGTTCTGCGCACTGCGCCACCCAGCCGCCCATGGTCTTGCGGGAGATGTCGATGCCATGCCGCGCGAACATCTTCTCCTGGCGGTGCAGCGGCTGGTGGTCGGCCCATTTCGCTACGATCACTTGCGCCAATAAGCTCGCGCCGGCCGTGCTCTTCCCGATCGGTTGCGCTGGTTTGGTGGCGGTCCTCACCGTGCAGTCGCAGGCGTACTTCAGACAAACGTCCTGAATCACCTTCATCGAGGCCGGGATGTATTCGTAGCGTTCGCTGATCTCTTCGGCAATCAAGCGGAGGTCCTTGCCGCAGCCGGCACAGTGCTTCTCCACCTCGGCCAGGTCGTGCACGATTCTCTCTCGCTTCAGATGCCGCGCCAGAGGCTGACGCCCGCCACGTTTCTGGCTCGGCGTTTCTTTGGGCGCCGCCCCAGCTCCCGCATCGCCATCGAGGTCATCGTCGTCCTCGCCGGTAGCGGATTCGTCTTCCGTACTCCGGGCCTGCCAGGCAGCCCCGAACAACGCCAGCTGCTCTTTCGACAATTGCTCACTTTTGCGGTTGCGTTGCGCTTCCAGCAGTTCGCGCAGCAGACTCTGATACTTGTTCTGCTCGGTCAGGGAACGATCCAGTTGCTCGGCCAAATCCACGACAATCTTTCGCAGCGTCTCTGCATCCCGCGGCAAGCTGTTCGGATCGATCGGCACCGTGCATTTAGCTTACGCGGAAACCGGTCCATTTCCAACTGAAAACATCTTTAGATAGAAATGTTTGATACGTCCGCGCGCCGGTAGCGCTTGCGCCGTTTCGCTGTGCTCAGATCGATGCCGCTCAGCAGGGCTCCTAATTCCTGCGCCGTGATTTCACGCCGCCGTTCTGCACCGTCGTCAAACGGCACTGCGTAGGTCCCTTCCTCCAACCGCTTGCTCCAGATGGCGAACCCGTCGCGGTCCCAATACAAAATTTTCACGCGGTCCTTCCGCCGACTTGAAAAAACAAAAAGGTGCCCGGCGAAAGCGTTCAATTCCAGCTGGTCGCGGACCAGCGACTGCAGACTGTCGAAGCTCTTGCGCATGTCGCACGGCGTGAGGCAGAGGTACACCCGCACGCTGGCTGGAAGGTGGATCATCCGCGCAGCACGTCCAGCACGGTCCGCAAGGTCGTGATATCCACGCCGTTGCCGATGCGCAACTGCTCGCCGGTCGCCAAAACCAGTTCCAGGACCGGCTCCGTCGTGCGCTCCTGTCGCCGCACGGTCCTCTCCACCAAGGCAAACCGCACCGGCCCGCTTTGCTGGAGCCGTTTCCGCCAGGCATAGAAGGAGTACTCCGTCAGCCCTTGCTCTTTGCAGAACTGCTTCACAGATATTCCGCTGCCCTGTTGGGCAGCAATTCGTTCGGCCCACTCGTTTGCTTTCGGGTTGGCCGGCCTCGTCTCGATGGCAGTGTCACCCATGACACCAGCATGCAGCGCCCGCCGGTACATCAGGAAGAGCGGTTAACGAGCCGCTTACGTTGGTCAAATACTCGCGAACAAACGCGGGACCACGGTGGGTGAGATCGCCTACTGCAAACGCCGCGAGCTGCATGCGTCCCTTGATTTCGGCCGGCAGGGCTGTTTTCGTGATGAATGCTCCGTCCGCCGTAAAGAGCTGCGCGTAGGCGGCACCTCGATCGGCAGCGCTGTCCAGCGCGTACGCGGACCGTGCGATGAGTTGCTGGATCTCGATGGTATCGCCCGCCGAGAGCGAACTCGCAGGGGCAGCGACGGCGGCCGTTCCAACAACCCGTGCGGCTGATGATGCGGCGGGCGTCGCCGCAGTCTGATTCTGTGGTCCCGACCGCGGCGGAAAAAGCCGGCGCGTCTTGATACGCCAGCCTTGCGGCGTCTTCACGTACGTATCTTCGTAGTGGCCGCCGAGAAACAACGAGCTCGCTTTGCCATTCAAGCCGTTGTCGATGACGGCGAGATATTCCCTGCCTTTCGCGCCGCCCGGCATCGGTTCGATCACATGATTCGTGAGGTAGTGACGCACAAAGTCCGGACCGCGCGGCTGAATCTGCCCGAGTCGCACAAGT
>DATIEM010000008.1:0-23321 GCA_035455725.1 Rhizomicrobium sp. | reverse complement strand
ATCCCTTGATCTTGCCGATAGTACCGCCCCACACGTGAATTACTTGGCAAGGCTGAAGGTCTACGGCCGATGCTGGATAGCCATGGGGACGCAGGTAGATGTTCTTAGTGCAAACTCCGTCGGTGAACGAGACAGTTGTCGGCGTTGTTCCGGCAACGGCTGGCCCTGCCAACGCCAGAAGGGCAGCCAAAGGTGCTAACCAGCGCATCGTCATTTCCCGTGCTAGCTGACGCCACGAAACTACAGAACTACCGGCAAAGCCACTACCCGTAGCCCTAAGTCCGTCAAGTATAATATCGCCGGTTTAATTCCGCAATAAAATAACCCGAATGCGACGATGCCCTTCAGACGCGGCCCACCGAAAGGAAGTCGAAACCGCTTAAAGCATGGTCGGTATAGCGCTGCTGCGATTGCCCAGCGCAAACGTGTGCGCGCGACCTTGCGCTCGGCCCGGTTGGCGCTGATTGCGGCCAAAGCCGAGCTGGAATTTGATCGGATGAAGCTCCTCCGCGATACTCCCGCTGAGGAGAACACATGACGAAGACGCCTGAGGATTGGGAAGCGCTGGCGCGGAGGGAATTGAAGGACCGCCCGCTGGAGTCGCTCACGTGGCGCGCACCGGACGGCTTCGATGTGAAGCCGCTCTACACGGCCGCCGATCTCGAAGGCATGGAAGCCGATACGCTGCCCGGCTTGGCGCCGTTCACCCGCGGTGTGCGCGCCACCATGTACGGCGGCCGGCCGTGGACGATCCGCCAGTACGCGGGCTTCTCAACGGCGGAAGAGTCCAACGCGTTCTACCGCAACAATTTGGCGGCGGGGCAGATGGGACTCTCGATCGCCTTCGATCTGCCGACGCACCGTGGTTACGACAGCGACCACCCGCGTGTCACCGGCGATGTCGGCAAGGCGGGCGTCGCCATCGATTCCGTCGAGGACATGAAGATCCTCTTCGCCGGCATCCCGCTCGACAAGATGAGCGTATCGATGACGATGAACGGCGCCGTCATTCCGGTGATGGCGAACTACATCGTGGCGGCGGAAGAGCAGGGTGTGGCTCCCGAGAAGCTATCCGGCACCATCCAGAACGACATCCTGAAAGAGTTCATGGTGCGGAACACCTATATCTATCCGCCCGAACCTTCGATGCGCATCGTCGCCGACATCATCGAGTTCACCGCAAAGCGCATGCCGAAATTCAATTCCATCTCCATCTCCGGCTATCACATGCACGAAGCCGGCGCGACGGCGGTGCAGGAGCTCGCCTATACGCTCGCCGACGGCGTCGAATACGTGCGCGCAGCACTCGCGCGTGGACTGGAGATCGACAAGTTCGCGCCGCGCCTTTCGTTCTTCTTCGGCATCGGCATGAACTTCTTCTTCGAGATCGCCAAGCTTAGGGCAGCGCGGCTGTTGTGGTCCCGGATCATGCAGGGCTTCGGTGCGAAAAATCCCGAAAGCCTGATGCTGCGCACGCACTGCCAGACCTCCGGCGTCTCACTCACCGAGCAGGATCCGTACAACAACATTGTCCGCACCGCTTATGAGGCGCTGGCGGCGGTGCTCGGCGGCACGCAGTCGCTGCACACCAACTCCTTTGACGAAGCCATCGCGCTCCCCACCGAATTCTCCGCCCGCATCGCCCGCAACACCCAGCTCATCCTGCAGCACGAGACACAGGTGACGCGCGTGGCCGATCCGCTGGGCGGCTCATACTACATCGAGGCGCTGACGCACGCGCTTACCACACATGCGCAAGCCATCATCGACGATATCGAGCAGATGGGCGGCATGACCAAGGCGGTACAAGTTGGCATTCCCAAGCTGCGTATCGAAGAGGCCGCCGCGCGGCGGCAGGCGCGGGTGGACAAAGGCGAAGACGTTATCGTCGGCGTCAACCGCTTCGAGCCGGAACACGAGGATCACGTGCCGGTGCGCGAGATTGACAATTCCGCGGTGCGCGCGCAGCAGATCGCGCGGCTCAACGAGGTGAAAGCGAAGCGCAATCCCGCCAAGGTGAAAGCGGCGCTCGAGGCACTCACCGAAGGCGCGCGCGGCAAAGCCAATTTGTTGGAGCTTGCAGTGGATGCCGCGCGCGCCCGTGCCACCGTGGGGGAGATTTCGGACGCCATGGAAAAAGTCTTCGGCCGCCACCGCGCGGACATCCGGTCGATCTCGGGCGTCTACGGCTCCGCCTACGAGGGGGATAACGAATATTCCGCGCTGCAAGGCGATGTGGAAGCCTTCGCGCGCGAGGAAGGCCGGCGGCCGCGCATCCTCGTCGCCAAGATGGGGCAGGATGGTCACGACCGCGGCATGAAAGTGATCGCCACCGCGTTCGCCGACCTCGGTTTCGATGTGGATATTGGCCCACTGTTCCAGACGCCGGAGGAAGTGGCGAAGCACGCCATCGAATCCGATGTGCATGTGATCGGCGTCTCCAGCCAGGCGGCCGGCCACAAGACTCTCGTGCCGCAGCTGATCGAAACTCTGAAGCAGCAAAAGGCCGACGACATTCTGGTCATCGTCGGCGGCGTCATCCCGCAGCAGGATTATGCCTTCCTGCAGAACGCCGGCGTTGCTGCTATTTTCGGCCCCGGCACCAACATTCCCGAAGCCGCCGGGAAGGTGCTGTCACTCATCCGCACACGGAGGATTGGCGCAGCGGCGGAATAGTGGTGCCTATCCCAGAAAGTGTGCTAGAATGTTGCGATGAATACGACTGCTACACTGAAGCGCCAGTTGGGAAAAGTTGCGGCTGCTCTCGACGAAAACCTCTCTGATCGGGAAATGGATCAGCTCCTTGCGGAGCGCCGCGGAGAAATCGAGGCCTTGCTTGAGGAAGCCCTCGAGGATGAGCGGCGCGGAGATGAAGCGCCGTTAGAATCTCTCCACCGATTCCTCTTGCGGGCTCGCAAGCATGCCGCTCCGAATCGCTAGCGCGATTCATGGGCCGCGTACTCCGTTCGAAGACAGCTGAGGGCGATCTTCTGGGCATTTGGCGATATCTGGTGAGGGAGGCCTCTGAGGAGATTGCCGACTTTGTCAATGTCCGTCTTTATGAGGCATGGCGCGCGCCGCGGAGCACCCGTTGATGTACAGGCGGACGGACTATCGAGGTAAGCCGCGCCGCATCAATGTTTTCGAGTACGCGATCTTTTATGATCCATTGGCCGATGAGAGCGGGATTCGCGTTAGGCGCATCATCCATGGTCGACGCAACATCGCCAGGCTGATTCGCAGGACCATTGAGTAGGCCGTCAGCCTTTCGCTGCGCCGTCCAGATTCATCGCCGTCAGCGTGGCGGTGACGGTGCCGAAGCCGGTGGATGTCCACGCCTTCAGCGGCAGCAGATAATAGCCGAGCGGCGCTGAAGCGCTTGGGATTTCGGCAACCCAGGCGTAGGCTGGCGGCAGCGCGCGGCCTTCCTTCAGAATCTTCGGCTTGAAGCCGGCGATCTGGTTGTAGTGCAGCTGGCAGAGATGCGCCTTGCCGCTATAGAGGCCGCTCTCCAGCTTCACCTGTTCGTCGCGCACGTAGGTGAACTCGATGTTGTAGCGCCGCCGCCCGTCGAACACCGGCGCCGCGGTGCCGCAGGGATTTCCGGCGGTGGCGCGCAGGCCGGCAAGAAACGAGGTCGCCGCGCTCAGCGGATCGTAGCCCTGCTTCTTTTCTTCATCGCTGACCGGATATTTCTTCGTGTTGTAAGGCGGATCGGCGTAGGTGACCGGCACTGCGCCGGCGGGGAAGGTGACGCGCACCCGCTGGTGATGCGTGTTCCCGCGCCGGTACATTGAATCGTAAGTCGCCGGCGCAATCCCACGCGCGCCAATCTGGCCCGAGGCGCTCGCATCGATATGCGAGTCCCACAGCGCGCTGATGATGCCGCTGGTCTCGAAATGCGACTCGATCCGATAGGCGGAATTGTTGAAGCGCAGCGCAAAGCTCGTGTGACCGAATGGCAAGGTCCAGAACGCGATGGTGTAATCCACATCCATGCCGCCCGACTTCGACGGCGTGAGCGTGCTGACGCGCTCCGCGGCGGTGCCTGCGGCGCTGAATGCGAGCGCGCCGATCGCGAGAGCTGTGCGGATCAGGCGGTTCGACGTACGCGTCACTTGGTACACCTCTCTCCCGCCGCCGCCCTTGATTAGATTAGCTGCGCCGAACAACGTGGTTCAATGATGGCAAAGGTGGCTGAAGGAGAAGCTGCACTGGCGGAGGCGCTGCGCGCCCGCGACCGCCGGGCTTTGGCCCGCGCCATCACCTTGGTGGAATCGCGCCGCGCCGCCGACCGCGCCAGAGGCGAGGCGCTGCTGACCGGCTTGCTGCCGCACACCGGCGGCGCGATGCGGATTGGCATTTCGGGCGCGCCGGGCGTGGGCAAATCCACCTTCATCGAAGCCTTCGGCGCGCATATCACCGCGGAAGGGCGCCGGCTCGCGGTACTGGCCGTCGATCCTTCTTCGCGGCGCAGTGGCGGCTCCATCCTGGGCGACAAGACGCGCATGCAGGCGCTGGCCCGCAACCCGCGCGCCTTCATTCGTCCGTCGCCGGCGGGCGAAACCTTGGGCGGCGTGGCGCGGCACACGCGCGAGGCCATTCTGCTCACCGAAGCCGCCGGCTTCGATGTGGCGCTCGTCGAAACGGTCGGCGTCGGCCAATCGGAAACGGCCGTTTCAGAAATGGTGGATCTGTTCGTTCTGCTGGTCGGTCCCGGCGGTGGCGATGAGCTGCAGGGCATCAAGCGCGGCGTGATGGAACTGGCCGATCTGGTGCTTGTCACCAAGGCCGATGGCGAGCTGAAGCAGGCTGCCACCCGTGCCGCTGCCGATTATGCGCACGCGCTGCATCTCATGCGGCCGAAATACAGGGGCTTGACGCCGAGGGTGCTGCAGGTCTCGTCGCTCGAAGGCCGCGGCGTCGCAGAGGCGTGGACCACGCTGCGTGAGATGCACGCTGCGCTGGAGCGCTCCGGCGAGCTCCCGACGCTGCGCGGGAACCAGCGGACGCAATGGTTGTGGAGCGAGTTGCAGGCTGCTTTATCGGAAAGGCTCTCGGAGTCCGCTCTTGCCGTGCGGGCCAGGGAAGTCGAGCAGGAGGTGGCCAGCGGCCGCGTTCTGCCCGCGGCGGCCGCGCGAATGCTGTTTTCGGAATTCCTCCGCAACGAGCCGCAGCGCTAGACGGACGATCAGACAATCGCTCCCAGCGCAGGTTGCAGGACGAAGTGGCAGCTCACATGCGCGAGTTCAGCGGCGGCAAAACCGAACCGCCAGTAGGTCCAGCCCCACAGCGCGCCAGGGATGACATAACGGATGAAATTGTAGCCCAGCATCGCGGTCGGGGACGGTTCGAGGAGCGATATGTTCAGGCTGACATTCAGTGCTTGCGTCGCGATGGCAATGGCCCAAACGAGCCACAGGGGAAATTGTCCGGCGTCCACGCCGCGCGCTTTCGCCACCGCCAGGGTCAGAAGGGAGAAGACAAACAGCCGGTAGATGACGTTCTCCTGGAACGCGCGCTCGATGTAATATGAGAGACGCGGTGACAGGGGGCCTTGCAGCGCCCGCAGGTACTCGGCCGGCAGCTGATGGCGGAACAGAAATCCGTCGACCAGGCAGACATAAACGGCGACACCCACGCCCGCAGCCAGTGCGAACAACGGCCAGCGCCGGTTCTCTGAGCCGATGCGAAGTCCAGCGCGGTCCGCGCACGCGGCGCCGGCCAGGGTCAGCGTGGCAATCAGGAGCACGCGGACTGGCGCGAGCCCCTGGCTTGCGATGGCTATGGGCAGGTCGAAGGGGCCAACCAGCGCGAGCACAAGCGCCAGCACCAGGATGATCGCCAGCGCCGGCTCGAGCCTGGGGAGCGGCACCGAAAGAGGTCTGGCGGCCAGCATGGTCTGCGTCTAGCAGGACGGGGTTAATGCCCTCCTAGGCGCGGGCACCGGAGCCCAACGAAACAGGAACGCTTGACGCTGGGGTGCACTGTCCTTATGAGGGCGCCTCTCTTTCAGATTGGGAATTTTCAGGATGTCGCGCCGCTGTGAATTGACCGGCAAGGGGCCCATGGTGGGCCACCATGTCAGCCACGCCAACAACAAGAAGAAGCGGGTGTTCCGGCCCAATCTTCAGACGGTTTCGCTTGCCAGCGAAGCTCTGGGGCAGAAGGTGAAGCTGCGCATCAGCATGAACGCCCTGCGCACGGTGGATCGCGTGGGCGGGCTTGACCCGTTTCTGCTGAAGGCGAAGGAGAATGCGCTCTCCGACCGCGCCATCAAGCTCAAGCGCCAGATCGCGAAGAAGCAGGCGGCGTCCGAAAGCAAGGCCGCCTAGTCTAGTCTTCGATCTCGAACATCAGCAGCACGGTCCGCTGCAACAGCAGATTGTAGTTGTCGTCGGAGATCATGTAGAGCAGCGTTTTGCCGTTTGCTTCGCGGCGCAGCGCCAGCCCCTCCATGTTGTCGATGTTCTCGTGCATGGTGAAGCGCGCGATCTCGCTTCCCTCCAGCTGCGCGCCCGGCTTGATCGCGGAAGCCTCCACCCGCCGCACCGCCACCACCACGCCGCGCACCGGCCCGTAGTAATGCCGCTCCAGCAGATACAGCCAGCGGCCATCCGGGCTCATCGCGGAATCGGAAATCTCGTAGGGCTCATGATGCCGCACGGCGAGGCGCTCGAAAGGGTGGCTGCTCTTCTGGCCCGGAATCGGAATCAGCCACGCCAGATGGTCGGTGCCGCGCACCTGCGGCGTCTCCGCCACGGTGAACAGCGTGGTGGGGGAAATGCGCGTAAGTCCCTCCAGTCCGGAGTTGAAGTCGAGCGTCTTGATGTCCTCGGGCGCTGGAACGTCGGTGGGCACGGCATCGAGCGAAGCGCCGACGTCGTAGCGCCAGATGCGGGCATCGCGCTCGAAGCTGACGGCCACCGGGCCATCCGGTCCCTTGTCCGACAACGCCGCGAGGCCTTCGGCATCGGCCTCTGTTTTCGGCTTCAGCCGGCTGTTGTCCAGCCCTTCCATATCGGCGAGGTGACCGTCGGCAAGGCCCGCGAGATTGCCGCGCTTGTCATAGCGCAGCGTGGCGCGCAGCCAGTGGGCTTCGTCGGATTGGGACAGCATGTGGCTGCCGTCGGCGCTGACCAGCAATCCCGACCACCCGCCGAACCGCGGATCGGGCGATGTGATCTCCAGCCCCCCCCGATAGAGGAGCGCGCCGACTCGAGTTTCCTTGAGATTGGCGGAGGAGAGCGGAAGGGAGCGGTATTGGAGTTCGACATCGTCTGACGACCAGACGCTCGCATTGATCGTCGCGATGCTGCCGCGCAGCCCAAGCACTGCCGCCAGAACGGCGGCGCCGAGACCCAGCTGCGCGAAGCGGTTCATGCCGCCGCGCGCATGCGCCCGCGCGCGCCGCTGCGGTGCCGGCCGGGATGCGCCAGGCGCGCGCCCTCTTCCGCGAAAAGGGAAATGAGCTGCTCGGTCATCGCCCCTCCCAGCTGCTCCGCATCGACGATGGTGACCGCGCGGCGATAGTAGCGCGTCACATCGTGCCCGATGCCGATGGCGACCAGCTCCACGGAGGATTTCTCCTCGATTTCGGCAATCACGCGCCGCAGATGCTGTTCGAGGTAATTACCGGAATTCACCGAGAGCGTCGAATCGTCCACCGGCGCGCCGTCCGATATCACCATGAGAATTTGCCGCTGTTCGGGGCGGCCCACCAGGCGGTGGTGCGCCCACATCAGCGCCTCGCCGTCGATGTTCTCCTTGAGCAGCCCTTCGCGCATCATGAGCCCGAGATTTTTCCGCGCGCGCCGCCACGGCTCGTCGGCCGCCTTGTAGACGATGTGGCGGAGATCGTTCAGTCGTCCCGGATGTGCCGGCTTGCCCTCCGCGATCCACATTTCGCGGCTCTGGCCGCCTTTCCAGGCGCGGGTGGTGAAGCCAAGGATTTCCGACTTCACGCCGCAACGCTCCAGCGTGCGCGCGAGAATATCGGCGCACATCGCCGCCACCATGATCGGGCGGCCGCGCATGGAACCGGAATTGTCCAGCAGCAGCGTGACCACGGTATCGCGGAAGGTCACGTCGCGCTCGCGCTTGAAGGAGAGGGGGTGCATGGGATCGATGATGATGCGGGGCAGCCGCGCGGTGTCGAGCAGACCTTCCTCCAGATCGAAATCCCAGCTGCGGTTCTGCTGCGCCAGCAGCAGGCGCTGCAGGCGGTTTGCCAGCCGCGCCACCATGCTCTGCATCGCCTGCAGCTGCTGGTCGAGGAAATTCCGCAGCCGCGCCAGCTCCTCGCCGTCGCACAGCTCGGTGGCGTCGATGATCTCGTCGAACTTCGCGGTGTAGACGCGATAGCCCCACGCGTCCTGGTTGGCGAAGGGCTGCTCGGGACGCCAGGGCCGCATGCCTTCGTCGGGTTCCTGCGCGTCGGTGGGCTCCGCCATTTCAGTGCGGATTTCCGCTGCCACCTCCTCGCCTTCCTCGCTCT
Source organism: Rhizomicrobium sp. (assembly GCA_035455725.1). Lineage (GTDB taxonomy): Bacteria > Pseudomonadota > Alphaproteobacteria > Micropepsales > Micropepsaceae > Rhizomicrobium. The sequence continues at coordinate 14,824 of DATIEM010000008.1, read as the reverse complement.
GTGATTCGCTGATGTCTGCTTCGCTCGTTTCGGATTCCGGCTTGGCTTCCGCGCCTTCGCTGCCTTCCTGGCCTTCCGGCTCACCGTTGGTCTCGTCCGTGCCTTCGGTTTCAGCGTCGTCGGCGAGGTCGTCGCCCAGTTCGAGATCGCGCAGGATGGTTCGGGTGAGCTTCGCAAAGGCTTTCTGATCGCGCATTGCGGTTTCGAGTTTCGCCAGGTCGGCGCTCGCGCGCTCCTCGATCCAGGGCCGCCAGAGCTCCACGACACGCGCGGCGCTCTCCGGCGGCGCTTCGCCGGTCAGGCGTTCGCGCATAATCATGCTAACCGCATCGGCAAGCGGCGCGTCCGAACGGTCTTTGACGCGCGCGAGCCCGCGCGCCGCGTAGCGCGATTCCAGATTGGCGGCGAGATTGTCGGCCACGCCCTTCATCGCCAGCGCGCCGATCGCTTCCACCCGCGCCTGCTCGGCCGCTTCGAAAATCGCCGATGCATCGGCCGCCTGCGGCCGGAACTGCTGATGGACTTTGTCTTCGTGATAGGCAAGCTTCAGCGCATAGGCATCGCCGGCGCCGCGCACGATGGCGATTTCATTCGCTGGCAAATTGCGCGAGGGGAGGGGGAGACGAGCCTTCTTGCCTTTCAGCGCCGGCGGCTCGGCCGAGAAGCTGACCTCCAGATCGTGCTCGCCGGCAATGGCGCGCACCGTCGCACTCACGGCGCGCTTGAACGGCTCGGCCTGGTTCTCCGGTTTCATGCGATCAGTGTAGAGAAGCTAGGGCGCGGAACAAACGCCTGTAATGCCGTTGCCGTCGAAAAGCATGTGTTGCGGCGTCGCGGGCGCCTCGCAGGCGAAAAAATAGACGTAATGGTAGGTGCCGATGCGTGCCTGCTGGTTCGGCGGCAGCACGCCGGTCGTGCCGAAGTTCTGCGCCTGGCAGGTCTTGTCGAACGTGTCGCCGCTGCCGGCAGCGGCCTCGGCGAAGCAGAAGCCGATCTGCACGGCGTAGTCGCACTTGTTTTGCACCGCTTCGTTGATGTTCTGCACGCACGAGGAGGCGTTGCGGAAATTCCGCCTGCCGGACTTGATGGCGTCCGCGCCTGCCATCGTCGCGTCGCGGCTTGGTTTCCAGTTGCTGTTGACGATCTTGGTATCGGGCGGCAGCGCGGCCACTTCATCGTGGTAACTGTTCGGATCGCAGCCCACGGACTCGAACCCGCGGCCGCTCGCATATTTTGTCCATTCGGCCGTGGCGGCGTCGCGAGCTGCGGGATCGTAGATCGTGAAATCCGATGACAGCAGGTAAACCGAGCGCCCCGCCTTCATCGCCTCCTGATCGATCGCAACGCAGGTCGCGAGGGATGCGGCATGGGCGCCGGAACCGATCCCCAGCATGAGAACAGAAAATGCAAGAAGCCAGAACTTCATGCTGCCCCGGCCGGCATTCAGACACGCGTCCATGATGACGTGACGGGATGCAGCGATGCAAGGGCACGCAGGCGTTCAGGCGACCAGCACCTTGGCCGCGCTTTCCGGTAGCTCCTCGCCGAAGGCGCGCTGGTAGAATTCGGCCACACTGGCGCGTTCCAGCTCGTCGCATTTGTTGAGAAAGGTGAGGCGGAAGGCGAAGCCGATATCGCCGAAGATTTCTGCATTCTCCGCCCAGGTCATCACCGTGCGCGGGCTCATAACGGTCGAAAGATCGCCGTTGATGAAGGCATTGCGGGTCATGTCGGCCAGCCGCACCATCGCGGAGATCTGCTTCTTCTTGTCCGCCGTCGCGGCATAGGACGGCACCTTGGCCAGCACGATATTCACCTCGCTGTCGTGCGGCAGGTAGTTCAACGTGGTCACGATGTTCCAACGGTCCATCTGCCCTTGATTGATCTGCTGCGTGCCGTGATAGAGGCCCGTGGTATCGCCAAGGCCGATGGTGTTGGTGGTCGAGAACAGCCGGAACGCCGGGTGCGCGCGGATCACGCGGTTCTGATCCAGCAAAGTGAGTTTGCCCTGCGCTTCCAGCACGCGCTGGATGACGAACATCACATCGGGACGGCCGGCATCGTATTCGTCGAACGCGAGCGCCACGGGGTGCTGCAGTGCCCACGGCAGCAGCCCTTCGCGGAATTCGGTCACCTGCTGACCCTCGCGCAGTACGATGGCGTCCTTGCCGATCAGGTCGATGCGGCTGATGTGGCTGTCGAGATTGATGCGGATGCATGGCCAGTTCAGCCGCGACGCCACCTGCTCGATATGGGTGGACTTTCCGGTGCCGTGATAACCTTGAATCATAACGCGCCGGTTGAAGGCGAAGCCCGCCAGAATCGCCAGCGTGGTGTCGCGGTCGAAACGATAGGCTGGATCGCGATCCGGCACGTATTCGTTGCCGCGCGAGAACGCCGGTATCTTCATCTTCGCGTCGATGCCGAAGGTGTCCGCCACATCGATCTTGATGTCGGGCAGGCCGGTGTCGAGGCCCTGAGGCTCCATGTTCATGCTTGTATCCGGGTTGCTGCGTGGGCGGGTAGCCGCCCGTCCTTAAGGTCACAGAACGCGGCTAGGTCAACCCCGATGCGCGAAGAACGCCGTAGGCTTTGATGACCTGCTTCAGGCGCTCTTCCGCGCCCCTATCGCCGCCGTTGGCGTCGGGATGGAACCGCTTCACGAGTTCCTTGTACCGCGCCTTTATCTGGTGCAAGGTGGCGGTCGCGTCAAGATTGAGAACGTCCAGCGCCCGCTCCTGCACCCCCGTAAGCTGGCGCTTCGGCGGGCGAGGCCGCGCCGGTTCGCCGGCCTCGCCAAACACGCCGTAATCATCCTCGACCGTATAGGGACCGGCGCCATTGCGCGGGCGCGCGGAGCGCTTGCCCAGCGGCCAAGTGGGGCGATGGCCGATCACGGCCTCATCCTGGAAGGCCCGGATCTCCTTCTCGCTCATGCCGCGGAAATAATCCCAAGACTCGTTGTGGGCGCGGGCATGCTCACGGCAGAACCACAGGTGCTCGCCCAAGGCTTCGCGGGATTTTGGAACCGGATGGTCGCCTTCGTTGGGGCAATCCGGGCGAGCGCAGGCGCGCGCGCTCGGCATCGGCTCCGGCTTTCCCGGCTTGATCCGGATGTCCTTTTTGAAGCGCGAATGAACCGCCTTTTGCATGTCGAAAGTATGGGGCCGAAGTCTGAAAAAACAAGAAAACGAAACGCTTGACTTTGGTTTCCGAACCGCCGACGGAACTTGCATGGGCGCTTCGGACCTGATTGCGCAAAAGCTGACAACGGCTTTCTCGCCCAGCGAACTGTCTGTCGACGATGAGAGCGCCAAGCATATCGGCCATGCGGGCAGCCGGCCGGGTGGCGAAACCCATTTCCGCGTGCGCATCGTCGCCGCTTCCTTCGAAGGGCTCTCGCGAGTGGAACGCCAGCGGCGCGTCTATGTCGCGCTGGCCGACGAACTGAAGACGCACATCCACGCGCTTTCTGTGACAGCCCTTACCCCCGCCGAAGCCTGGAACGAGCATTAAGTCGCAGACGGCGTTGTTCTCGATTGCGGCATGGGCGGCGTGATGCGAAGCGCGGTGATCTGGTTGCGCTGCCGCCGCAGGATTTCGAACTTGAAGCCATAGAAGGCGAAGCGCTGGCGCGGCTCCGGGATGGTGCGGGCTTCGTGAATGACCAGTCCGGCAATGGTGGTGGCCTCTTCGTCCGGCAGGTCCCAGTCGAGTTCGCGATTGAGCTCGCGGACAGGCGTGGCGCCATCGACAACGTAGGAGCCGTCCGGCTGTGGCCGGATGTCCTTGCGCAGCTTCTCTTCATGCTCATCGGGAATATCGCCGACGATCTCGTCGAAAATATCTTCGCGGGTGATGAGCCCCTGTAACGCGCCATATTCGTCCACCACCAGCGCGAAATGCGAACGCTGCTCCCGAAAGGCGGCAAGCTGCTCTTCCAGAGTCGTGGTGTCCGGCACGAACCACGGCGGCGTGAGGAGCGAGAGGATGTCGAGCCCTGCAAGCGATCCCTTTCGGCGCACGTATTCCCGCATCACGTCCTTGGTGTGGAGGATTCCGATGATGTTGTCGGGCTGTTCGCGCCACACCGGCACGCGGGCGTGTTGCGCCTCGATAAGGTCGTCGAAAATCTGCTGCTGCGGCTGCTCGGCATCGATGGCCGCCATGTTCTTGCGGTGAACCATGGCGTCCCCAACCTTCAGCTCGCGCAAATCGAGCACGCCGCTCAGCATGTCGCGGTGTTCGCGCTCAACCGTGCCTTCGCGGTGATGCACCTCGACGGTGCCGCGGATTTCCTCGTGCGGCTCGACCACAGGGTCGGTTTCCTTGCGCGCGATGCCCACCGCTCCAAGCAGGCGCCAGACCAGGCTCTGCACAAAACCCACGATGGGCGCGAGCAGCCGCACCGTGATGGCCACGGGACGGGCGACATTCAGCGCGAAACGGTCGGTGCGCGCGATCGCCAGGGTCTTGGGCAGGACCTCCGCGAACACCAGCAGCACAATGGTGATCAGAACGGCGGTGATGGCCACGGCGCGATCGCCATAGCGGGCCGTCAGCACCTCGGTGGTGAGCGAGGAGATCAGGATATTGAGGAAGGTATTGCCGAAAAGGATGGCGCCGATCATGCGCTCCCGGTCGGCGACAAGCCGGTTGACTTCCTGGGCTGCGCGCGATCCTTCGCGCTCCAGCTGGTGCATGCGCGCGCGCGAGACGGCGGTCAACGCCGTCTCCGATCCGGAAAAGAAACCGGATAGTCCCACCAGAATAACGATGGCAAACAAAAACAGCATCAGCGACATGGCGTGTCCTCGAAAGCCGCGCGAAGCGGCGCGCATTATAGACCGGAAACCGGACCTGGCGTTTCCTATTCCGACAGCACCGCTATCACGGCATCCGGCGGAACGGACGAGACGAAAGCCCTTCCGATGCCGCGCACCAGCACGAATCTGGGACGCCCGCCTTCGGCCTTCTTGTCGGCACGCATGAATTCCAGCAGCCGCTCGGGCGCAGGGCGGTTGCCAGGGACGTCAGTCATTTGCGTGGGGAGACCCGCGGCTTGCAGGTGCGCGATCAGTCGTTCCGTGTCGCTCGCGGGAGAATGGCCGAGGCGTTCGGACAGCCGGAATGCCAGCACCATGCCGATGGCGACAGCTTCGCCGTGCAACAGTGTGCCGGAATAATTGCCCGCTGCTTCCAGCGCATGGCCGAAGGTATGACCCAGGTTGAGGAGCGCGCGTTCGCCGGCTTCGCGCTCGTCGCGCGCCACGATCTCCGCCTTCATGCGGCAACAATGCGCGATCATCTGTTCAAGGGCGCCAGCATCGCCGGCGAGAGCCGCCGGGGCGTTAGCCTCGAGCCATGCGAAGAACTCCAGATCCCCCAACGCCCCGTACTTCACCACCTCGGCGTAGCCGGACAGCAAGTCGCGGCGGGGCAGGGTGACGAGCACCGAGGTGTCCGCCAGTACCATCTTCGGCCGATGAAACAGGCCGATCAGGTTCTTGCCTTCCGGCACGTCGATGGCGGTCTTGCCTCCCACCGAGGAATCCACCTGCGCGAGCAAGGTCGTCGGCACCTGCATGTAATCGATGCCCCGCTTGAGGATACCCGCCGCGAAGCCTGTGAGATCGCCAATGACGCCACCGCCCAGCGCAACAATAAGCCCGCCACGTTCGATGCCCAGCTTCAGCAGCTCGCGACAGAGGCTTTCGAGCCAGGCGAATGTCTTGGTTTCCTCGCCCGGCGCAAGCACGATCGGTCGCGCATCGATTTCCCGATCCCGCAGAACGCCGACGAATGAATCGAGATGAAAGCGGGCGACGTTCTGATCGGTGACAACGGGAACGACGCCACGCGCAAGCGGCGCGATCAGTTCACCTGCCCTCGCAAGAAGAGCGTCGCCGATGTGGATGTCGTAGCCTCGGGCATCCAGCCCCACCCGAACGATATCGCTCATTCCAGCATCTCCCGCTCCCGCAAAGCAGCCGTGATACGCGACACGCCGGCGGCGTGAGGTCCGTCTTCGCCCGAAATGGTCAGATCGGCTTCTGCGTATGTCCCCTCGCGCTCGGCCAGGAGCCGCGTCAGGATTTCGCGCGCGTCCCCGTTGCGCAGCAGAGGACGGGTGTCCCGCCGTGTCACCCGCTCGGCCAGAACCTCAAGCGGCACGTTGATCCATACGGACAACGCCGAAGCTTTGAGTGCCTCCCGTATCGTATCGTCGAGGAAGGCGCCGCCGCCGGTGGCAAGCACATGGGGCGGCTCAGCGAGAAGCCGCGCGATCACCTTGCGCTCGCAATCGCGGAATGCCGCCTCGCCGTAACGCTCGAAAATCTGGTTGATCGAGCAGCCGGCTGCCGCCTCGATTTCCGAATCCGCGTCCCGGAACGGCACCTCCAGCTTCGCCGCCAGCCGCCGTCCGAGAGAGCTTTTTCCCGCGCCCATCATGCCGACCAGCGCGACGGTGCGTTTCAACCGGCTCATGCGAATCGCTTACAGGGCAAATTGCCGCCTGCCAACCTCTTGCAGCGGGCCGCGCTATTCCGCACAAAGCGAGCATGAACAGATATGGCAGCGAAGGCGGCATGGGTTGGACGGCGCGCATTCTTTTGGCGATCCTTGCGCTTGTGATTCTGGGAGCGATCGGCCTTGGTATCTATGGCAGCAGCCTCAAGCCGCCGCGCCACAGCTACACCCTGGTCATTCCGAATTCCCGCTTCCCCAGCTAGGAACGCGCCGTGAAGGCCGGCGCTCTGCCGAGCGATGGCGCGCGGCTGATCGAGCGCTTTCTCGACATGATGGCTGCCGAGCGGGGCGCCAGCGCCAACACGCTGGCCGCCTATCGGCGCGACCTGCTGGATTTCGGCGCGGCTCTGGCCCGCGGCAAGCAGCAATTCCGCTCCGTGGACTCGACCGCGCTAAAGCGCTACATCGCCGGGCTCTCCGGCATGGCCAATGCCACGCAGGCGCGCCGGCTGTCCGCCCTGCGTCAGTTCTATGGCTTCCTCTACGGCGAAGGGGTTCGGAAAGACGATCCCACAAACACGCTGGAAGCCCCGCGCCGCGAGCGGCCGCTACCGAAGGTGCTGTCGCGTGCGGACATCGACAGCCTGATTGCCGCCGCGCGACAAACCGATGACGCAGAATCGGTTCGCCTCGCATGCCTGCTGGAAATTCTATACGCGTCCGGTCTGCGTGTTTCCGAACTGGTGACCCTGCCGCTGTCGGCGGCGCGCAATCGCGATGGTTTCCTGTTCGTTATGGGCAAGGGGAACAAGGAGAGACTGGCTCCGCTCAACGCCGCCGCTCGCTCCGCCGTCAAAGCCTATCTGAAAGTCCGAAACCAGTTCTTGCCGCGTGGCGTGAAGGAATCGAAATACCTCTTTCCATCGCGCAGTGCCGAAGGCCACCTTACGCGCCGCCGCCTTCACCAGATGCTGAAGGCGCTGGCGCTCAAGGCCAACCTCGATCCGGACAAGCTGTCGCCGCACGTGTTGCGGCACGCTTTCGCCACGCATCTGGTGGAAGGCGGCGCCGATTTGCGCAGTGTGCAGACGCTGCTGGGGCACGCCGACATCGCCACGACGCAGATCTACACCCACGTGGCGAGCGATCGCCTGCGCGAAGTCCTGCTTTCCGCGCACCCGCTGGCGAAAGCCAAGCGCCGTGCCTGACCCTGCCATTGACCATTTGTTGACACCCTCAATGTCAATTGCCACGTTCGGCAGACCCCACGGAGCACGGCTTTCCTGCCGCGCCAGCCTCTGAAGGATCCATGCACGCCTATCTGGACTTCGAGCGCCCCATTGCCGAACTCGAAGGCAAGATCGTCGAGTTGCGCCAGTTGGCGGCGCAGGATCCGGCAATGCGGATCGATGATGAAGTGAAGCGGCTTCAGGGGCGGGCGGATCAACTCCTTCGCGAGACTTACGCGAAACTTACCCCTTGGCAGAAGGCGCTGGTGGCGAGGCATCCCGGCCGTCCCCACGCCTCTGACTATGTCAAGGGATTGATCGCGGACTTTATGCCGCTCGCCGGCGACCGCCTGTTCGGCGAAGACACGGCCACGGTTGCAGGCCTCGGCCGCTTCCGTGGCGAACCGGTGGCGATCGTTGGGCAGGAGAAGGGAAGCGACACCCAGAGCCGCGTAGCCCACAATTTCGGAATGGCCATGCCGGAAGGCTACCGCAAGGCGCAGCGCCTGTTCGACCTCGCGGATCGCTTCAACCTGCCGGTGATCTCGTTCGTCGATACACCGGGTGCCTATCCCGGCGTGGGCGCGGAAGAGCGGGGGCAGGCGGAAGCGATCGCGCGCTCGACGCAGGCTTGCCTGGCGCTGCGCGTGCCATTCGTTTGCGTGATCACCGGCGAGGGAATGTCGGGCGGCGCCCTCGGCATCGCGGTGGCGAACCGCGTCTACATGCTGGAGCACTCGATCTACTCGGTGATCTCTCCGGAAGGTTGCGCTTCCATCCTGTGGCGCAGCGCCGACAAGGCGCAAGACGCTGCCGCAGCGCTGAAAATCACGGCGCAGGATCTGCTCAATCTGAAAATCATCGACGGCGCAATTCCGGAACCGGTCGGCGGCGCGCACCGTTCGCCGGAAAGCGTCATCCAGGCGGTGGGAGATACCGTCGCCGCCGCGCTGAGCGAAATGCAGGTTCTTTCGCGCGACGAACTCCGCCGACAGCGGCGCGAGAAATACCTCGCCATTGGCCGCAATCTCGGCTGAGGCGACGCCCCCTTCACCACCAGCCGCGCCACTTGAACCACACCGTGGGCAGAAGGGCGGAGAGGAAGATCAGTCCCAGCCCCCAGGCATAGCCCAAATGCCATTGCAGTTCCGGCATGTAGTGGAAGTTCATGCCGTACATGCTGGCGACCAGCGTCGGCGGAATGCCGACCACCGACACAATGGTGAGCACCTTGAAAATATCGTTCTGCTCGGTGTTGATGAAACCAAGGATGGCGTCGAGCAGAAACTGCGCCTTGTTCGAGAGATGATTCTCGAAATCGGCAAGGGACTGCAGGTCTCTGGAAACGGTCCGCAGCCGCTCCGGAATTCCCTTCTCGATCCAGTCCTTTCCCTTCTCAAGCACATAAGGCAGGAAGCGCTGCAATCCGAGCAGGCTTTCGCGGATCTGGGAGAGCTTGTCGCCTGCCTCGCCGACCGCAATGAGCACCGCGCGCAAACCGAGGTTGGTGCGCTTGGCATTGTGCAGGCGCTTCCGGCCGTAGTTTCGAAACACGCGGTGGGAGACATCGTTCAGCTCGGAGCCGATATGCTCGAGCGCATCCGCCGCGTAATCGGTAATCCCCTCGAGCAGCGCGGCAAACACCCCCATGCTGGAATTTGCCTGCTCCCCTTCGTTGAAGCGCTGGATCGCGGTGTCGAAGCCGTGAAGCTGGGTAAAGCGGATGGTAATGAGGATGTCTTTGTTCAAGACGAAGCCAAGGGGAGTGGGACCCGGCTCGCCCTCGTGGGCCACCACAGGCATGCTGAGATAGATGGTTTCCCCGCTGGTCGAGAGACGGCTCGACGATTCGATCTCTTCGAGGTGCTGGCGCGCCGGCAGGCGGAGCTGGCGTTCGCGCTCGACCTGAGACACCTCTTCGGGCGTAGGGTCGAAGAGATCTACCCAGACCGGCTTTCCGCTATTGGCGGAGCAAACGTTCAGCACCCGAGGACCCTGCAGCCGACTCAGGGTTTCGAGGGTATGGCGTCAGGCGCTCCGTTGCCAGCGCGCAAACCTGCCGACGGCGTTCCTTTCAGCGGACCGGCTTCAGGCGGAAGTTCGGGTGCAGCCTGGAGAACGACGGCGGCTGGGTGTGCCTGCGCTTGTAGACTGCGTTGTCCCCCCATTCAGCGCAAAGGTTGAGGGGATCGCGCTGCCCGTAACCGCGTAGCCCCACGTACTGCCGCAGGTGATCGAGATTGACGATGTGCTCGCGCCAGTCGTGCGCGAGGACAGGAATTCGCAGCGCCTCGCGATTACGGTCCGCTATTGGGTGGGGGCTTTCGTGTTCTCGCCGTTGAATTGGGCATCGCATTCGGTTTTGACAAATGTTGCTCCGAAATCGGGCAGAAACGCCTCATAAGAGAAATCGTCAAACCAGTCGTACCAGTCCGCGGCTATTTGTCGATGGACAAAGGTTTTGATCGTAATCGCGGTGTTTCCATAGCCTTGGTAGCCATGCCCCTGAATTTGATAGCCGCCATAGATCGCCGCCCTGTCTTTTGCACTAGGCGGGTCGTTTATCCAGTGTCCGCCAAAATTGAACGTCGTCCCGTACCATGTTCCGTCAGGCTTCAGACAAATATTTTGCAGGCCGGCTATAGTCCACTGCCCCGGCTTGATGCCCTTCGCGCAAACAGGGGCCACGGCGCAGATCAGACAGCAGGCCAGTATGATCCTGGTAGACAGCATCAATCCCTCCCGTCGAATTGGGAGACAGCATACCTATTTCCCTGCGTCGCGGCAGAGGGAGGATCGGCCGCGTCTCGGCTAGAGACTAAGCGACTTACTGCGTGGCGGCGTGGGTGTTCTCGCCGTCGAAAATGAAGGGACAGTTTACCGATTGCCCAATCCCAATGACAGGACCTCGGGTGACCCTACGAAACGCGGGATCGGCCTAAACCAGCGCGCCGTGGCAGTGCTTGAACTTGCGGCCCGAGCCGCAGGGGCACGGGGCGTTTCGCTGCACCTTCCCCCAGGTTGAGGGATCGTCGGGATTCATGGGCCCTTGCTCCAGCCGTGAGATGCGGCTGCGCCCCGGCTCCCGAAGAGCCATTTCATCTTCGCCGGTGAGCGGATCGAAGTCGTGGGCCTGCATCGGCCGCAGGTGGTCGAGATTAACGACGTGCTCGCGCCAGTCGCGCGCGAGGACAGGAATTCGCAGCGCCTCGCGATTACGGTCCGCTATTGGGTGGCGGCGTGGGTGTTCTCGCCGGTGAATCGCGGATCACAATCGGACTTGACGAGATTGATTCCCGCATCCGGGATCATTGCCTGATAAGACAAATCGTCAAACCAGTCGAACCAATCAATGAAAGTTTGGCCACCTCCAGCCTTTTTCACGGTGATCGCGGTGTTCCCGTAGCCCTGGTAATCGTGGCCCTGTATGGCATAGCCGCCGTGAAGTTCGGCCTTAACCCGGGTACTAGGCAGGTTTTTCGTCCAATGGCCGCCAAAATTAAAGGTGGTCCCGTACCAGGTTCCATCATCTTTCAGGCAAACCACTTCGAGTCCGGCCCCCAGCGAGTACTGGCCGGGGCCAATTCCCCTCGCCCCGGCCAAGCCGGGGAATGCAGTAACCGCTCCCAGTAGCAGTAAAATCAGGCTTCTCATGATTTCACCTCCAAAATAAAGGGACAGTTTACCGATTGCCCATCCCAACGACAGGACCTCGGGTGACCTTGCGAAACGCGGGATCGGCCTAAACCAGCGCGCCGTGGCAGTGCTTGAACTTGCGCCCCGAGCCGCAGGGGCAGGGTGCGTTGCGCTGCACCTTCCCCCAGGTTGAGGGATCGTCGGGATTCATCGGCCCTTGCTCCAGCCGTGAGATGCGGCTGCGCCCCGGCTCCCGAAGAGCCATTTCATCCTCGCCGGTGAGGGGATCGAAGTGGTGCGCCTGCATCGGCCCGGGCGCCAGGTCGAAGCTGGGCGGCGGGGTTTCCATGTTGATCTGGAGGTGCATCAGCTGGCGCACCACGTCGCTGCGCATCTTTGCGAGCAGCGCCTCGAACAGCTCGAAGGCCTCGCTCTTGTATTCGTTGAGGGGATCGCGCTGCCCGTAGCCGCGCAGACCCACATACTGCCGCAGGTGGTCGAGATTCACAATGTGCTCGCGCCAGTCGTGGTCCAGCGTCTGCAGCAGGATCGATTTCTCGATGTAACGCATCAGGTCGGGGCCGACATTCGCGGTGCGTTCGGCGGCGCGCGCATCCACCGCCTTCAGCACGCGATCGCGCACCTCCTCGTCGGCGATGCCTTCTTCCTTGGTCCAGTCCGCGATGGGCAGGTCGACACCGAAGATTTTGACAACCTCTTCGTGAAGCCCCGCCACGTCCCACTGCTCCGCATAGGCCTTCTCGGGAATGTGCCGCGCCACGAGATCTTCGACGACTTCGGCGCGGAAATCGCCGATCTGCTCGCTGACGTCCTCGGCGCGCATGATTTCGCGGCGCTGCTCGAAGATCACCCGGCGCTGATCGTGCTGGACGTTGTCGTATTTCAGGATGTTTTTGCGGATCTCGAAGTTGCGCGCCTCGACTTTCTGCTGCGCCTTTTCGAGCGCCTTGTTCACCCACGGGTGGGCGATGGCTTCGCCCTTCTCCAGGCCGAGCCGGGTGAGGACCGAATCCATGCGCTCGGAGCCGAAGATGCGCATCAGATCGTCCTGAAGGCTCAGGAAGAACTTCGAGGCGCCGGGATCGCCCTGGCGGCCGGAGCGCCCGCGCAATTGATTGTCGATGCGGCGGCTTTCGTGCCGCTCCGTGCCCATGATGTAGAGGCCGCCGGCCGCCAGCACCTTTTCCTTGTCCGCTGCCACTTCGGCGCGGATCTCGTCGGCGCGACGCGCGTATTCCTGCTGGTCTACCATCCCGCCGAGTTCGGATTTGATCCGCATGTCGGCGTTGCCGCCAAGCTGAATGTCGGTGCCGCGGCCGGCCATGTTGGTGGCGATGGTCACGGTGCCGGAAACGCCGGCCTGGGCGACGATCACCGCTTCCTGCTCGTGATAGCGCGCGTTCAGCACGTTGTGCCGCACCTTCAGCTTCTTCAGCAGCTCCGAGAGCTGCTCCGATTTCTCGATCGAGGTCGTGCCCACCAGCACCGGCTGGCCACGGCCCTGGCATTCCTGGATCAGCTTGATGATCGCATCGTATTTTTCGTCGACCGTGCGATAGACCTCGTCGTCCTGATCGTTGCGGATCATCGGCCGGTTGGTCGGCACCTCCACGACGTCCAGACTGTAGATGTCCATGAATTCGGCGGCCTCGGTCAGCGCCGTGCCGGTCATGCCGGCGAGCTTTGCATAAAGTCGGAAGTAATTCTGGAAGGTGATCGACGCCAGCGTGACGTTTTCCGGCTCGATGCGGACCCCTTCCTTCGCTTCCAGCGCCTGGTGCAGCCCTTCCGAATAGCGGCGGCCTTCCATCATGCGGCCGGTGAATTCGTCGATGATGACGACCTTGCCGTCCTTCACGATGTAGTCGCGGTCGCGCTGGAACAGGGCGTGCGCCTTCAGCGCCTGGTTCACATGGTGAACCATGCTGATGTTTTCGATGTCGTAGAGATCGCCGGTCTCCAGAAGGCCCGCTTCGCGCAGCCACTCGACCATCCGCTCGTTGCCGGTTTCGTTGAGGGTGACGGTCTTCTGCTTTTCGTCGAGCTCATAATCCTCTTTGGCGAGCTTGGGGATCAGCGCATCGACATTGCGGTATAGTTCCGTTTGGTCTTCGGTTGGACCTGAAATGATGAGGGGGGTGCGCGCTTCGTCGATCAGGATGGAATCGACCTCGTCGACGATGGCGAAGAAATGCTCCCGCTGCACCATCGTGTCGATGGAGTATTTCATGTTGTCGCGCAGGTAATCGAAGCCGTACTCGTTGTTGGTGCCGTAGGTCACATCGGCGCCGTAGGCCTGCTTGCGCTCCTCGTCGGTCAGGCCATGCACGATGCAGCCCACGGAAAGACCCAGAAACTGATAAATCTGCCCCATCCATTCGGAGTCGCGCTTCGCGAGATAGTCGTTGACCGTGACCACGTGCACGCCCTTGCCGGCGAGCGCATTCAGATAGACGGGTAACGTTGCGACGAGCGTTTTGCCTTCGCCGGTCTTCATCTCGGCGATGCGTCCCTCGTGCAGCACCATTCCGCCGACCAGCTGCACGTCGAAGTGGCGCTGACCGAGGGTCCGCTTGGCCGCTTCACGGACCACAGCGAAAGCCTCCGGTAATAGATCGTCCAGCGTCTCGCCCTTGGCGAGGCGTTCGCGGAAAGCCGGGGTCAGGGCCCGCAGTTCCTCATCCGACAAAGGCTCGAAGCGGGCCTCGAGGGCGTTGATCTCCTCCACCCGCTTGAACATGGGGCGGAGCTTGCGTTCGTTGACCGAGCCGAAAAAACGCTGCGCAATGGCGGTGAAGCCGAGCATGGATATCCTCTGACGGGGCGCCCAGCAGCGAGCGCCAGCCTTGCCGGCGCACGCGCGCCGGCGGCCAAGCAGGGCGCCTCGGCCGCGCGCGGGGGAGAGATAAGAACCGGCTCTGCCCTTGTCAATTCAGCTGGATTTCCGGCTAGTTTGGCTCTGCGGGCGCGAGGTGGGGCGGCGGGACTTGGCGAACAGAAAGCAATCGAAAAGCAGGCTGCGTGCGGCGAAGGATTCCACCCCCCGCTCGCCGCTGGCGCCGAAGCGGTTTGCCAGACTGCCGCCGCTCGCGGGCGCTCGCCTGGCGACGGCAGCCGCGGGCATCCGCTACCGCGGGCGCGACGACCTGCTGCTGGTGAGCCTCGCGCCGGGCACGCAGGCGGCCGGCGTGTTCACGCAATCGAAATGCGCCTCCGCGCCGGTGGAGCACTGCCGGAAGAATCTGCCGTTCGGCAAAGCGCGGGCGCTGGTGGTGAACAGCGGCAACGCCAACGCCTACACCGGCCGCGCCGGCGCCGAGGCGGCGCGCGCGGTCGCCGGTGAATGCGCCGCCGCTATCGGCTGCGATGCGCGCGAGGTGTATCTCGCGTCCACCGGCGTCATCGGCGAGCCGCTGCCGTTCGAGAAGATCACGCGCGCGCTGCCGCCGCTCGCGGCCGCCGCGAAG
>DATIEM010000007.1:0-17415 GCA_035455725.1 Rhizomicrobium sp. | reverse complement strand
ATGCAGGAGCGGCCCTTCACGTCGCCGATGATGTTCATCACTTCGGATTCGCCGGCCCGCTCGCGGCGCTTGTCGACGATGGCCAGATCGGTGCCCAGCCGCTTGGCCAGCGCGCGGGCCCGCACCACGCCGCCCACGTCCGGCGAGATCACCATCAGATTGTCGCCGCCGAGATAATCCTCGATATCGCGCACCATCACCGGCATGGCGTAGAGGTTGTCGGTGGGAATGTCGAAGAAGCCCTGGATCTGGCCGGCATGCAGATCGACGGTGAGCACGCGATTGGCGCCCGCCCCGGTGATCAGGTTGGCGACCAGCTTCGCAGAAATCGGCGTGCGCGGTCCCACCTTGCGGTCCTGCCGGGCGTAGCCGAAATAGGGAATTACCGCGGTGATGCGCCGCGCCGAGGCGCGCCTCAGCCCGTCGATGACGATCAGCAATTCCATCAGATTGTCGTTGGCGGGAAAGCTGGTCGACTGGATGACGAACATGTCCTCCCCGCGGACGTTCTCCTGCACCTCGACAAACACTTCCATGTCGGCGAAGCGGCGCACCACCGCCTTGGTGAAGGGCAGCTTCACGTAGGCGGCAATTTTCTCAGCGAGCTCGCGGTTGGAATTGCCGGCCAGCAGCTTCATGCCGCGCCCGCCGTTGGTGTCGCCCATGCCTAGGTCCCTTGTGACGGTTCGGTGAACGCGGGCCGCTTCTAGCAAGGCGGTTCGGGTGCGTAAACGGAAGCGTGGCGACAGCTATTCAAGCCAGCGGAAGGCGTTGCGAATAAAGCACGCACCGCCGGAACGCACGATTTCGCCATGCGCCATGACGACCTGCTCCGGCTGCCAGACGAGGATGCGGGCAAGGGCCGCGCGCGCCACCTTGCGATTTGTGAAGGAGAGCCGCCATTCCCGGGGCGCACCGGGACTGGGCATGACGATGCCATCGAGCCGCGCCAGAAGCCCACGCCAGCCGGTGAACCAATCCGGGCGGAAGTTCTCGATGAGGTCGGCGAACAACACCGTGCGGCTGGCGCGATGGAAAAAGACAACTTCGTTCATGGCGAAGCTGCCGCCCATGACCACCTGATCGAGATCGGCGGCCCAGGCCGGCTCGGGCGCATCGCCAAGCTCGGCATTGAAAGGGATGTCGCGGCGCTTCTTTGCCAATCCTGGCGAGGCGTAGACACGCGCCTCGGGAAACGCGGAATGCCACGTACGGAGCGAAAGATGGTGCAGCTTGTTGGGCGACACGATGTGCTTCACCGCTCCCAAGCTTTCCACTTGGGCCTTCAGCTCCGGCGTGAGGGCGATGGGCGACCAGAGGAAGAGATCGCCGTTGCCGAGCCGGACGGCCGCCATGCGCGTCGGGTAAGGAAAGCCGAAGAACGAAACCACCGGACCTTCAGCGATCCAGATGCCGTCACCAAGTGGGATGAGCTGCGACGTCATTTCAGAACGATGGCGGAGAGCTGCCGGCCATAATCCCTTTCGCCGCGATGGGTGTTACGGCGGTAACTGAAGAAGTCTCGCTCGTCGGCATAGGTGCAGCGATGGATGCGCGCAACATTGGCGATGTCTGCCTCGCGCAGCCTCTGTTCGACATAGCCGGCCAGGTCAAAGCGGAAATGATCTGCCCGTTCGCTCGGGATAAACCAGCGCGCATTCGCCTTATCCGTTTGCTCGAAATTGGCACGGAGTTCTGCCCCCACCTCATAATTGGCTTGGCTGATGCAGGGGCCGATGGCGGCTGCCACTCGCGCGCGGTTCGCACCGATCTCCTCCATCCTTCGCAGAACCGAGTCGATGACGCCGGACAGAGCGCCCTTCCATCCCGCATGGGCGGCGCCGATCACGCCCGCCTGTGCGTCGGCAAGCAGCACGGGCGCGCAATCGGCGGTCAGGATGCCGAGCGCAAGCCAGGGAACATTGGTCGCCATCGCATCGGCCTTCGGTCCCTGGCCCATCTCCCAAGGTCTTTCGACCGTAACCGCCTCCGCACTGTGGATCTGATGGAGCGTCAGCAGATGCGCTTCGGGAGCATCGGTCAGCTCCGCGAGTGCGCGGCGCCGGTTTTCCATTACCTGTTGGCGATCGTCGCCCGAACCTGGGCCGCAATTCAGCGAGGCGAAGATGCCAGTCGAAACCCCGCCGGCCCTTCCGAAGAAGCCGTGCGTCACGGGCGAGAGATTTTGGACCTGCAGTCTGATCATTGGAATCCTGGAGGGCGTGCCGCGCCCTTTGGCAGAATCGCGAGCGCCTTGAACAGGGTGCCCATCTGTTCGGGGGATCTCAGTCTCTTTACCGCAGCAGCGATGTTATCCGCCTGCTCAGGATTGGCGCTGGCCAGGCGCTCCGCCCGAATGTCGATACCAAGCTCCCCCAGCAGCGCACCTTGCGCGACAGGGCCATAGGTCTTTGCACCCGCGTTTTCGGCCGTGCGGGCCAACGCGGCAAAATCCACATGGGAGGACAAATCCGCCTCGCCGGGGTTCTGCAGCACGCTCGCGAATTTGTGTCCGGCGACGGCCTGCAGCGTTTCGCCGAAACCGGAATTTGCGCCGTAGCCGTAGTCGACGATCAGCGCTGCGCCGCCGTGTCGTGCAATCACGGCCGCAATCTGCCCTGTAATCGCTTCGCTGATTGGGGAAGCTTCGTAGATGTCGCCGGCTCGCGGCTTGCCGCATCCTGCGGGAATATCCAACGCGCGGGACGATGGGGCGAGCGCGAACGCAAGGTTTCGCTCCCGATCGAGGCCAACCATACGTTCGCACCATCCGTACTCTGTCTGCACGAATTGCCGGATCGGCAACGCGTCGAAGAACTCGTTGGCAAGCAAAAACAACGGCCGGTCAGTCAGCGTGTCATCGAACCGCTCTGCCCAATAGACCGTAACGGGTGCGTCTTTCAGTTTCTCTGCTTGAGCCTTTCGCAACCGTGGACTGGTTTCCACCAACGTGATTTGGATGCTGGAGAGGAATTCAGGATCGAGCTTCGCCATCCGGAGCACGTCGGCCATCAAAGTGCCGTGGCCCGGCCCCAGCTCAACCAAACGGGCCGGCGAGGGCGCATCCTGCTCGCGCCAGACCTGCAACATCCAGGCGCCGAGGAGCTCGCCGAATATTTGGCTGATTTCCGGCGCGGTGGTGAAATCGCCGCTGCTGCCGATGGGATCGCGCCGCGCATAGTAGCCGTGCATGGGGTCGTGGAGCGCAATGCTCATGAACTGCGCGACCGAAATCGGCCCATGTACCTCAATAATTCGAATGATGCGTTCAGTGAGCGACATTCATGCCGCGGCACGCGCGCTCCGATTCGAGAGCGCAATCGCGTAGAGCAAGATTCCGACGCCGATCAGTGGTAAACACAGCGCCATTCCCATGGTAAGCCATCCGAGAAAGGGCGCATCCGGTTCGCGGTAAAATTCGACGAAGAAGCGAAACAATCCGTAGCCGCTGAAAAATGTCGCCGTAATTAAACCGGGGCGCTGGTGCCAGCGCAGCACGCGAAAGCAAAATTGCAGGATCGTGAGCAACACCAACCCTTCCAGAAAGCACTCGTAGAGTTGGCTGGGATGGCGCGGCAGCTGGTCCGGCGCTCGCGGGAAAATCATCGCCCAGGGCACATCCGTCGGCCGCCCCCACAATTCGCCATTGATAAAGTTTGCGATTCGCACGAGCCCGATGCCGATCGGCGCAACACTGGTGATGAGGTCGCCGATGCTGAGCAGGCCGAGCTTGCGCCGGCGGCAAAACAGCCAGATCGCGAGGGCAAGCCCGATAACGCCGCCGTGGAAAGACATACCCCCTTCCCACACCGCGATGAGCTTTATGGGATTGGTGAAGAACGCGTACGGCAGGCCGCCGCAGAACGCACCCGCCGGCGACACGCTGCAGAGAATGGTGCCGTAGAACAGGTCCCAGCCCACGCGGCCGCCGATGATAATTCCAAGGGTTGCCCACACCACCAGGTCGCCGATGTCATCGGCGGTGGCTGGCGGCTTGCCATTGAAAGGCGGGTCCTTCCACAGGCAGGGGTTGCGCAGCGCGCGAAGGATCACCCACCAACTGAGGAGGATGCCGACAATATAGGAGATGGCGTACCAACGAATCGCCAGCGGCCCGATCTTCAGCAGAACCGGATCGATGTGCGGGTAGGGTAGCAGCGCTTCGACCATGCCGACACAACGGCCTCTGACCCGAATGCTGTCAAGGGCAGCTTGCCGCCGCGGGACAGGCACGCCATATAACTGTCATGCAGACCGATAATCCCTTGCTCGACGGGTTGGCGAAGTTCTTTACCGATGCCGCGGGCGCGGCCAGCAGCCTGCGCAATGAAATCGATACCTTTGTGCGGCAGCGGCTGGAGAAGCTCGTGGCCGACATGGATTTTGTACCGCGCGAAGAGTTCGAGGCGGTGAAGGCCATGGCCGCGAAAGCACGCAGCGAAAACGAGCTGCTGTCGGCCCGCATCGCGGAACTGGAGAAAAAGGTTAACGCCGCGCAAGCGACGCAGACGCCCCCGACAGCGGCGCCAGCAGGTCTGTGAATCTGTGAGTTCCCCGAGTAGTCCAAAGGGACCTTGTCCGGGACTCTTGTAAGCCCACAAAATCTTGTGTCAGTAAGGTGCGCAGGTGCTTCGTTTTGCGAGACCTTGTCCTGCGAAGGAGTCCGTAGATGTCCCTTGCCCACTTCGACGAGACCGTTACCGCCCCGCATCCGCTCGATGTCCTGGAGCATGCTGTGGAGGAGAACGGCTGGGCTTTCGAACGCAGCGGACGCGACGAGCTGAACCTCTCCGTGACGGGCCGCTGGTGCGACCACCATTTCTGTTTCACCTGGCGCGACGATCTGCAATCGCTGCATCTCTCTTCGGCCTTCGATATGCGGGTGGAGGATAAACGGCGCAGCGAAGTCGCCAACCTGCTGATGTATGTGAATGCCAAACTGTGGCTGGGACATTTCGACCTCTGGCCGGAGGACGGCAGCCTGGTCTTTCGGCACGCCATGATCTTCCCCGAGGCGCATGCCAGCGCCGCGCAGTGCGAGTCGCTGCTCCATCTGGCCGTCGAAGCTTGCGAGCATTACTACCCGGCGTTCCAGTTTGTGCTCTGGGGCGGCAAGACGGCAGAGGAAGCAGTGGCCGCCGCACTGCTGGAGTGCGTCGGGCAGGCGTGACCCGCCCCATTCTCCTCGTCGGCGCTGGCCGGATGGGTGGCGCACTGCTGAAGGGTTGGATCGCAAGGGGCATCGGTCCCATTGTCGTGATTGAGCCTGCTGCATCGCCCGAATTGCGAAGGCTCGCCCGCGCCCTCGGGATAAACCTGCATGCCACGGCCGATTCGCTGCGGAGTCGGCCGCGCGCGTGCGTGGTCGCGCTGAAACCGCAAGTGCTGCGAACCTCGGCCGCGCGGCTCACGACGGTCGCGCAGAGCGGCGCCCTGATGATCTCGATTGCCGCGGGAACAACCATCAAGAATCTGTCGCGCGCCTGGGGCGGGACCGTGCGGATTGTACGCGCCATGCCGAATACGCCTGGCGCGATCGGCAAGG
Source organism: Rhizomicrobium sp. (assembly GCA_035455725.1). Taxonomy (GTDB): domain Bacteria; phylum Pseudomonadota; class Alphaproteobacteria; order Micropepsales; family Micropepsaceae; genus Rhizomicrobium. Next base: position 11,870 of record DATIEM010000007.1, on the reverse strand, counting down.
GCATTTCGGCGCTTTTTGCGGGCGCCAACGCGAGTACAGCCGATCGCGAGCTCTCGATGAAGCTCCTGTCGCCGCTCGGCGAAACGCTCTGGGTTAGGCGCGAGGCGCTGATCGATTCCGTCACGGCGGTATCCGGTTCCGGTCCCGCCTACGTGTTCCTGCTGGTCGAAGCCTTGACCGAAGCCGCGCGGGCGGAAGGGCTGCCGCAGGCGCAAGCGCAAGAACTGGCGCGCGCCACCATTGTCGGTGCAGGGGCGCTGCTCGAAGCAGACAACCGCTCGCCAGCCGAGCTCCGGCAGGCGGTCACCAGCCCAGGAGGGACCACGCAGGCGGCGCTTGATGTGCTGCTTGCGAAAGACGGATTGAAGCCATTGATCGCGCGGGCTGTGCATGCCGCACGCAAACGCGCGGAAGAACTGGGCGGTTAGCTACATCGGCAGCCGGATCGCCGCCCTCAAGCCGCCCATGGAGCTTTCGTCGAGAACCACATCGCCCCCATGCGCACGCGCAATATCGCGGGCGATTGCCAGACCCAGGCCGGAGCCGCCGGTCTGCAGGTTGCGGCCTTCATCCAATCTGTGAAAGGGACGAAAGGCTTCTTCCCGCCGCTCCTCCGGAATGCCGGGCCCATCGTCCTCCACTACGATCTCGACCTGTTGCCCATTTTGCTTCAGGGCCACGCCAACCTTGCGACCGTACTTCAGAGCGTTGTCGATGATGTTGGTCGCGCAGCGCTTCACCGCGTGACGCCGTACAGAAACCCGGATTCCGGATTGGGCCGCAAGCTTCAACCGGTCTGCGGTAGCGCCGCGAGCCTTCGCCGCGGCTGCCGCGGCTTCCATTACGATATCCGCAAGATCGGCCTCCTGCGGTTCCTCGCCACCTTCTCCGCGGGCGAAATCTAGGTACTCATCCAGCATGTGCTCCATCTCGGCGATGTCCTGCCGCAGGGCGCGGATTTCCGCGCTGTCGGCCATCATGGCGAGTTCGAGCTTGAAGCGGGTGAGCGGCGTTTTCAGATCGTGGCTCACGCCGGCCAGCATTTCGGTGCGTTGCGTCACGTAACGCTCGATCCGCGCCCGCATGGTGATGAAGGCCTGCGCCGCGCGGCGTACCTCCGCCGCCCCGTACGGCTTGAAATGGGGAACGGCGCGCCCTTTTCCGAAGCTTTCCGCGGCCATCGCGAGCTGCTCGATGGGGCGCACCTGATTGCGCAGGAAGACAATCGCAACCGCCAGCAGGACGAACGACGATCCCACCATCCAGAGAATGAAGACGTCGACGTTGGACGCGACCAGCCGCTGGCGCGGAATTCTCAGCCGCAACAGCCCATCCTTCACCTGCACCGTTACCTCGACTTTATTTCCGGCGTAGCGGGAGGTGAACGGCCGTCTTTCCCCCAGTTGCGCGGCGAACATGTTGGTCAAAGCGTCTTTGAGATTCGCGCTGGCGTGCCGATACGGCCGCTCCAGCTTGCCCCGGGGGACCGTCGAGAGTTCGAAATCCAAATTGCGTGCGGCCATCGCAAGAAGGGCCTGCCGTTCGGGTCCGGGCGGATACCGCTCTTCCACATTGGTGAGGAATACGACATCGGCCGCCGCGCCGCGGCCCATGCGCGCCAGCATCACGTCGTAATGCCGCTCGAAGAAAATATAGGTGACAATGCCTTGTAGAATGACAACCGGCGTAACGATAATAATCAGCGACCGGCCAAACAGCCCTCTGGGCAAAATCCGTTTCAATGCCCGGAACGGGCGTGGCCGCAGCATAGGCTAGCTGACCCGGTCGGGCACCAGCATGTAGCCGACCCCTCTCAGCGTCTGGATATAGAGCGGCAGCTTGGGATCTTCTTCGATCTTGCGCCGCAGACGCGTGACCTGCACGTCGATGGAGCGCTCGAGAGTCACGCCGAGGCGGGAACACAGGTCCGTCCGGGAAAACGGGCGCCCTGCATTCGCAGCGAAGAGTTTCATCAGAGCAGTCTCGGAACTGGTGAGGCGCACCGCTTTTCCCTTGCGCCGCAACTCGCCGCGGTCGGGATCGAAAACCGCTTGCCCCATTTTGACCTCGCGATGGGTTTGAGCCGGCGGCGCCGCTCGCCGCAGAAGCGCGGCGCAGCGCAAAACCAGCTCGCGGGGCTCGAACGGTTTGGGCAGATAATCGTCGGCACCGATTTCAAGCCCCTCGATTCGATCTTCCGCTTCACCGCGCGCCGTCAACATCAGGATCGGCACCCGCGAGTTCGCGCGCACGCTGCGCGCGAGTTCAAACCCGCTCTCGCCCGGCATCATCACATCCAGAACCAGGAGATCGAAAGCCATGCTTTTCATCAGCGCGCGCGCGTGCTCGGCATCGGCCGCGGCAGTCACACGAAAGCCGTTCTGGGACAAGAACCGCTGCAGCAAGGCGCGCAGTCGCTCGTCATCGTCCACCACAAGGATATGACTGTCACCCGGACCCGTAACGCCGCTCATGGGGCGATCCCCTCCGCAGGCGGCCATGCACGGCTGCCCCTCCGGCCGGCGGCGGGCGGGCCCGAGTGCGCGCCGGGAGGCAGATATGCACCTGCGCACTGGCGCGCGGCTTGCTTGCCGCAGCCCTGCGGTTGTAGGGAGCCAATCAGAAGTCCCGCATGTGCCCGGTCAGCCATACAGGCTGGTGTACTGGCGCCCGCGGAGCCCGACAAGCCTGCCCGAACTTCTCCCAGTGCGTTACAGAGGTCGTCCATGCCCGAGACAGTTCCGTTCGACCAGCGTCAAGGCTGGATATGGTTGGATGGCCAGCTGGTCCCCTGGGAGCACGCGAAAGTGCATGTTCTGACGCATGGACTGCACTACGCCTCCAGCGTGTTTGAGGGCGAGCGGGCCTATTCCGGACGTATCTACAAGCTGGAAGAGCACACCGAGCGGCTGTTCGAATCGGCGCGCATCCTGGACATGGAAATTCCCTTCAGCGAACAGGAGATCGGCGATGCCTGCAATCGGGTGGTGAAGGCGCAAGGCTTTGAGGACGCCTACGTCCGACCCGTCGTCTTCCGCGGCAGCGAGCAGATGAGCGTCGCGGCACCCCGCGCCACCACCCGGATCGCTATCGCCGTGTGGCAATGGCCGTCGTACTTCGATCCGGCGCAGAAGATGAAGGGTATCCGGCTGACGGTTGCCGATTGGAAGCGGCCGTCACCGGAAACGGCACCGTATAGGTCCAAAGCGGCGGGCCTCTACATGATTTGCACTTTGTCAAAGCACAAGGCCGAGGCAGAAGGCTATCACGACGCGCTCATGTACGATTACCGCGGCTTCGTGGCGGAGGCGACCGGCGCGAACGTGTTCTTCGTGGAAGAAGGCAAGCTCGTCACGCCAACGCCGGATTGTTTCCTCGATGGCATCACAAGGCGTTCGGTGATGGCGCTGGCGCGGGCGCGGCAGATTCCCGTCGTCGAGCGGCACATCGCCCCCGAAGAGCTCGGCCGTTTTTCAGAATGCTTCCTGACCGGTACGGCAGCGGAAGTCACGCCCGTCAGCGAAGTCGGGGAGCACCGCTTTACTCCTGGGCAGATCACAGAAACGCTGATGCACGACTACATGGAAGAGGTGCGGAAGGAAGTCTCCAGCGTCAATCTTGGTGCCAGCGCGTAAGTGCCGCTTCGTCGGAGTCGCGCGCCTCGATCCATTGCGATTTTTCCTGCCCCGCCTCTTGCTTCCAAAAGGGCACCTGGGTTTTGAGGTAATCCATCAGGAACTCAGTGGCCTCGAACGCCGCGCGGCGATGCTCCGCCGCTACCGCAACCAGCACGATGTTGTCGCCCGGCCGCAGCTCGCCAATGCGATGGATAACTGTCACTCCAAACAGCGGCCAACGACCATTGGCGTATTCGACGTGGCGGGCGATTTCCCGTTCCGTCATGCCGGGATAGTGCTCAAGCGTAAGGGATGAAACCGTATCGGAGGCCCGGACCACGCCGGTGAAAGCGACAATCGCGCCAACGGGGGGGCGCTTGTGCTTGAGGGCGTCCAGTTCGGCATTGAGGTCGAAATCCTCGCGCTGAACGCAAATTTTCATCCGCCTGTGACCGGTGGGAAGAATGCGACCTCCGTTGCCGTTTGGAGAGAAGCGTCCCAGGCAGCGTGCTCCTGGTTAATGGCGGCGCGAAGCCGTTTGGGTTCGGAGAACACGTCTGCGAAGGCCCCTCCGCGGGATTGCAGGTGTTCTGCGAGTTCGCGCACGGTTCCGATCTCCGGCGGCAATTCGATCTGCTCTTCACCGGTGCCCAGCCTCTGCCGGACCCAGGCGAAATAGAGCACCGTCACGCCGCCTCTCCGGCATGGCGGTGTGCGGCTGCCTTGCGTGCCCGCCGCTGCTCGCGTACCGCACGGGCACGGGGATGCAGATGTCTTAAGCCCGCCCGAAAGTACGCATAGCCGGTGCCGACGGTCAGGGCCGCCGCCAGCCACAGTCCGCTGTAGGATATCCAGCTGTAGAGCATCGCCTGGTCTTCTGACAGCCAGCGTTGTGCCAGGGGATCAAGGAGCATGGCGCCGATCGCGATCATCTGAATCGTGGTCTTGGCCTTGGCAATCCTGGTCACAGGGACACTCACGGCCGCCCCCGCAAGAAATTCGCGCAGGCCGGAGACCAAAATTTCGCGAGACAGGATCACCAGCGCGGGTACAAGCCTTAGAAGGCTCCGAAGGCCATGGGAAGGATCCATTGCCACGTGATAGACCGGCCTGTGCAGATCCTCTGGATCCAGATGCGGGGTGCCGTATCCCCCTTCTGCAATCAGCATCATCAGGGCGACGGCCACCAGGATTTTGTCTGCAATCGGATCGAGCATCCGTCCGAAATCCGAGCCCGCGTTCAGTTTGCGGGCAGCAAGTCCGTCCAGAGCATCGGTCGCACCGGCGATGCAGAAGATCACAAAAGCGGCCATGCGTGCGGGGGCGCCAGGCACCGCGAAAAGAAGCGCAAACACCGGGACCAGCAGAATCCGGGAAACGGTGATGGCGTTCGGGATATTCAGCATATCAACACTCTAACACCGAGCGTCAGCCATTTGGATGAAAGAAATCGTAAATCTTCGTCGCCAGCGTCCGGCTGACGCCGGCTACCGCTTCCAGATCGACGAGGCTGGCGGCGGAAACCGCCTTCGCCGATCCGAAATGTTGCAAAAGAGCACGTTTGCGGGAGGCCCCCACACCCCCGATCTCGTCCAGCGGATTCGCGCCGATCGCCTTGGAGCGGCGCTTTCTGTGGCTGCCGATGGCGAAACGGTGCGCCTCGTCCCGTAACCTCTGCAAGAAATAGAGCACGGGGCTTTTCGGATCGAGCCGGAAGGGCTCGCGGCCGGGAAGGTAGAAATGCTCCCGGCCTGCATCGCGCTCGGGCCCTTTTGAGATTCCAGCGACCGTCACATCTTCGACACCTAGATCGGCGAAAACCTGACAGGCGACCGCCAACTGCCCCGGCCCGCCATCGATCAGGACCAGGTTGGGCCATTTTGCCCTGGCCTCCTCCGCCTCGTCCTCTTTGATGAGTCGAGAGAAGCGGCGCGTCAGCACCTCGCGCATCATGGCGTAGTCATCGCCGGGCGTAAGGTCGGCTGAGCGGATATTGAATTTTCGGTATTCGCCTTTTTCGAACCCGTTCGCTCCGGCGACAATCATGGCGCCCAGAGCCTGGGCGCCCTGGATATGTGAGTTGTCGTACACCTCGATGCGTCGTGGCGGCGCCTCGAGCCCGAACATCTCCGCGACGGCTTCCAACAACTCGCGCTGGGCGGAATTTTCTGCCATGCGTCGCGCAAGCTGCTCGCGCGCGTTCTGCAGCGCCATCTGCATGATTTCGCGCTTCTCGCCGCGAACGGGCATTGCGATATCGATTTTGTAATCCTGCCGCAGCGACAGAGCCTCGGCGAGAAGCGCGCAATTCGGAATATCGTGCGAGAGCAGGATGAGCTTCGGTGCCTCGCGTTCGTCGTAAAACTGGCCAACGAAGGATTCGAGGACTTCCTGTGTAGAAAGCTCGCGGTCGTGTCGCGGAAAATAAGGCCGATTGCCCCAGTTCTGGCCGGCGCGGAAGAAGAACACCTGGATACAGGTCTGCCCGCCTTCGTTGAACGCGGCGAACACGTCCGCTTCCGCGAACGTGGTGGGATTGATGCCCTGATGCAGTTGAATGTGGCTCATCGCGCGGATACGGTCCCGGTAACGCGCCGCCCGCTCGAAATCGAGCGCTTCGGAAGCCTCTCCCATTTCCTTCACCAGCAGCTTCTGGACGCCGCGGCTCTTGCCGGTGAGGAACAGCTCGGCTTCGCGCACCAGTTCCGCATAGGCATCCTTGTCGATGCGGCTTGTACAGGGCGCGCTGCAGCGCTTGATCTGGTGCAGGAGGCAGGGGCGTGTGCGGGATTCAAACACGGAATCTGAGCAGGAGCGCAGCAGAAAAGCGCGCTGCAGCGTGTTGAGCGTCCGGTTCACGGCGCCGGCGCTGGCGAAGGGCCCGAAATAGATGCCCTTCGTGCTCTTGGCGCCGCGGTGTTTCAGGAGCTGCGGAAACTCGTGATCCTGCCGCAGCAGGATATTGGGAAACGATTTGTCGTCGCGATAGGATACGTTGTAGCGGGGCTTCAGCCGCTTGATCAGGTTCGATTCCAGCAGCAATGCCTCGACCTCCGAGGCGGTGGTGACGAACAGCATCTCCGCCGTTTCGGCCACCATGCGGGCGATGCGCTCGGTGTGGCCGCCGGTCTTGGCGTACGACGCCACCCGCTTCTTTAGGCTCTTGGCCTTGCCGACATAGAGGACGTCACCCTTGCCATCGAGCATGCGATAGACGCCCGGCGCATCCGGCAGCGTCTTTGCGTAGGCGCTGATTCGCGGCGGTCCCTTGAGCGCTGTTGTTGTGGTGCCTTCGGTCATTGCGTGGGATATAATAAAAGCGGCCATTCGCGGCAAAGACTGGGGCGTCATGATCTTTCGCCAGCTTTTCGATCCCGCATCCTCGACCTACACCTACCTGCTGGCGGACAGCGGCGAGGCGGTGCTGATCGATCCGGTGTTCGAGCAGGCGCGCCGCGATGCGGCCCTGATCCGCGAACTCGGCCTTCGGCTAACCTGGACGCTTGAAACCCATATCCATGCAGACCACGTCACCGGCGGATCGCTGTTGAAGCAAATGCTCGGGAGCCGGATCGGCGTCGGCAAGATCACCGCCGCATCCGGCGCCGATCGCTACTTCCAGCATGGTGACAAAATGCGCTTCGGCCGCCGCGTGCTGCAGGTCCGCGCAACACCCGGGCACACCAGCGGCTGTCTCAGCTATGTTCTCGACGATCAGAGCATGGCCTTCACCGGAGACTGTCTTCTGATCCGCGGCTGCGGCCGGACGGACTTTCAGGACGGCAGCTCCGGCGCGCTATACCGTTCGGTGCACGAACAGATTTTCAGCCTGCCGGACGCTTGCCTTCTGTATCCCGGCCATGACTATCGCGGCCTGACTGTCACCAGCGTAGGCGAAGAGAAGGCCCACAATCCACGGTTGGGCGGTGAGTTAAGCGAGAGCGACTTCGCCGGCTACATGGCCAACCTGAACTTGGCGCATCCCAAGAAAATGGAAGCTGCGGTCCCCGCCAACCTGCAATGCGGCCGTCCCGCCAATGGAGCGAACATCATGAGCGATCCGCAATGGGCACCGCTGTCGTGCACCTTCGCCGGTGTGTGGGATATCGATCCCGCGTGGGTGGAAGAGAACGCGCAAGCGGTCACGGTCGTGGATGTGCGGGAGACTTCCGAATGGGAGGGTCCACTTGGCCACATTCCGGACGCCATCCTGCTCCCGCTTGGGCAGTTGGCAGCGCGGGCGGGTGAACTCCCGCACGACAAGCCCATCGTCGCTGTCTGCCGGGCTGGGGGCCGCTCAGCCCAGGCGACCAATATCCTGCGCGATGCCGGCTTCGACCGGGTGGCCAATCTGCCTGGCGGCATGCTGCGCTGGCGCGCGGAAGGGCGAAGCGTGGAGGGCGGCAGCGGCTGAGCGGCAGCGACGTTCCTGGCCGTGTGTGGACCGCCTGTTTTTCTTCCCCTAAGCTCGAAATGACGGAACGTTGGGGCGCCTCCGGTGAGCAAAAGTCCACTGCCGGGCTTGTTCGACCTGACTCCGCTCAACCCCGCCTTCAGCGAAAACCCGCACGCCTACCTCGATCGGCTGCGCAGCGAGTGTCCCGTGCATCGGGACGAGGCGGCGGGCGCCTTTATCCTTACCCGTTATGCCGACGTCCGCGGCGTGGTGGCCGATACCAGCATGTGGCGCGGACCGAGCCGCGCCGAGGAAAACGCGGTCGTCGCGCGGGCCTTGGCCGATCAGAAGGTCGAAGGCCTGACCATTCCACAGGACGAGACGCGTACCGGCATTCTGCTGATGGACGAGCCCGATCACATGCGCATTCGCGAGCCGCTCGCCAAGGCGCTCTACAAGCGCGTCGCCAGATCGAGGCCGCTGGTGCAGCAGGTGGTCACGGAGTGGCTGGATCGAATCGGCGATGCGGAATCGTTCGACGTCATGGACAAATTCACCTTGCGCGTGCCCATAGATGTGATCGCGCGCATTCTTGGGGTCGACGATCAGAGGCTCGCGGAATTTCGCGAGTGGAGCGAAGGCGCGATCCTGGGACTCAATCCGTTTCGCAGCGAAGACGACACGAAATTCTTCGTTCGGTCCTCCAACGCTCTCTCCACTTACATGCGCGGATTGATGCACGAGCGGGCCGCAAATCCGCGGGACGATCTTGTCAGTGACATGATGAAGCTGAGGTCCGAAGGCGCGCCTTTGTCGGAAGGCGAACTTTCAAACAACCTCCAGGGACTCCTGATCGGCGGCAATCTCACGACCACCGATCTCATCGGCAATGCGATCTGGCTGCTGCTGATGCATCCTGCGGAACTGGCCAAGCTCAGGGCGGAGCCGGCGTTGATCAATTCCTGTGTGGAGGAGGTGCTGCGCTATGAAGCACCCGTCGACATGACCGGCCGCATTGCGCCGCGCGAGATGAACATTGGCGGATGTCCCGTGAAGCCCCACCAGCAGATGTTTCTTTCGCTCCGCGGCGCGAACCGGGATCCGGATGCATTTCCCCAGCCGGACAGTTTCGATATTTCCCGGAAGAACGCGCCGCATGTGGCCTTCGGGGGCGGGCTGCATCTCTGCATTGGGGCGCCGCTGGCGCGGCTGGAAGCCCAGGTGGCGCTGCTGTCCTTCTTCAACCGCTTCCCGAAGGCCCAGCTGGCCAATCCCGGCGCCAAACCAGAATGGCGCCGCATGCCCTTCTTCCGCGGATTAAAAGAGCTCATCGTCTCGGTGTAGCGGCAAAGGAAAAGCGTCAGATGGCCTGTAAGCCGGGTTCTGTCCACCGCCGAAGCGGATAGATGGCCATTCGTCTGGGACGCGCATTGCTGCGCGTCTCGCGCGACCCACCCGGACGGCGATCCGGAAACAGATCACGTGCCGTCCCTATTCGGTCTTGCTTCCGGTGGGGCTTGCCATGCCGCCGCTGTTGCCAGAGGCGCGGTGCGCTCTTACCGCACCATTTCAACCTTGCCACTGCGTGCGCAGTTCGGCGGTGTCATTTCTGTGGCGCTGTCCCGCAGGTCTCCCTGGGCGGAGGTTATCCGTCACCGTGTTTCCGTGAAGCCCGGACTTTCCTCCAGCCGCTCTCGCGAGCGGCCGGCGGCCATCCGGCCATCTGACGCAAGGCAATATAACGGCCTTCTGGGCGGCGCGGAAATCCGGCACGCATCGCCTTCGAACGAATTTATTTACGATTTACTAACCCATTGGCGAAACAGGATATTTTGGCTGCAACCAGCCGCCCAGGTTGCACCTTCACACACTGTAACACGTCGGGAGTGCCGAACATGGGCAGCGATGCAAGCAAGATCATTCACCTCGTCAGAGGCGAGGACGGACGCCCGGCCAAAATGGCCGAATTACCACCTCCGGGTCTCAAGCGGTGGATGCCGCGCTCGAAAGCGCAGGTGGTTGCGGCGGTCCATAGCGGGGCCATCAGCCTGGATGACGCCTGCGAACGCTACGATCTCAGCGTGGAGGAATTTCTTAGCTGGGAAGAGGCGATCGACCACTACGGGCTCACCGGCTTGCGCATGAATGAAGTCCAGCGGCACCGGCACGCGCACTGAGTGCTTGCCCGTCTTTCGGATCAGGCGGCCAGCAGTGCCTCGACAATACCGAGGCATTGGGCATCGGCGATCCCGTCGATGCGTTCCGGACGGAAATGCCGCTGGAAGGCGGCGATCACATTCGCGAGCGGCCAGTCCACTTCCGGCGGAACCCCATAGCCGTAGGCCCTGAGCTTTTCGGCAAAGGCCGGTTCCGAAGCCGGCGGTGAAGAACCCGCCGCCGGGTCCGCCCACCGGCCGACCCCCTCATGTGCCAGTCGGCGCCAGGGGAAGAGCTCGCCAGGATCCTGTTTGCGGTTTGGCGCGACGTCGGAATGACCCACCACGCGCGAGGGGGAAATCGGGTGCCGCGAAATGATCTCACACGACAATGCGATCAGCGCCTCGATTTGCAGCCCAGAGAAATCCATATAGCCGAACTCATGTCCCGGATTGACGATCTCGATCCCGATCGAGCGTGAGTTCACGTCCCGCACGCCGGCCCAGTATGAAACCCCGGCATGACGCGCGCGCCGCGCCTCCGGCACGTGCACGTAAACCGTTCCGTCCCGGTCGATGGTGTAGTGCGAAGAAACCTTCGCTGCCGGATCGCAAAGACGCTGCAAGGCTTCTTCCGCAGTTCGCATCCCGGTGTAATGCATCACCAGAATGTCGATGGGTCCGTCGGCACGCGGATCGTGGTTGGGCGAGGGACATTCGACGAGCCTGAGGACCACAGCCGCCCGCCTTACAGCCCGCGCTCGTGGGCGATTTTTCCATAGGCCGCGTTGATTGCGGCCAGCTTGTCGTTTGCGAGCTTTACGAATTCCTCCGGCATGCCGCGGGCGATAAAGCTGTCCGGATGGTTTTCGCGCACCAGCAACCGATAGGTGCGCTTGATCTCATCGCCCGAGGCATTATGGGCCACCCCGAGGATGACATATGGGTCTTCGCGGTCCGGAAAATGCGAGGCACGGATGCGGCGGAACTCATTCGGCGCAAAGCCGAAAATGTCCGCCACGCGCTCCAGGAACGCGAGTTCGCCGGGATGAAGAACCCCGTCGGCCTTGGCGATTTCGAACAGGCCGTCGAGAATATCTTCGAGAACCGCCGGGTTCCCGCGGTAGATGTTAGCGATCTGTCGGGCGTAGCTTTCGAAGCCCGCCGTGTCCTGGCGCGCGAGCCGAAAAATCCTGCGCACGTTTGCTTCTTCCGAAGGAGGAACGCGAAAGTATTGGCGAAATATTTCTTCTTCCTCGCCGCTCGCCACCCCATCGGCCTTGGCCATTTTCGCGCCCAGTGCGATGATGGCAATCGTGAACGCAACTCCTGGATCGGCTCCCGCCGGCGGCGCTGCCGATGCGCGGTCCACGAGGAAGTGACCGGCCAGCGCGCCAAGCGCGGCTCCCAACGGTCCCCCCGCAAGCAGCCCCGCGGCTGCGCCGCCTATCTTTCCCCAGATGGACATGCGGCGAAGCCATAGAGCAATCTCGCGAGCATGTCAGCCTCCGGAAAATGGCACTTCTACATCGATCGCGGCGGCACCTTCACGGACATCGTGGCCGAAGCACCCGACAGATCTCTCAGCAGCTTGAAGCAGCTGTCCGAGAGCCAAGATTACGATGACGCCGCCCTGGAGGGCATTCGCCGCTGTCTTGACATTGCACCCGGAAGCCCGATTCCGGCGGAACGTGTCGCCGA
>DATIEM010000006.1:0-13777 GCA_035455725.1 Rhizomicrobium sp. | reverse complement strand
GAGGCCATGCGCGCCAGCGTCTGCGCGATCTCGTTGGCCGCATCCGGCTTGCCGCCGGTGTCGCCGTGACCAAGATCCTCGTCCTGCGCCGGCGTGACATGCGCGAGATCGTTGCGGCCAAGATAGGAGACGGCCAGTTCGCGGAAAATGTAATCGAGCACGGAGGTCGCGTTTTTGATGGAATCGTTGCCGAGCACCAGGCCCGCCGGCTCAAAGCGGGTGAAGGTGAAGGCGTCGACGAACTCTTCCAGCGGCACCCCGTATTGCAGGCCGATGGAAATGGCGATAGCGAAATTGTTCATCAGCGAGCGGAAGGCGGCGCCTTCCTTGTGCATGTCGATGAAGATTTCCCCAAGGCGGCCGTCCTCGTATTCACCGGTGTGCAGATACACCTTGTGGCCGCCCACCACGGCCTTCTGGGTATAGCTCTTGCGGCGGTGCGGCAGCTTTTCGCGTTCGGCGCGATGGATGACGCGCTCGATGACTTTCTCCACGATGCGTTCGCTGATGATGGCGGCGCGCTGCATCTGCGGCTGCTCGAGAAAGTCCTCGTCGTCGTCGTTGTCGAAAGCCAGAACCTGTGACGCGAGCGGCTGGCTCAGCTTGGAGCCGTCGCGATAGAGCGCGTTGGCCTTGAGGCCCAGCTTCCATGACAGCATATAGCTTTCGCCGCAGTCCTTTACGGTCGCCGAGTTCGGCATGTTGATGGTCTTGGAGATGGCGCCAGAGATGAATGGCTGCACCGCCGCCATCATTCGGATGTGGCTCTCCACCGAGAGCGAGCGCTTGCCGATGCGGCCACACGGATTGGCGCAGTCGAATACCGGCAGGTGCTCTTCCTTCAGGTGCGGCGCGCCTTCCAGCGTCATGGCGCCGCAGACATAGAGGTTCGCCGCATCCACGTCGGCCTTCGAGAAGCCGAGGGTCTTCAGCATGTCGAAATCGAGGCCATCCAGTTCGGCCGCGGAAATGCGTAAGGTCTCGGTGCAGAACGCCTCGCCTAAAGTCCATTTGTTGAAGACGAAGCGGATGTCGAACGCGGATTCGAGCGCGGCTTCGAGTTTGCCGATCTCATCATCCCCGAAGCCGAGCGCGCGCAGTCGTGCGTGCGTCAGGCCGTCCGGATTGCCTTCCAGTGTGCCATGGCCCACGGCATAGGCGACAATCGCGTCGATTTCCGCCTGGCTATAGCCGAGCGTGTTCAGCGCTTCCGGCACGCAGCGGTTGATGATCTTGAAGTAGCCGCCGCCGGCAAGCTTCTTGAACTTCACCAGCGCGAAATCCGGCTCCACGCCGGTGGTGTCGCAATCCATCACCAGGCCGATGGTGCCGGTGGGCGCGATCACCGTGGCCTGCGCATTGCGGAAGCCATATTCGGCGCCTAGATCGAGCGCGGTGTCCCACGCTTCGCGCGCTGCCGTCGCAAGCTCTTCCTGCGCGATGGCCGCATGGTCCAGCGGCACGGGCAGAGTGGCAAGCGCCTCGTAGCCATCCGCCTCGCCGTGGGCAGCCCGGCGGTGATTGCGGATCACGCGCAGCATGTGCTCCCGGTTCGCGATGTATTCCGGAAACGGTCCAAGTTCGCCCGCCATTTCGGCGCTGGCCGCGTAAGAGATGCCCGTCATCACGGCCGAAATACCGGCAGCGATCGCACGGCCCTCGCGCGAGTCGTAAGGAATTCCGGCTGCCATGAGAAGGCCGCCAATGTTGGCGAAGCCCAGGCCGAGCGTGCGGTAATCGTAGGAGAGCTGCGCAATCTCCCGCGACGGGAACTGCGCCATCATCACCGAAATTTCGAGCACGATGGTCCACAGCCGCACGGCATGCTCGAACGACGGCACGTCGAACACCTGCCGTCCCTCCAGATCTTCTTTTTCGCCTACCGCTTCGCTGCTTGAGGCCGGTTTTCGAAAGGCCATCAGGTTCAGCGAGGCGAGATTGCAAGCCGTGTCGTCCAGGAACATATATTCCGAGCACGGATTGGAGGCGCGGATCGGTCCGCCGGCGGGGCAGGTGTGCCAGTCGTTGATCGTCGAGTGGAACTGGATACCGGGATCGGCGCAGGACCATGCCGCGCGCGAGACGGAACCCCATAGCTCCCGCGCCTTCACCGTATCGGCCACGCTGCCGTCGCGGCGGTATTTCAAGTCCCACTCTTCGTCATTTTCGACAGCACGCAGGAACCCGTCGGTCACCCGCACGGAGTTGTTCGAGTTCTGGCCGGAGACCGAAAGATAGGCTTCCGAGTCCCAGTCCGTGTCGTAGGTCCGGAATTCGATCTGCGCATACCCCTGCTTGGCAAAGGCGATAGCGCGCTCGATATAATTGTCCGGGATCATCGCCTTGCGCGCGGCCTTCACCTCGCGACGCAATGCGGGATTCTTTTTGGGATCAAAGCAGTCGTCCCCGGAACCTTCGCAGTTGATGCAGGCTTTCATCACCGCGTTGAGATGCTGGGCGGCAAGCTTCGAGCCCGCCACCAGCGCTGCCACTTTCTGCTCTTCAATCACCTTCCAGTCGATGAACTGCTCGATATCGGGGTGATCGATATCGACGATCACCATCTTCGCTGCGCGGCGTGTGGTGCCGCCCGACTTGATGGCGCCGGCCGCGCGGTCGCCGATCTTGAGGAAGCTCATCAGGCCGGACGATTTGCCGCCGCCGGAGAGTTTCTCGTTCTCGCCGCGCAGATTTGAAAAGTTGGTGCCGGTTCCCGAGCCGTACTTGAACAGCCGCGCTTCTCGCGTCCAGAGATCCATAATCCCGCCTTCGTTGACGAGATCGTCCCTGATGCTCTGGATGAAGCAGGCGTGCGGCTGCGGGTGCTCGTAGGCCGAATCGGACTTCGTCAGGCGTCCGGTGACGTGGTCTACATAGTAGTGGCCCTGGCTTGGGCCATCGATGCCGTAGGCCCAATGCAGACCGGTGTTGAACCATTGCGGGGAATTGGGCGCTGCTTTCTGTGTGGCGAGCATGAAGCACAGCTCGTCATGGAAGGCGCGGGCGTCCGGTTCGGTGTTGAAGTAACCGCCTTTCCAGCCCCAATAGGTCCACGTCCCAGCAAGACGGTCGAAGACCTGTTTGGCGGAATTCTCACCGGTGGTCTGGCTGCCGGAAACAGCCTGCTTCCGCCACAGCCATGCCGGCACGCCCTCCTGCGGCACCGGCTCAAGCTCCGTCGGCACTCCGGCCTTGCGGAAATATTTCTGTGCGAGAACGTCGCAGGCGACCTGGCTCCAGTCTGCCGGCACCTCGATGTCCGTCTGCCGAAACACCACCGAGCCGTCCGGATTGCGGATTTCGCTGCTCGCGTCGCGGAAGGCGATGCCTTCGTATGGCGAACGGCCTTCGGTAGTGAAATGGCGCCGGATACGCATGTTGCCCCCGTGTGCTCCTGTTGACCTGTTCCTGCCCGCCGGGGAACAGCCACCCGCCCGGCGAGCACGAGAGCTGCCGGATGCCGAAGCTTCCCCGCCAGATATTGTGTCGCGCGATGCGACAGGCACCAAGTATGGGTACGCCTCTTCCGAACATGCAAGAGGAAAGTGGTAAACGGAATCTTACCCACTACTCTTGCGGCGCACGGAAACCTCGCGAACCGCTGCAAATTGGCCGGTGTCAATCGGCGCAGCAGAAAGGTCCGCAAAAATTTTCTTCCACACGGCACAGGAAGTTGTTGGCGGCGTGTGGACAGGTGCAGGGCATCGGCGGCTTGGAAAAGGCCGCCCCCCTTCTATATTCGCGCGCGATTCGGCAAGACGGGTGCCATGAAGCGGTGGCTGATGATGATCTTCGTTTGGTGGCGCGGCGCCACTTGGGGCACCTTGCTGGCCACATGGCTTTACGGCCGGTTTGTGGGCGCCGACGAGTTCGGCAACCGCTATTATCAGAATAGCGACGCTAGCCGGCGCTGGGTCGTCTACAATGGCACTGTGGAGGCGAGCCGGGTGCCACCCGACTGGCACGGCTGGCTGCACTTTACCTTCCCCGAGCCGCCGACGGTCGCCCCGCTACTGCCAAAATCGTTTGAGATACCCTACGTGCCGAACCTCTCGGGCACGGGCTTTGCGTATCGCCCGGAGGGGAGCCTTGCCAGGCATGGCGAGCACGCGCCTTCCACGGCGGATTATGAGGCGTGGTCGCCTGAAACGAGCTGAACCCGAATGCGCAACAACAATGCCGTCGAAACCCTGATCGGCGCGGCCGTGGTGATCGTTGCCGTTGGCTTTTTGGTTTTCGCCTATTCCAATACAAGCGCGGGCGGCCTCGGCGGATATCCGCTGGAGGCCCGGTTTTCCAGCGCTGACGGAATTACCAGCGGCACCGATGTCCGCCTGCACGGGATCAAAATCGGCAGCGTATCGTCCGTGGATCTCGATCCGAGGACATATCTCGCCATTGTTCACATGAGCGTTCGCAACGACGTTCCCATTCCCGATGATTCGGCCATCAAGGTGACCTCAACCGGATTGCTGGGCAACGCGTACCTGTCCATTCAGCCTGGCGGCAGTCCGAAGAATCTGCAGCCGGGCGCGCAAATCGCCAATACGCAAGGCTCCGTGGACATCATGGGTCTGATCGGCCGTGCCATTTACGGGACGACGAATAGCGGAGGGTCTTCGGCGGGTTCCGCATCCGGCACGGCGCCCCAACAAACGCCATCGCCCCCAGCGGGACATCCTTGATGCGGGTTCGCCCCCTTCGGTGCTGTGCCTTCCTGATTGCGGGCTTCAACTTGCTGACCGCCGTAACTGCTCAGGGCAACGCGCGGGCACATCCGTATACTGTAAACGATGCCATTCCCGGCAAGGATGGTGTGAAGCGTATGGTGATCCTGCGCGGTCTCGACAAGATCACCGCTCGCGCCACCACGATCTATGCGCCCGTTGGGGTGCCGGTCAAATATGCGACGCTCACGATCACGGCGCGTTATTGTTACTCTACGCCAATCACAGAAACACCGGAGACAACAGCCTTTCTGCAGATCGTCGACCACCGACCGGACCAGGCCGAGCGCAAGGTGTTTTCCGGATGGATGCTGGCCTCAAGTCCATCGCTGAACGGCATGGAGCATCCACTCTACGACGTCTGGGTGATCAGCTGCAAAACCAACCAGCCCGGCCAGCAGGCGCCAACAGTTGCATCCATGGCGCCGGTCAAGCCGGTATCACCCGATGCGCATGCCAATGAGAAATTGCCGGAACTGCCGGAAGGATCGGGGCAGTAGAAATCCGCGCGCGCATCGATCGCATCGTGCAGGCGGCGCAGGTATTGGTTCCTTGCAAGCTCGATGGCTCCGAACTGCGCGAGATGCGCGGTCATGAATTGCGCATCGAGAAGTGTAAATCCTCCGTGGATCAGGCGCGCCACGAGATGGACGAGCGCAACCTTGCTGGCATCCCGCCTCCTGGAAAACATGCTTTCGCCGAAAAAAGCGGCGCCGAGCTGCACGCCATACAAGCCGCCCACCAACTCGCTGTTTCGCCAGCATTCGATGGAATGCGCATGACCTTTTGCATGCAGCTCTGTGTAGATGCGCTCGATATCATCATTGATCCAGGTTTCTTCGCGCGCTGGCGCCGGCGCGGCGCACTCCCGGATCACCTCCTGGAAGGCGGTGTTCACCGTCACCCGAAAGCGGTCGCCGCGAATGGTGCGGGCAAGCCGCCGTGGAACGTGAAACTTGTCGAGGGGAAAGACGGCCCGGTGCTCCGGCGACAGCCACACAATGGCATCGTCGTGGCGGCCGGTAGACATCGGAAAAATCCCCGCTGCGTAGGCACGGAGCAACAGCTCCGGCGTGAGCGCCGCTTCCCCAAGCTCTGACCTGAAGCGGACCAAATCTGTCTCCGGGACTGTGCCGCGCTGCAAAGCATTGACGTCTGTCCAGATCAAGCCCATACGCCTCCCAAGGGGGGCTTGGCCCGGAACGCGCATGTCCCTGACCGCCTCGAGATTTTCAGCCTTCGCCCGTCTCGCGCTGTTTCTTGCGCCATTGGCGACGTGCCTGCTCGGCATTGGCAGCACGGCGCGTGCGCAAGGGATCGACATTGTCCGGGATTCCGAGATTGAGCGGGTGTTGCGGGGATACGAAGACCCGATCCTGAAGGCGGCGGGGATTGACCCGCACACTATCAAAATTTATCTCGTCAACGACCCGGAGATAAATGCCTTTGCCACCCAGAGCCCGATCCCGGGTGAATCGGAAAGCATTTTCGTCAACACCGGCACCATCCTTCAGCTCAAGTCGCCGAACCAGGTGATCGGAATTCTGGCGCACGAAACCGGTCACGTTGCCGGCGGCCATATCGTGCGCGATTCCTCAGCCATCCGGAAGGCAACTATCCCAATGCTGCTGGGAATCGCGCTTGGCGCGGCGGCGGTCGCCATGGGCGGCGGCGAAGCGGGGATCGGTCTCATGGCGCTAGGACAGCAGGCGGCGCAAGCGCAATTCTTCCAGTTCAGCCGCGCGCAGGAAGGAACCGCGGATCAGATGGGGCAGAAATACCTGCTCGAAACCCACCAATCCGGCCGCGGCATGCTGGAAGTGTTCGAAAAATTCGCGAACATGGAAGCCGAGATCAGCTACGGCCACAACACGCCTCTGATCAGCGACCACCCACTCTCGCGCGAGCGCATCGATCTGCTGCAACAGCTGGTGGAGAAGTCACCCTATAAGGATACAAAGGACAGCGCTGCATCCATACACGAGTTTCATCTGATCCAGGCGAAGCTCGCCGGCTTTCTCAACAAAGTGGATACCGCCCTGCAGAAATACCCGGCGTCCGACACGAGCGAAGAGGCGCATTACGCGCGAGCCATCGCCTATTTTCGCCAGCCAGATATGAAAAAGGCGTTGGATGAGGCCGCAACTCTGATCAAACTCGATCCCAAGAATCCATTCTTCTGGGAAGTACAAGGACAAATCTACGTCGAGATGAGCCAGCCGCTGAACGGCATCCCTTCATATCAGAAATCCGTGGACCTTGCGCCGGACGAACCGCTGCTGCGCCTGAGCCTCGCAGCCGCGCAAATCGCAACCGGCAAGCCGCAATTCGCCAAACCAGCGCTTGACAATCTCAAGATCGTCCTGCGGCAGGAAAATAATAACGATTTTGCGTGGTATGAAGCGGCGCAGGCCTACAGCGACATGGGAAACGAGGCGATGGCCGCTCTGTCCACGGCCGAACTCGATTACAACACCGGGAAATTCGGTGCCGCCGCTCACTTCGCCACGTTGGCACAGCACAAGCTGGCCGCAGGTTCGCCGGATTGGCAGCGGGCAACGGATATTCTGGCAATATCGAGTGCCAATTCCGGCCGGCGCGATTAGGGGGCATTCATGCTGAAATCTCCTGGAGCCGCAGGCGCTGTCGGCGGGGTGATCGGCGCGGCGCTGTCGCTCTCGGTAGTCTTCGGGGCGGCCGCGCTTGGCGCGTTTCCGACACCCGACAGCCGCATCCACGACTACCTCGTGACGCATCCGCAAGTCCTTGTGGAGATCAGCAACAGGCTGCAGGCGCAACAGGACGCAAACGAAGATGAAGGTAGGCAGAAATCCATCGACAGGCTGGGATTAAGGCCCTTTTTCAATCCGCGCTTTGCGTTCGTCACCGGCCCGGCTTCGGCGCACACGACCTTTGTCGAATTTTTCGACTACAACTGCCCCTACTGCCGCGCCTCGCTGCCGACGGTGAAGAACTTTCTGGTCGCGCATAAAAAAGATGCCCGGGTAGCCTTGATCGAATTTCCCATCAAAGGCCCTCAATCGACCTTCGCGTCGCGGGCGGCAATCGCTGCGCGACGCCAGCCCGACAAATATCTCGCCCTCCATTTTCTCTTGATGGGCGAGAAGGAGCTTGTGACTGAGGACGTCGTTCTCGCTGACGCGCGCAAAGCCGGATTGAACATCGATAAGCTTCGTGCCGACATGCAGGACCGGTCTGTGGATACCGCAATTGCGGCGGCGCACAATCTTGCGGCCGCAGCCAAAGTGGACGGCACCCCCGCATTCATCGTCAACGGCCATGCCCATGAAGGTGCGCTGGACGACGCGTCCCTAGGGCAGCTCCTGAAAACAAAAACCTAGATCAACCCTGCAAGCGGGCTCGAGGGATCGGCATAGCGCTTCTTCGCCATGCGGCCGGCCAGATAGGCCAGGCGGCCCGCTGCCACCGCATGCCTCATGGCGCACGCCATCCTCACCGGGTCCCTTGCTTCCGCGATGCCGGTGTTTGAGATCACGGCATCGCAGCCGAGTTCCATCGCGATGGCCGCGTCCGACGCCGTGCCGATTCCGGCGTCGACAATCACCGGTACCTTCGCTTCTTCGATGATCAGGCGAATGTTGATAGGGCTCTGGATGCCGAGGCCGGAGCCGATTGGCGAAGCCAGCGGCATGATCGCTACCGCGCCAAGGCTTTCCAATCGCTTCGCCATCATCGGATCGTCGTTGCAATAGACCATCACTTGAAAGCCGTCGCCGATCAACATTTCCGCGGCGCGGAGTGTCTCCAGCATGTCGGGGTAGAGGGTCTTGCGATCCCCCAATACTTCCAGCTTCACCAAATTCCAGCCGCCTGCCTCGCGCGCCAACCGCAAGGTGCGAATCGCATCCTCGCCGGTGAAGCAGCCGGCCGTATTCGGCAGATAGGTGACCTTCCTCGGGTCGATAAAGTCGACCAGCTTTGGCTGGCTCGGATCGCTGAGGTTCACCCTGCGCACCGCGACAGTGACGATTTCTGCGCCGCTTGCTTCCAGTGCGCGCGCGTTCTGCTCGTACGACTGGTATTTGCCGGTGCCAATGATGAGTCGCGAGCGGTAGGACTTGCCAGCAATCACCAATGGTTTGGGATCGACGCCAGGCTCACTCATTAACCACCGCCAATGAACTGGACAATTTCGAGCCTGTCCCCATCCATGATTGCCACAGTGTCGTACTGCGAACGCGGCACGATCTCGCGGTTGCGCTCGACGGCGATTTTCGCGGGCTCGAAACCCAACTCGGTCAGCAGGGCGCGAACGCTGAGAGCGGTCTCGAAACGCCGCTCCTCGCCATTTACCGTCAGTCGTACGCCCATAACACCTCATTAACAGCGTGTTTTCGCGGCCGCGAAAGCCCGTTATACCGATTTGCAAATCCCGGAGACGCCGTTTTGGCCGGACCTGACAATCCCGGAGCTTCGAGGCCGATATATGTCCTGAACGGGCCGAACCTCAATCTTTTGGGGGAGCGGGAGCCGGAGGTGTATGGCCGCACGACCTTGCAGGAGCTCGGCGACATGGTGCGGCGGCGGGGGGGCGAGCTTGGCTTATCCGTCGACTTCCGGCAGAGCAACAGCGAGGCAGAGCTGATCGGGTGGCTGCAGGAGGCGAGGGGGAAAGCGGGGGGCGTAATTCTCAATGCCGCTGGCCTCAGCCATACGTCGGTGGCGCTGCTGGATGCGGCCCGCGCCCTGGCGGTTCCTCTGATTGAAGTGCATCTTTCGAACCCTTACGCACGGGAAGCCTATCGTCGGCATTCCTTCATCAGCGAAGCGGCCACGGCCGTCATCTGCGGCCTTGGCGCCGCGGGATACCTCTATGCCGTCGAGGCGTTGGCGCATCAGCTCAGGGAGCGGGCAGCATGAGCATTAAGGATGAGGTCAAGCAGGCCTTCATGGGCAACGGGACCAAAGCCAAAGCGGGGATCGATGCAGCGGCCATTCGCGAGCTAGCGGAGCTTTTGACAGAGACGGGACTGACCGAAATCGAGGTGGAGCAGGGCGGGATGCGGTTGCGGGTGTCGCGCCAGGTCGCACCGGTGGTCGCGCACGCGCCGGCGGCGGCCGCGCCACTCGCGATGGCCGCAGCGCCAGCAATATCTGTCGCTACGGAATCGCCGACCGCCAAACGCGAAGGCCCGCATCCCGGCGCTGTCACCTCGCCGATGGTTGGCACGGTATACATTTCGCCGCAGCCCGGTGCCGCGGCGTTTGTGAAGGTTGGCGACCAGGTGAAAGAAGGCGACACGCTGCTCATCGTGGAAGCAATGAAAACGATGAATCCCATCTTGGCGCCGCGCGCCGGTACGGTGAGCGATATCTGCGTGCAGGACACCCAGCCGGTCGAATTCGGCCAGACGCTGCTGATCATCTCCTAGCCATGTTCGAGAAAGTGCTCATCGCGAACCGCGGCGAAATCGCCTTGCGCATCAATCGCGCCTGCAAGGAAATGGGTATTGCAACCGTCGCTGTGCATTCTACCGCGGATGCCGATTCGATGCATGTGCGGCTGGCCGATGAAAGCGTGTGCATCGGACCGCCCCCGGCGGCCCAGAGCTATCTAAACGTTCCGCAGATCATTGCTGCCTGCGAGATCACCGGCGCGGAGGCCATCCATCCCGGTTACGGATTCCTCTCCGAGAATGCGCGCTTTGCCGAAATCGTGCGCGAGCATGGCATCACCTTCATCGGTCCGACGCCGGAGCACATTCGGCTGATGGGCGACAAGATCGCTGCCAAGCAGGCGGTGAAGGGCGTCGGCATCCCAACCGTGCCGGGTTCCGACGGCGCGGTCGCCTCGGAAGCCGAGGCTGCGCGGCTTGCTGACGAGATCGGATATCCGGTGCTGATCAAGGCCACGGCCGGCGGCGGCGGGCGCGGCATGAAGGTGGCACAAAGTGCTGCCGATCTGTCGCTTGCACTCTCCACCGCGCGCGCGGAAGCCAAGGCGGCATTCGGCAACGATGAAGTGTACATGGAGAAATATCTCCATCAGCCGCGCCATATCGAAGTGCAGGTGCTGGCCGACAGTCACGGCAAGGTGCTGCATCTGGGCGAGCGCGATTGTTCGCTGCAGCGGCGTCATCAGAAGCTTTGGGAAGAGGCGCCAAGCCCCGCGCTCAATGCGCAGCAGCGGGCGCAGATCGGCGCCACCGTTACGGGGGCTTTGCAGAAGCTGGGCTATCTTGGCGTCGGCACGGTCGAATTCCTCTTCGAGGACGGCGAATTTTACTTCATCGAAATGAACACTCGGCTGCAGGTGGAACATCCTGTCACCGAAGCGATCACCGGCCTCGACATTGTGCGCGAGCAGATCCGGGTTGCGGTGGGCGGTGCCATCGAGATGGAGCAGTCGGATATCGTCCTCTCCGGCCATGCCATCGAGTGCCGCATCAACGCGGAAAACGCTTTCACCTTTCAGCCGTCGCCTGGGACCGTCACCCATTTCCATGCGCCCGGTGGCCTGGGCGTCCGCTTCGATTCAGCGATCTACGACGGCTACAAGATTCCGCCCTATTACGACAGCCTGGCCGGCAAGCTGATCGTGCACGGCCGCAATCGCAATGAATGCCTGATGCGCCTGCGCCGCGCGCTTGACGAGCTGGTGGTCGGTGGAATCGAAACCACGATTCCGCTGTTTCAGAAGCTGGTGCGTGAGCCCGACATCATCAACGGCGATTACCACATTCACTGGCTGGAGCATTACTTGGCGAATCAGCGCGCCTGATCGCCATCGATGAAATGGATTGCTTCGGCATCGCTGCTTTCGAGGTTGTCGCCGATCTCTGTCGGCCTGGAGTGGCCGCGCAGCAGCAAGTTTAGAAGCTAATGCGACTTCGTCCTGACCTCTGCGTACGGTCGCATGTTCGAATTTGGAGCTGTCACCGCGGCATTCTGCGCTCCAGCTGCCGCGCAATTCTTGTGGATTATCTCTTCGTTCGCGGCATCGCCGTTCAGGACTTGAACGTGCGCTGCCACCAGCCGCGACGTTGCGGTTGCGGAGACTGCGCTTCGGCCGAGGTCTCGGAAGTCTCGCGAACGCTTTGGTTGCGTTCCTCCCGGAGCGCTTTCGCATCGACCGGCTTTGGCGGAGTACCGGCCGGCAGAATTTCTTGGCTATCGAGCGTCTCTTCCCGCCGGTAGTACATCTGCCCCACGGTCTCGTGCGTTCTGGCGGCAGCTGCTTCTGCGCGATCGCTTCCCAGCGACCAGACGGGCTCTGAGGGCGCGTTCGGCGTGACCGTCGAAAAGCTTGAGCCGGACTCCGGCGCAAACTCAGGCACGCCTTCGCCGGAATTGGATCGCGACGCTTGCGTTCCGGACGAAGCCGATCCACCGCGTGGCTTCCGCCGCCGCCGCCGTCTGCGGGACGGAGTGGTGGAAGCACCGGCAGCTCCGGTCTGAGCCGCCGCAGTACTTTCGGAAGCGGCGGCATCGCTTTCTGGGCGAGCCTGCAGCGGCGAAGCCGGCACATGCTGCGAGGGCTCCCGCGTCGCCTGATTGACGTTGGCGTTCGCCGAGACCGCTTCGGAAGGTTGTTGGGTGTGAGAGCCGCCGCGCCCCCGCCGTCTGCGGCGGCGCTTCTTTGTCCCGCCATTCTGCTGCGTGCCGGATGCATTGGACGGCGGCGACGCCGAAGCAACGGCCTGGTCGGACGGTTGGTCTTCCTCTTCTGCTGTTTGGTCCTCGACCGGCTCCGCCATATCGGTGGGTATCGCCAGGCCGGCATCCACCGAGACGGCGGCCGCTTTGACCTGTTGTGGCTGTACCCGCTGACCGCTGCGTTCAAGATCGAATGTGCCCGCGATCAGCCCCTCCTTGGGCTCGAAGGAGATCGCCATGTCGTAGTCGGTTTCGACCCGCGCCAATTCGCGCCGCTTCTGATTGAGCGCATAAAGCGCCACCTCGTTGGCGACGTGGACGACAATCGCGGCCGCGCGCCCGCGCTGGCCTTCTTCTTCCAGCGCCCGCAGCACGCGGAGCGCCGTGGATTCCACGGAGCGCACGATGCCTTGTCCGCCGCAATGGGGGCACAGCACGGTTGAACCAGCCACCACCCCGGCGCGCAGCCGCTGGCGCGACATTTCCAAGAGGCCGAACTGGCTTATCTTGCCGATCTGCACCCGCGCGCGGTCGTTCTTCACTGCGTCGCGCAGGCGTTTCTCGACATCGCGGTCGTTGCGCGAATCCTCCATGTCGATGAAATCTATGACGATCAGGCCGGCCAGGTCGCGCAGCCGCAATTGCCGGCCGATTTCGTCGGCAGCCTCCAGATTGGTTTTGTGCGCCGTCTCCTCGATCGAATGCTCGCGCGTGGCGCGGCCGGAGTTTACGTCAATGGAAACCAGAGCCTCGGTCTGATTGATGACGATGTAGCCGCCCGACTTGAGCGTGACGGTGGGCTGGAACATGGCGTCCAGCTGCGCCTCGATGTGGTATTTCTGGAAGAGCGGAACAGCATCGCGGTAGAGCTTCACGTTCTTAGCATGGCTCGGCATGAGCATGCGCATGAATTCTTTCGCGTTCCTGTAGCCGTCCTCTCCTTCAACCAGGATTTCGGAGACATCCTTGTTGTAAAGATCGCGGATCGCGCGTTTGACGATGTCGCCTTCTTCGTACACGCAGGCCGGCGCATTGGACTGCAACGTGAGTTCGCGGATCTGATCCCACATCCTGAGCAGGTATTCGTAATCGCGCTTGATCTCCAACTTGGTGCGATTTGCGCCCGCCGTACGGATGATCAGCCCCATGCCCTCCGGCAATTCCAGCGTGGCGGCCGCGGCCTTCAGGCGGTTGCGGTCGGCGAGGTTTGTGATCTTCCGCGATATGCCGCCGCCGCGCGGAGTGTTCGGCATCAGCACGCAGTAGCGGCCCGCGAGCGACAAATAGGTGGTCAGCGCCGCGCCCTTGGTGCCGCGCTCTTCCTTGACCACCTGCACCAGCATGATCTGCTTGCGCTTGATGACTTCCTGGATCTTGTAGTGCCTCCGCCGCACCCAGCGCTGCGAGGGGCG
>DATIEM010000005.1:0-18258 GCA_035455725.1 Rhizomicrobium sp. | reverse complement strand
GCAGCGGGGAATTGTGAGACCGCGAAGCCTTCCGCGCCCTTTACGCCTTCGTCCGTTTCGGAGTCCGACGACGTCTCGCTGGCGAGATCGATGGTGATGAGCGCGCGGGAATGCGCGAGGTCGGCAGGGTCGAAATCGATGGCCGCCTTCCACGAGCGGAACGTGGCGGTGAACGGCTGCCCACTCCAGTTGACCGTGAAGCCCAGCCTGCTTTTCGCCGGATCGACCCTCCAATGCTGCGCGGCGGCTGCAGGCGCGGCTGCAAGCAGCAGCGCGAGCGGCAAAATCACGACTTTCATCGCAACGTCTCCAATCTCGGGCGGCGGTACGGAAGCATCCGCAGCAGCAACTCGTCGTGCCGAATATACTGATGATAGAGCGCCGCCAGCACGTGGAGCGGAATCAGCACAATGGCAGACCACGCCAGCACATTGTGGACCGACTCGAGCGGCTCATGCAGCCCAATCTTTTGCGCGCGGGGCAGGTCGGTCATGAACCACAAATTCGGCCAGTGGAAGAGATGGAAATAGTTGGTCGGCAGCCCCAAGGTCGACGCGGACACCATGATCCATCCGCTCAGCGGAATGGCGATGATTAGGAAATAGAACAGGTAGTGGCTGGCGCGCGCGGCGACCCGCAGGCCCCAGTCCATGTCGGCAGGGAGCGGCGGCACGCGATGGGTGAGCCGCCAGACGAGGCGGAGCACGCTCAATACCAGCACGGTAAGCCCAATCGACTTGTGCAGCTGGGTGAGCTCGAATTTCCACGGATCGCTGCGCGGCAAATCGGCGAAATAAAGGCCAAGGCAGATGTTGGCGATGAGCAGGGCCGCGATCAGCCAGTGGAAAATCATCGCGCCAGTACCGTAACGCAGCTGAATGTCGTCTTGCATATTCACCCATCTCGCCAGGAGATCTGATTATAACGGACCACAGACGTTTTCACAGCGCTTGACGCGCCTTAGATGCGGTCCATAGTCCTCGGTGAGCCACAGCGGAATTGGACATTGAGCGCTACCGCGCCGGCGCGGCCGGGCAGCAATCTGGATTACCCGTTCGCCGCGCGACCGGAGTTGGGCGAAGCTATGGCCGTTGCGCCCGGCGTGTTCTGGGTGCGCATGCGGCTGCCCATGCAGCTGAACCACATCAATCTCTGGCTGCTGGAAGACGAAGGCGGCTGGACGGTGGTCGACACCGGCATTAACGACCAGTCGAGCAAGGATGCCTGGGAGATGCTGTTCGCCAGTGCCATGTCAGGGCGGCCGGTGAAACGGGTGATCGTCACGCATTTGCATCCCGATCATGTGGGTCTCGCCGGCTGGCTCACCGAGCGCTTCGAGGCGCCGCTGTGGATGACGCGCACGGACTATCTATTATGCCGCACGCTGGTTGCCGATACCGGGCGCGAGGCCCCGGAAGAAGGCGTGCGCTTCTATCGCGCCGCCGGTTTTTCGGACGCGGCGATCGCGGAATACCGGGCGCGCTTCGGCATGTTCGGCCGCGGCGTCTATCGGCTGCCGCAAGCCTATCGTCGCATGCAGGACGGCGATAAAATCGACATCGGCACGCGGCACTGGCAAGTGGTGGTGGGGCGCGGGCATGCGCCGGAGCACGGCTGCCTCTGGTGCGACGCGGACAATCTCTTCATCTCCGGCGACCAGATCCTGCCGCGAATTTCCTCCAACGTCAGCGTGTTTCCCACCGAGCCGGATGGCAACCCGCTGCAGGACTGGCTGGACTCCTGCGCCAAGCTCCGCGCGCTGCTGCCGGGCGATGCGCTGGTGCTGCCGTCGCACAATGAGCCGTTTCGCGGCGGGCCGCGGCGGCTCACCGAACTGATCGACGATCACGAGCAGAACATGCAAAAGCTTGTCGCGCTGTGCGCCGAACCGAAGCGGGCCATCGATGTGTTTCCGGCTCTGTTCCGCAGCCGCATCACCAGCGGCAATTACGGCATGGCGACGGGCGAAAGCATCGCGCACCTCAATTGCCTCATGGCGCGCGGACGGATGCGGTGCGCCGCGGATGCAGACGGAGTCAACTGGTACAAATCCCTCTGAGCGGCGGTCGCGCTAAAGAAAGCCTTGCAGGGTTCGCGAGGCGAGGCAGGTCACCAGCTTCGCCACGCGGACCGTGGCATGCCAGGCGGCATCCTGAACCTGCGCAGGCGCGCTGTAGCGCGTTTGATGGTTGAGCGCGTGCGCCATGCGGCTGCCGGCAGTGCCGCCGGCGATGGCCAGCCCACCGGCCACCACGATCAGGAAAAGCTTGGCGATGTAATAGCGGCGATCCATCTTGCGTTCCTCCACGCTGAATGGACGCTATCGTCTTAGCATTTATTTCGAATTCAGCCAATCATGGCAGGCATGACCGGAACGCAATTTCACGCTCAGGTGATCGGGCGGAGTAAAGGCCGCAATATTTATGGGGTCATCGTTCTCATCGCCGCTCTTTGTCATCCGGTGATCTCTCTCCCTGCCGCCGCGGGGGAAGCATGTCTCGCGTCAATGGGGATGATGAAGGCGCGAGTCGCGGCAGTGGAAGAAAACAACACGCTGGTGCTGTCGGACCGGCGCCGGGTGAAACTGGAGGGCCTGCTATGGACGGCGGAAAGGGGCGCGCCGGCAGGGCTTCAGCGCCAAGCCCTGGCAGCCCTGAAACAGCAGGTGGGGCAGACGGTCGCTCTGCGAGCGGCCCGGCCGCAGCTGGACCGCTACGGCCGTCAGCGCGCGGAGGTGGTTCTGTCAGATGGCACCTGGCTGCAAGGGGCGCTGCTCAGCCGTGGTCTCGCGCGGGCGCAGGTCGCGCCAGACCGGCCGGAATGTGCGCGCGAGCTTTATGCGGCTGAGGCGGAAGCCCGCGCGGCAGGGGTGGGCCTCTGGGCTTTCCCGCAATACGCCATCCGCACTCCCGATTCCCTGCGCTGGCGCGATCTCGGTAGCTTCCAGATCGTCGAAGGGACGGTGCTGAATGTGAAGGTCAATGGCCGAGCCTATCTCAATTTTGGCCGCAACTGGCGTACGGATTTCACGGTGACCGTTTCGCCGGACGACATGAAGACCTTTCGCCATGCCGGCGTCGATCCCTACGCCTATGCGGGCAAAAGAATCCGCGTGCGCGGTACCATCGACCGCATGAACGGTTTCGAGATCGAGGTAGCCTCGCCAGAAGCAATTCAGGTTATCTCGGCCGAACCAAACGAGGTAACCCAACCCTCCCCTTGAGGGAGGGTCGAAATTTGCCAGCGCACGCGAAGCAAATTTCGGGGAGGGGTGACTGATATCGGTGAGCTTAACCCCTCCCCGAAAAATCCTCCGCGTCGCTTCAGATTTTTCGACCCTCCCTCAAGGGGAGGGTTGAAGTATCAGCAGTAGCCCTTCGAGCGAAAAGGCCCGGGAGCGACCCGGGCCTTCTTTAATCTCTCGCTTCCGACAAGCCGGGTCAGGCTGCCTTCTTCAGCAGCGCGCCTTCCACCCGCTTCACCGCGGCCTGCTCGTCGATCCGCTCGACGGCCGCCAGCTCGCGGGCCATGCGGGCGAGCGCGGCCTCGTACAGCTGGCGCTCGGAGTAGGACTGCTCCGGCTGGCCGGAGGCGCGGTGCAGGTCGCGCACCACTTCGGCGATGGAAACCAGGTCGCCCGAATTGATCTTCGCTTCGTATTCCTGCGCCCGGCGAGACCACATGGTCCGCTTGATGCGGGCACGGCCCTTCAGCGTGTTCAGCGCGCTTGTCACCACATCCGGCGAGGAGAGCTTGCGCATGCCGATGGTCTTCGCTTTCGCCACCGGCACCCGCAGGGTCATCTTGTCCTTTTCGAAGGTGATGACGAACACTTCCAGCTTGTGGCCGGCGATTTCCTGCTCTTCGACCTTGGTGATCTTGCCCACGCCGTGCGTTGGATAAACGACGTGATCGTTGGCCCTGAAATCCAGTCTCTTGTTAGAATTTGCGGGGACCTTTTTCTTGACAACAGCGGTGGTCATTTTCTTGTCCGTTCCTGGGCAGCCTGAACTGCCCCCATTACGGCAGCGTTCGCCTTCGCTGCGCTGCGACATCAAACTGTGACTTGCGGCACCCACGCGGTCGGGCCGTGACGCGGCGGCAAGAGCTGCCAGCGCGATAATGCGCCAGCCCTCACCCGGTGCCGACGACTCCATATAGCGGAACTTTACCGTTTTGTGAAGCCCCATTTCGCGCAAGCCTTTGAAAAATCTAGCTTTATTTTTTCATTGCGCGGAGAATTACGAGCGATTTCAGGGGATTAGATTGTGAAGAACAGGTCGGCAATGGGTGCGGCGAAAGAGCCTGTTATTTTGTTTCAGGAACCTGTGCCCGGCTTATCGGAAAAGAACCTTTCGAATTTGTCGGGCATGCCGTCGAACTCCTTGGCGTCGGGCGGCGGCGTGCCTTTGCGGGTAATGTTCGGCCATTTCTTGGAATAATCGGAGTTCAGCACCAGCCAGCGTTCCAGGCCCGGCTCGGTGTCCGGCTTGATGGCCTCCGGTGGGCATTCGGGTTCACAGACCCCACAGTCGATGCAGATATCCGGGTCGATCACCAGCATATTATCGCCCTCGTAGAAGCAGTCCACCGGGCAGACTTCCACGCAATCCATGTACTTGCACTTGATGCAGGCGTCGGTGACGATGAAGGTCATCGGGAACTCCGGAACGGCCGTCCCTTACGCGGCGGGCGCGGCGCGATCAAGCGCGGCGGTGTCGCTGACGATCTCATAGAGCGCCTGCGCTTCCGGAGCGGGCCCGCGGCGGAGACCCAGCGCCTGGACCCGAATCACCGCCACCTCGCGATGGCCGCGCGGCATGGTCAGCACATCGCCCGGCTTCACCGCCACGCTGGCCTTTTCCACCCGCGCATTGTTGAGCCGCAGCACGCCGGAGCAGGCCGCAGCCTGGGCGAGGCCGCGCGTCTTGTAGAACCGCGCGTGCCACAGCCACTTGTCGATGCGGAGGGACTCAGTCGGCATTCAGCAGCGCCTTCAATTGCGCGAACGGGGAATCGCGGTGCTCTTGTGCCTCGCGGCGACCGCGTCCCCTGTCCGGCTTGGAATCCTTGCGTATCGCCTTCTCCCGCTTCGGCTGCGGGTTGGCGCGCCAGACGCTCGCCTCCTGTTGTTCGCTCTTGACGGCAATGCGCGACCACCCGAGCGCTTCCAGCACACGTTCCAGAGTCTCGCGATCGCAACCGAGCAGGGAGACGAGTTTCGGCATCAGCGCATCGGCCGTGCCGCCGCTGCGCGTCGCCTGCTGGAGCTCTTCCTCGATCCGGTCCAGCATGTCGAGGCGAATGGCGCGGTTCGTGACAACGCGGAACCCGGCGGCTTCCACAAAACCGCGTGGGCGTTCGTCATCGAATTCGAAGGAGGTGAGGCCGGCTGGCGGCGGCGGCGGAATCCGGTCGAGCCGGTGCTTCACCGCCCACAGCAACGCCAGCAGCGCGGCGGCATCCGGACGGATCAGCTTCGGCAAATAGATGGACCGACGGGCGAAGCGGACCCCGAAACCGCGAAGTCCGCGAATGGCGGCACGCGCATCCGGCGGCAGAGCGGCGCGCGCAAGATCCAGCGAACCCAGGGCTTCGCACAATTGGTGCGCGATGCCGCGCGCCTCCGGCTCCAGCGCCACAAGCGAACCGGCTTTCACATCCGCTGCCTTGCGCAGCGCGATCAGCGGTTCCAGACGCACGGCGATGCGCTTTTCGACCCAGTCGTCCAGCCGCGTCTGAATCCGCTGGCGCAACTCGGGCGAGAGATGATCATCGGCCAATACCTGCACCGTTGGACGCAGGGCGCTTACGCCGGCTTGCAGCTGCCCCACAATGGCGCCTTCCCACCAGAAGCGCCCGTGCTCGCTGAGCGCGATCCCGGTATCCGCTGCATTCACCAGGCGATTGACGCGCGCGTTGAACTCGCCTTCGAGGCCCTTCAGCGCGGCAGCGCGCAAGGTGCGCCCGTGAATCCCTTCGGCGCGCGGATCGGGCGTAAAGCGGAAGCCTTCCAGCTTGCCGATCGCTTCGCCGCCCAGTTCTACCCCGCCGGATTCATCGAGCCGGATATCGTACACATCGTCTTCGCGCAGGCGTTTCATCAGCACCGAGGTGCGGCGGTCGATGAAGCGTTGCGTCAGCCGCTCGTGCAGCGCATCCGAGAGGCGGTCCTCGATGGCGCGGGTGGTTTCCTGCCAATGCGCCGCATCGCGCACCCAGCCGGGACGGTGCGCGGCATAGGTCCAGGTGCGGATTTGCGCGAGCCGCCCGGAGAGCGTCGCCACATCGCCTTCGGTTTCATCGAGGCGCGACACGTGCCGCGCCAGCCAGTCTTCCGGCAGCGCGCCGTGGTCGCTCATCAGGTGGCGGTAGATCTGCTCCACCAGCTTCACGTGCTCGTCCGGCGAGAGCTTGCGGAAATCGGGCAGCTGGCAGGCATCCCACAGAGTCTTCACTGCGGCCGGCGCCGTGGCCATGCCGCGAATCTCGTCGTGCGCGGACAGAAAGCGAAGTGAAATGAAATCCATCGCCGGCCGCGCTTTCACCAGCCCGCGGGTCGGCGGCGGTTCGTCCAGGGCGTCGAGCAGCGCGTCGAGCGAACGGAACGACAGCGCCGAATTGCGGTACTGCAGCACCCGCACCGGCTCGTAGCGGTGCGCCTCCACCCGCCCCACGATCTCTTCGTCCAACGGCTCCGCTTCGGCCGTGACGCCGAAGGTGCCGTCATTCATGTGCCGGCCGGCGCGGCCGGCGATCTGGCCAATCTCTTCCGGCTTCAGCGGACGCACGCCGATGCCGTCGAACTTCTCCAGCGCGGAGAACGCCACGTGATCGACATCCATGTTGATGCCCATACCGATGGCGTCGGTCGCCACCAGGAAATCCACATCGCCGGATTGATAGAGCGCGACCTGCGC
The DNA here is from genome assembly GCA_035455725.1 of Rhizomicrobium sp. Lineage (GTDB taxonomy): Bacteria > Pseudomonadota > Alphaproteobacteria > Micropepsales > Micropepsaceae > Rhizomicrobium. The sequence goes on along the minus strand of DATIEM010000005.1, from coordinate 11,338 downwards.
ATTGCGGGTGCGTGGGGAGAGCGCGCCCAGCACCACGGCGGCACCGCCGCGCTGCCGCCGAACAACATCTGCGAGCCCGTAAACATCCTCTGACGAGAACGCCACGATCGCCGAGCGGCGGGGCAGACGGGTGAGTTTCTTCGCGCCGGTGTAGGCGAGATCGGAAAACCGCGGCCGCGTGATGAAATGCGCGCTTGGCACGAAACGCTGGATGGCGCCGCGCATGGTTTCGGCGCCGAGGAATATCGTTTCTTCCTCGCCCCTCGCGTTGAGCAGCCGGTCGGTGAAGACATGGCCGCGCTCGGGATCGGCGCAAAGCTGGATCTCGTCCACCGCCACGAACGCCGTGCGCAGATCGAGCGGCATGGCTTCCACGGTGCAGACGAAATACTTCGCCTCCGCCGGCACGATCTTTTCTTCACCTGTGATTAGGGCGGCAGTGCCCGTGCCCTTCACCCGCGCGATGCGATCATACACCTCGCGCGCCAGAAGCCGCAGCGGCAGGCCAATCATGCCCGAGCGGTGCGCCAGCATCCGCTCGATGGCGAAGTGGGTCTTGCCCGTATTGGTAGGCCCGAGAACGGCGGAAATGCGGCTGAAGCTTTCGGGCCTCACCGCCCCGCCGGACACACGCGCAACTTTCATGATGCCCCGAATGTGGGGGTTTTGGACCGCTGGCGCAATAACCTGGGATGAACACCGCGGGTGTGCCAAAGCTCGCGGTCGTTGGCTCCTCCCCCCGCTGCGCGGGGGAGGACCCAAAGCGACAAGCTTGCTCACTACTCTGACAGTTCGAACACGGTGCCTGCGTTGCCGTTCGCCGGGTGGCCGCCGGCCGTTTCCGGGGAGGCCGGTAAGTCTGCCTTCACCTCTGAAATGTAACCTCGCGCCGTGCACCGTGCGCCAGGGGCATGATGAACAAGTCGCATATTCCTGCCCTTGACGGTCTTCGGGCCGTGGCCGTCGGCTTGGTGCTATTTTCGCATGCGGGCGTGCCTGGCTTCCGCGAGGGCGGAGTCGGCGTGGACATTTTCTTCGTGCTCTCCGGGTATCTTATCACCGGCGTGCTGACCCGTGAGATTGCCCAGACGGGCACACTCGACCTTCTTGCCTTCTACCTGCGCCGGCTGAAAAGGCTAACCCCGGCCCTGCTGATCCTTGCTGTCGCATATCTCATGGTCGCGCCGGCAGTGTGGCATGAGCGTACCGCCAGCGAGCACGCGCGTTTCGTTCTGGCAGCCACTACCTACGTGACGGACTTTGCCCGTGCCGGGCGTCCCTCGTTCGCCTCGCCGCTTGCACACACGTGGTCGCTCGCCGTGGAGGAGCATTTCTACATGCTGTGGCCGCTCGCCCTTCTGTGGTTGAGTCACTTGCCACGGCGGTTGCTGCTGCCGGTATTGCTCGGCGGCTTCGTGCTCGCGACCGGGTGGCGATTGGCCGGCGAATATCTCTACGGTTGGGAGGTCGCCTATTTCCGATTTGATCTTCGCCTGTCAGGGCTTTTGCTTGGCGCAGCGCTCAAGGTGGCGGCCGCCCGAATGAAGCCTGTTCCGGGCATATCGCGCTACACCCTGTATGCGGGAGTGCTTACCGCGATTGTGGTGAGCATGGCCGGCATGGCAACGGCACTCGCGCTCTGCAGCTTCGCGGAAATCGCTGCCGCGCTGACGATCCTGGCCATTCTTCAGGAGGAAAGCTGGACCCGGTGGCTGGCGCATCCGGTGCCGGTCTACCTCGGCCGAATATCTTACGGTTTCTACCTGTTTCACTTTCCGCTGACGTGGTGGCTGACAGACCATGTCTCATGGCCGGTCACGCTGGCGGTTGCGGCCGCCGGCGGTTTCGGGCTGGCAAGCCTCTCCTACCATTTTGTCGAGCGGCCGATATTGGACGGGGGGGTCGCCGTGCGCCGCGCGCCTGCTGCCGCATAAGGCGCAAAACGCGCCCAAGGCTGACTTCGCCTGCGCCTTAGGGGCTGAGTTCGAAAACGGTGCCGCCGTTGCCGTTGGCACCGAACAGGACCGTGGTGCCGTAGAGATTTCCCGCAGCATCCGAGATCACCGGCGCCACTGAGCCGTCGCCGTCGGCACAATTGTCCAGCGAACAGAAGGTGTAGATCGGGGTGTACGTTTTGCCGGTCAGTGAGAACACCGTGCCGCCGAAACCCTTGCTGCAGCCGCCGATTGTCGTGGTCCCGTAGAACGTTCCGGACGGATCCAGAAGAAGCCCGGCCGCCGGATTGTAGCCGTCGCAATTGCCGGTATTGAAGATATGCAGCGTCTTTTCGCTCCAGGCCTTCCGGCTGCGGGCGAGCTCGAAAATATTGCCGGCATCCGGAGGGCCGTTGCTGGTGCCGAACAGGCGGCCGCGCGAATCCATTGCCAAAGCACCCGCGGGGAAGGCGCCATCCGTGCAATTGTCGAGCTGGCAGAAATTGTAAAGGATCGTTTCGCGCCACTTCCTGCCTTTGGTCTTGGGCCGCAGCCGATAAACAGTGCCGTCGCTGGTGCTGCCGCCGACACCCGTCATCCCGTAGAGGCTGCCGGAACCATCAAAGATGAGGTCCGATCCCGGTCCGCGCCCGTCCGTGCAGCCATCGGTGCCTTGCGGGCAGAAGGCATAAATCACGTCGTGCTTCCATCTCGCGCCGTCGGGCATGAGCCGGTAGACGGTGCCGGCGCCCGTGCCGCCACTCACCGTGGTTCCATAGAGCGGCGACGTTCCGTCGTAGAGGGCGCCCGATTGCTTGCCCTGATACGTCAGCGCCGTCGTCGCCTGATCGCCGAACGGTTTGCACGAGAACACGTGCAGCAGCGTCTCCTTCCATTTCGTGCGACCTGCGCCGGGCGAGAGGCGGAACACGGCGCCGCAGCCATGATGCGCGCCGCCCTTCTCGACAGTCGTTCCGTAGAGATTGCCGTTCACGTCGAGGATGAGGGAGGCGACGGGGCTGATGCCGTCGCCGCATGACCAGCAGAAGCTGTGAAGCACCTCGTAGGTCCATTGATTGCCGCTCGGCGACAATTCGAACACCACGCCGCTGCCGCTTGCGCCGCCTTCCTCCGTGGTGCCGTAAAGGTTGCCGGCAGAATCGCGGACAAGGCCGGCAACGGGTGTGGCGCCGTCCGTGCAATGCGCCTCGGCACAGAACGAATGCAGCGTCTTCAGCGTCCAAGCCTGCGCACTGTACGAAGAAGCCGCAGCGATCAGAACCGCGCCGAGAACAATCCAAAGCAGTCGTCGCGTAATCCCGTTCATAGAACCCCCCCCGCTTTACGGCGTCACGTCGTAGACTGCGCCGCCCAGGAATTTGCCGCCATTGTTTGTCGCCCCGTACAGGCGTCCGTCCGGACCCATGCTCAGGCCGGCAAAGGGTGCCTGGCCATCGCCGCACGTCGGCTTCGCGCAGAAGGCGTGAAGAACCGTGAACTGACCGCCGGCGGAAAGCCGATACACCACGCCGCCGCCCAGCTGCCCCTCGTTGTTGTCGTTGCCGCCCCCGATCACCGTGGTGCCGTAGAGATTGCCGGCGGAATCGAGCAGCGGCGGCGCGTTCGGCTGATGCCCATCGGCGCAATCCGGCTCCTCGCAGAAATTGTGCAGGACTGCGAAGCTTCCGTCGGCCGCCAGCCTGAACAGCGTGCCGCCTTTGCCGTTCGCCCCCATGCCGACCGTCGTTCCATAAAGGTTGCCAAGCTGGTCCCGAAGGACTCCCGTCGGCGACTGGCCGTCCGAGCAGCCCATCGTACAGAAGGTATAGAGAATTCGCTCTTTCCATTTCCCGTTCTGGCCCGGTGACAGTTCGAAGAGCGTGCCGGAAAAATTTTCACCGCCGCCCGCGCTTGCGCCGAACAGATTGCCGCTTGCGTCAAGAGCCAGGCCGCCGGTGGGAAGACTGCCGTCGCTGAGGCCGCACGCTTCCGTTTCCGTGCAGAAGCTGTGCAGCACCTGCTCCGACCAGAACGATTTTCCCGCCACCGGTTGGAGGGAATACACCACGCCCTGGTTCGCCGAGCCGCCGCCTTGCGTCTCCCCGTAAAGGGGCGACACGCCATCGTACGGCGCGCCGCTGTCGGCGCCCCGATAGGTGAGTCCGCTGCTGGGTTTCGATCCGTCCCGGCAATTGGCCCTGGCACAAAATCGGTAGAGGGTCTTGAGCTTCCAATTGCGACCCTGTGGCATCAGCTCGAAGACGGTGCCATTTGCCTGATTCTTTCCGCCCGCCACCGTCGTGCCGTAGAGATTGCCGTTTACGTCCGCGACCAGTTTGCCGGCCGGATCGATCCCGTCGAGGCAATCCGCTTTCGCGCAGAATCCATACAGCGTGCTCGATTTCCAGCGTCCGGCAATGGCATCGAAGCGCAATCGATAGATCGCGCCACCGCCGTGGCCGCCGCCCAGAACCGTCGTTCCATAAAGCGTGCCGGAGGAATCGACGAGCGGCGCGCTCATCGGCAATCCGCCATCGGGGCAGCCGTCCTCCGCGCAGAAGGAATGCAGCACCGTCAGGTTTGCCGCCTCAGCCCCCGCCGCCCACGCGGCGCCGGCCGCCGCCAGAATACAGGCGGCGATTGTTGTCATCTTCAGATTCATGATGCCCCAACAGGAATGCGCTGCGGATGCCTTGACGGAAGCGGCCGCGGGAAAATTCCCCGCCGGCCGTCACAACGAAGTTACTGCGGGTTTTCCAGGCTGAACATGGCGGATTCGTCGTCGTAGGCGAACAGCTCGGCGAAGCGTCCCCAGGCGGTCACGGCGTCCAGCGTCGCCTCGGCCGCATCGGGAGTCATGTAGTCCTCCAGCTCGTCCTCGAAGCGGCTCCAGGGCGCGCTATGGGTGGCGCGTTCATCGAGCACCCGGCGAATGTGCGCGGCCAGCGGCACATAGCCCAACAGCGCGCGCGCGAAAATCTCCTTGCGCACGTTGGTGTCCTCTTCGGCGAAGCGCCGGCCCATGTGAGTGAGGCGAATGTCGCCGCCTTCGACCTCGGCGAGCTTCAGCATGTGAAGGGTTTCCGCCACCGGAAACAGCTCGTCCACTTCGAGCTGCAGATCGGCGGTGAGGTCGGGCAGGTCAGCCTTGCCGTTGTACGGCGGCGCGGCCACCGCTTCGATGAGGCCCGCCAGCAGGTTCGAAGAGACCGGCGGCAGAATGGTGCCGAGCCCCGTTCCGGCAACGCGTTCGCGCCGCTGCGCCGTCTGCCGCGCGGTCATCTCCGTGTAGATGCGGTCCACCAGCGCCACGAAGGCAGGATCCTGCCGGTCGCGCGGCTGCGGCAGGTCAATCTTGATCTCGGTGACGATCCGGCCAGGGTTGGTGGAGAACAGCAGCACCCGGTCGCACATCAGCACCGCTTCCTCGATGTTGTGGGTGACGAGGATCACGCCCTTGATGGGGAGCTGGCCTTCCTTCCACAATTCCAGAAAGTCCGTACGCAGATTTTCCGCGGTGAGGACATCCAGCGCGGAGAACGGCTCGTCCATCAGGAGCACGTTCGGATGCACCACCAGCGCGCGCGCGAAACCGACGCGCTGGCGCATGCCGCCGGACAGCTCGCGCGGATAGGCGGATTCGTAACCATCGAGACCGATGAGGTCGATGGCGGCCAGCGCGCGCTTGCGGATTTCCTCCGGCGGCAGCCCAAGCGCTTCCAGCCCCAGCTGCACGTTTTCCAGCACCGTCAGCCATGGGAACAGCGCGAAACTCTGGAACACCATGGCGATGCCGTGGGCGGGCCCGCTCACCGTCTGTCCGAGATAGGTGACCTGCCCGGCAGTGGGCGCAGACAATCCGGAGATGATGCGCAGCAGGGTGGACTTGCCCGAGCCGGAACGCCCCAGCAGCCCCACGATCTCGCCCTCGCGCAAGGTGAGCTGCACATCGTCGAGCACCAGGAGCTCCGCACCGCCGGGTCGCGGAAAGGCGCGGCGCACGTTCTGCACATCGAGAAGGGCGGTAGAGTCCATGGTTCTCTCCGTCAGGCGAGTCTAAAGCGTCGCTCGGCGTATTCGTAGAGCCGCCGCCAGAACAGGCGGTTGATCACCGTCACGAACGCCGCCATCACCGCAATGCCGAGCACGATGCGATGGAAGTTTCCCGCCGCAGTCGCGTCCGCAATGTAGGCGCCAAGCCCGTGCGCGCGGAAGGTGCGGGTGCCCCAGCTCACCACTTCCGCCACGATACTGGCGTTCCACGAGCCGCCGGAGGCGGTGATCGCGCCGGTCACGTAGAAGGGAAACACGGCCGGCAGCGCCACCTTGCGCCACCACAGCCAACCGCGAATGCCGAAGCTGGTACTCACGTCGCGCATCTCCATCGGCAGCATGGAGGCGCCGGCGATGACGTTGAACAGGATGTACCACTGTGTGCCCAGCACCATCAGCGGCGACAGCCAGATGTCCGGGTTCAAATCCCAGACCGCTATAATGAACACCGCCAGCGGGAACAGCAGGTTCGCGGGGAAGGCGGCGAGGAATTGCGCCACCGGCTGTACGATCTGCGTCAGCTTCGGCCGCAGCCCCACGTAAACGCCGACCGGCACCCAGATGGCGCTGGCGATGGCGATGAGAACCAGCACGCGGACGGCCGTGAGCGCGCCGAGGCCGGCAGCGGTGAACACTTCGCTCAGCTGAATGGGCCCGGCGAACTTGCCGATCCGCCACAGCGCCACCGCGCCAAGCATCGCCAGCAGCGCATACCAAACCAGATCCACCGCGCGCGCCGATACGGTGTCCGGCAGCCGCGCGTTGAACGCGCGCGGCGGCGAAAGGCGGTAGGTGCGCTGCATCAGCGCCGCGAAGGGCGAAGCGAGGGCGTGCATCAGCCGCGAGCGGCGGAACATGGTGAGCGCCCACGATTCCGGCGCGTCTTCGTCCTCGCGTTCGTCGAAGCGGAAGCGCTCCGACCATGCCACCAGCGGCCGGAACAGCAGCTGGTCGTAAATCAAAATCACGATCAGCATGGTGCCGATGGCGTACCAGATGGCGGTGAGGTTGCGCGCGACGATCGCGGCCGCGATGTAGGAGCCAATGCCGGGCAGCGCGATGGTGGTGTGGCCGACACTGATCGCCTCCGCCGCAACCACGAAGAACCAGCCGCCGGACATCGACATCATCATGTTCCAGACGAGCTGCGGCATGGCGAACGGCACTTCGATGCGCCAGAACCGCGCCCAGGCATTCAGGCCGAACAGCTTGCCGGCTTCCTCCAGTTCCGGCGGCACGGTGCGCAGCGACTGGTAGAAGCTGAACGCCATGTTCCAGGCCTGGCTGGTGAAAATGGCGAACACGGCGGCAAGCTCCGCGCCAAGAATTCTCCCAGGGGCGACAGAGAGGAAAAACACCACCGTGATCGAAATGAAGCCGAGGATCGGCACCGACTGCAGAATATCGAGTAGCGGAATGAGCAGCGCGCCGGCGCGCGCGCTTTTGGCGGCGAGCGTTGCGTAGGTGAAGGTGAAGGCGAGCGAACACAGCAGCGCGATCAGCATCCGCATGGCCGTGCGCAGCGCGTAATCCGGCAAATGCGAGTGCGCCAGCGAAATGGGCTGGCGCGAAAGGGTGGCCAGCGGCTCGCGCAAAAGGGCGCTGGCGTCCGCGAAGGCCACGATAAAACCCAGCACCAGCAGCGCGGCCAGCACATCCCACACGCTGGGCAGCAGCGCGCGGGCACGGATCGAGATGGGCGGCAGAAACTGCATTCGTCACCTCGGGCTTCGGCCACTTTATGCCACCCCGAGATGAAGCAGAGGCTTCAGTCCGGAGCGGCCAAAAGCGGCAGGCGCGATTGGCTGGGATCGTCGCTGGGCATGGGACTCGGAGGCCTCTGCACTGGGAGAAACATCTTCCTATTGCGCTTGGGCATTATCGCGTCAACCCCTGGGCTTCCGGCAGTTATCCAGCGCCGCAAAGGCCGTTGTGGATAAGTTGTTGAAAAAGCGAACCGGCCCGCAACGCAGCGTGGACGAATCACTAACCGAATCAGTATCTGCCTTCGTTCACGCACAAAGAGTCCGAATGTCAAGGCTAATGACCACCACATCGTGTGTCCTCTCGAAAATCTGGTAATTCTCGGAGGGCGGCAACCGTGAACATGCTTAGGAACATATTATGGGATAAATAAGCTAATTCATTTTGACAAATGTCCTATCAAGACCTACATACGAAACCAGCACTGGAGACCCTTATGGATACGCAATCACGAAGCCAAAGAATTACGGAGATGCTGGAGCGTCATCTGCGCGACTGCGATGCGGTGCTCACGACCTGCATGGAGGCGAGGCAACCGAACGTGATGCCGGACGAATGGCCGCTGAAGCGCATGCTCGGCCTGATGAAGATGAGCACGCAACTGGCCAACGCCATCGCCCGCCTGGAAGCGCAAGCCGCCCCGCGAATCGCGAAAAGTGAGGTTTAATGGCGATATTATACTTGACAGACCAAGGCACAAGGCCTAGATATACCCCTATCAGGGGAACAGACCATGCCTACGGCCTTCCAAGACAAGCGGTTTCACGATGAAGAGGCGGCCTTCGCCTACCTAGAGGGCATCATGTGGCCCAAGGGCCGCCCTGACGCCTGCCCGCACTGTGGCAACGCCGACCAAGCCAAGATGAACCGGCTCGCCGTCCAGCGTTCCAAGCCTTCCAAGAAGCACCCCGAAGGCAAGCCCGTATACGGCGTATGGAAATGCTACGCCTGCAAAACCAAGTTCACCGTCCGCAAGGGCACTGTGTTTGAGGATAGTCCGCTAGAGCTTCGCCTGTGGCTTCAGGCGGCCTATCTCATGTGTTCCAGCAAGAAGGGCGTGTCCACTAACCAGCTTCACCGGACGCTCGGTATCACGCTCAAGTCCGCGTGGTTTGTCGGTATGCGTTTGCGCGAGGCGATGCGCGAAGGCCCGCTCGCTGCCCCGTTCGGCTCTGGTGGCGGCGCTGTAGAGGCAGACGAAACGTACATCGGCCGTTGGCGTCGTAAGGGCGACAATGAACGCGGCTATCGGAACAAGACGCCTGTATTCACGCTGATTGACCGCAACACGAAAAAGGCGCGTAGCGTCGTTATGCCGAACGTCACGTCCGTCACCATTGGCGAGATCGTGGCAGAGAACGTCTCTCGCGAGGCGCGGCTAATGACTGACGCCGCGAACATCTATCGGCCGGTTGGTCGTACGATGGTCGCTTCTCACGAAAGCGTAAACCACCAAAACGATGAATACGTGCGCGGCGATTGCTACACCAACAATGCGGAAGGCTATTTCAGCGTGTTCAAGAAGGGCATGAAGGGCATTTACCAGCACTGTGGTGAAAAGCACCTTCATCGCTACCTTGCCGAATTTGATTTTCGTTACAATCACCGCGTCGCAAACGGCGTTAATGACCAAGAACGGGCAGAAATCGGCCTTCGAGGGGCGCGAGGTAAGCGTCTTACTTACCGGGACTCATTGGTGTAAGATTCCGAACGATGAACGCTCCGCTGATAGATCGTGGACTGTACACGGTTAGCGATGCCGCGCGTCTATTGCGGATTAGTCCGCAGCGTGTGCGCGGCTGGATTGCGGGGTATCCAAGGACAAAAGCGCCGCCAATTCTGAAAAACGATATTGGCTGGCTGGACGGCTCTCTCGCGTTCAGCTTCGCGAACCTTATGGAGATTCGCTTCATTGAGCATTTCGCCGCGCTGAAAGTGCGGGTGGCAACGATTCGCGAGATGGCGCGGGAAGCCGAACGCTTTCTGAAGCATCCACATCCGTTCGCGACTAGCACTGTGTTCCAGACTGACGGTCGCAAAATCTTTGCGGAAACGGCAAAGGCCACTGGAGACAAGACCCTATACGACTTGCGCGACAAGAACTGGGCCATGCTCGACATTATCGAGCAATCCCTTCACCGCGAGGTCACATACGATCCCTCTGGTGATGCAGCCCTGTGGCTACCACGCCCCGAAATTCCATCTGTTGCTGTGTATCCTCGCCGCTCGTTTGGTCAGCCTGTGCTTAAAGACGAAGGCATACCAACGCGCACAATTTTCGAAGCTTTCGAGGCCGAAGGCAATGACGCGGATAGCGTCAGCAAGTGGTTTTCGATTCCGTCCGCCCGCGTTCAAGAGGCTGTGCAATTTGAAATTCAGCTAGCAATGGCCGCTTGAAGATAGCGTTTGACGAAAACATGCCACCAGTTATGGCTTCGGTGTTTCAAACGCTGGCCAAGGAAAGCGGGATTCTCAAAGCGGAGATCGTACTAGCTAGCAGCTATAGGCCCATTCACGAGCGCGGCGACGAACACTGGGCGCGGCGCTTCGCGGCTGATGGTGGTGACGTTGTGGTTTCGGGCGATACCAGGATGCGCAGCCGATTGCACGAACTGGCGGCTTTGGTGGAATGCGGGCTGATAACGTATTTCTTCGAGCGGCGTTGGTCAGACGTGAATTTCTTCACGAAGTCGGCCATGCTCTTGCATTCATGGACCCCTGTGCGGAAGCACATGGATACCGCGCCTAAGGGAACGTGCTGGGAAATTCCTTATTCGTGGACATGGAAGGAACTTGAAAATGTCAGCGCAGACCCGAAAGCAATCACCCCAACGAAGCCAAAAAAAACCGGATGATTTCGAGACCGTTGCCAAGCGCCTCGAATGCGACCCTGATCTAGAGAAATTTGACGATCAGCTTCGCAAGCTCGCTAAGGCTAAGCCCAAAGTGAAATCAGCCTAGCGGCGATACCCTTTGCACACAGGAGGCTGGAAATTCGCCCTCCAGTGCTGCCCCGTCATTGTCGCGCCACGCTGCAACAATGCCGTCATTCTCAATATCCACCACCATCATTCGGGGCCCGCCGCTATTGAGCTGCGTAATATCCCCAAGACGAAGCTGTGGTTCACGTCGTTCTTCGAGTCCAACCGGCTTGGCAATGAGGCTACCATTCTGCCTGCTGACCGATTCGCGCTTCTGCGATTCGACGGCAGGAGACTGACCATGACTGACCAACCCTTCAAGCCGGGTGACGTTGTTCGACTTCCCTCCGGCGGCCCGCACATGACCGTCGAGTTCATCGGTACGCAGTGGGATGAGCAAAGCGTCAACTGCGTTTGGTTTGAGAAAACGAAGCAAATGCGCGGTAGCTTCGCGGCAGCAGCACTGTGCAAGTACGAGCCGTCTACGCCAACCACCGGCAGGGTATCCTCGCTGATCGGCTCTCGCCGCATCTGACATGACAAACGCCTTCCGTTCGTGTAGCCTCTGATTCGGCTACACGTTCGGCATGGCGTGTCAGATGCGCGGCGGCTCTCACCCCAATCCCGCGAATCAAACATCCAATTGAATCACGAAAGAGTCTCCCC
>DATIEM010000004.1:0-74121 GCA_035455725.1 Rhizomicrobium sp. | reverse complement strand
AGATGCTCCGGGTGGGGGGCGACTGAACACGCTCGAGACATCCATGGAGCTCTGGCGCCACGTGTTCGAGGTGAACTTCTTCTCCACCATCTGGCTGGCGCAGGGGCTGGTGGCGGAGCTTGCCGCAGCGCACGGCGCCATCGTGAACGTGACGAGCATCGCCGGCTCCCGCGTGCATCCCTTCGCCGGCAGCGCCTACGCCACCAGCAAGGCGGCGCTCGCCGCGCTCACCCGCGAGATGGCGGCGGACATGGGGCCGCTTGGCATCCGCGTCAACGCCATCGCGCCGGGGGAGATCGACACCGCGATTCTATCGCCGGGGACAGAGAAGCTGGTGGAGGATATTCCGCTGCGCAGGCTGGGGCTGCCTGAGGAAGTCGCCAAGGCGATCTACTATCTGTGCACGGAGCAAAGCTCCTACGTCACCGGCGCCGAGCTCCACATCAACGGGGGACAACATGTGTGACAGGCGGGGTTTCTCAAAATGACATTTGCTCCATTCGATCCGCTTGAGTTCAAGAACACCAAGATTAGCGATGCAGCTATCGGCGCTTTGAAGCGCGAAATCGAAAACATTCTTAGTTCGTACGTAGGTTGGTATGACCCGTTTGCCGAATTGATTCAGAACGCGCTGGACGCGGTAGAGGCACGAAGCGCTGCTGAGAAGGCGGCCGGCACTGTTGGTTCATATAAGCCGAAGGTGAATATCACAATCGATCTTGTCGAGAATGCCCTCACGGTCACCGACAATGGTATTGGGCTAGACAAAGACAAATTCGAACAATTCCTAGCACCCAACTTCTCGTTCAAATCAGGAGATACTCGGGGACACAAGGGTGTAGGCGCTACATATGTCGCGTATGGATTCAATTTCATGCGTGTAGCAACGAAGTCCCCCGGCTTTTCAGCTTGCGGTCGAATTGTCGGTGCTCGGAACTGGCTTCGGAGCAACACGACGGGTGCCAATCCGAAAGTCGAGCCGGATGACGGTGACGGACTTGATCCGGCGTTCGTAGCGAGTGATCGAGGTGTTTCGGTAACGGTCCGGTTTGACGACGGCACACATCCGCGCCGACTTGATTGGATTCAAGCCTCCACCGCAGAGAACTGGTGGAAAATTCTGACCGTCAAGACAGCCCTTGGCGCGATTACGCCTGATGCGAGCGTACAAGTAACGCTGACGGTACATGCAAAGGCGGGAGACTCGACCTACGTACAACAGGGCACGGGGTACTTATGGCTATATCCCTTCGCACCGAAGAAGGCCCGTCTACGCGACATCATCGCCGCGTCGGACGCCGTTTACAAAAAGGCAGGCGTAAGCGGTAAATTGCCGGACAAGTTTACAAATCTGGACTTCATTTTCGAATCGTGGACGGCTGCCGAACTACGAGAGGTTCTGAAGGATGCTCTAGACGCCGAGGAAAAAGATGTTCTCACGCGCTTTGAACCGACGCTCAGTATGGAATTCGGCTATACGACGCGACTTTGGGCGAAGTTCAACGAATCGCTCGGCGTGCGATCTGGCTACACTGTCCTTGCCGCGGGTATCCAGCTGGCGGCGAACAACATGCCACAAGGCGAGACCATCCAAATTCCTCTTCGGCGATATACCGGGAGACAGCAGCAGCTTCATTTCCTTTTTCATTTTCGTAATTACACGCCCGACTTGGGGCGAAAGGGGTTTAATCGCGAACTAAGCGATTTTGCAAAGACTGCCGCACGGTACATCACGGACAATGTGCTTGCGAAACAGCACTATCTTCTAAAGGCGAATACGGGAGCCGCACCGGACTTAGCTCGAGAACTTCAGATAACGGATTGGAAGAAGGAGATGATCGAGCATGAGCAGGTTGCTCCACTCAAACTGAACAACAAACATTTTTTCGTCCCTACAGAACGGGTCTCCGTGACCTCAGCCCCGACGAGAGAACAAGACGTAATAGCCTTGTTTCACCAGCTCGTTGCAGGCGGTGTCATTCGGGGCATCCGAGTAATGTCTACGAACGAGCGACTGACATATGATGGCCTATTTCGAATAGCTTTCGATTTGGATCCAAAACTCTACATCTACCATGCGATTGAGAACCCACTTGGGATATCCACGGACGTTATTGAGGCGCTTGCGGGAAAAATCACAGAGCCGATGGTGCTTGAATACAAGTTTTGTTTAGACGGATTGGTCGAGGATCTTGAGAGTCAGGACAAAAACCTAAAGGACATAAATCTGTGTGTCGTGTGGACGACGGGGGAATTGTACAAAGAGCGATACGGTATACGGTCTCTGCTAATCCCGGAGAATGCGGATCAGCGGCAATATCACGGTGTTACCCATGTACTTACTGATCTCGAAACCGATGCAAAACATTGCGACTTGGTGGTTCTAAGCGAGTTGGTTGATCATCTGAATGACCCAGCAGAAAGCGAAAGACAGCAACGCGAAAAATATGAGTGACTGCTTCTTGGGGCTGTGTAGAATTTGGGGACAAGTTCAAGGGGTGTGATGCTCCACATCAGGCCGGTGAAGGCGGAGGATGCGGAAATTCTCGGGCGCATCTGCTACGAGGCGTTCGCGGCGATCGCGAACGCGCACAACTTCCCGCCCGATCTTCCCAACGCCGAGATCGCAACCGGCCTCATGAACATGATGATCGCTTCGCCGGGCAGCTTCGGCGTGGTGGCGGAAGCCGACGGCAACATCATCGGCAGCAACTTCATCGGCGACGCCGATGCCATCTTCGGCGTCGGGCCCATCACCATCGCGCCCACCGCGCAGAACAGCGGCGCGGGTACGGCGCTGATGCGCGCGGTGCTCGACCATGCGCGAGAGAAGCGCGCGGCCGGCGTGCGCCTGGTGCAGGCGGGCTATTACACCCGCTCGCTGTCGCTTTATTCTAAGCTCGGCTTCGAGGTGCGCGAGCATCTCTCCTGCCTGCAGGGCTCGCCAATCCGGGAGCGCTTCGAGGGTTACGCGGTGCGCCCCGCCACGCCGTCCGATGCGGAGGTCGCGAACGCGCTCTGCCGCCGCGTGCACGGGCACGATCGCGCGCACGAAGTCGCGATGGCGTTCGCCAACGGCGCGCCAGCCATGGTGATGGAGCGGCAGGGCCGCATCACCGGCTACACCACCAACCTGGCCTTCTTCGGCCACACGGTGGGCGAAACCACCGACGACGTGAAGGCGCTGATCGCGGCGGCGGAAGCCTTCGGCGGCCCGGGCTTCCTGCTGCCGTCGCGCAATGGCGAGCTGCTGCGCTGGTGCCTAGCGCGCGGGCTTCGCGTCACCCAGCCGATGACCCTGATGAGCATCGGCCTCTACAACGAGCCCGCCGGCGCCTGGCTGCCGTCGGTGCTGTACTGAGTTATCGGTTCAGCGAAACCGCCCCCCGTTTCCATGCCGCGCCGTGGCGCGAAAGGATTCCGCCACTGCCCAGGCGGCGCCGCTGATGGCGGCCGAGACGGCGAGCTCCGTCCAGGCATCGGGCTTCGGCGCGGCGATCACCGCCGGCACCCAGATAATGAGAGTGAACAGGCTCACCATCACCGCTTCGAGGGTCGCCGCCAGTCGGGGCACGACACCAAGCAGCATGCCCAAGCCGGCGGCGATGTGCGCCGCGCCCGTCGCATAGGCGAGCGGCACATGGAACGGCAGCCACGGCGGAATCAGCGGGGCCGTCTGCCCAAGGTAGAAGACGTGCGCCAGCCCGAGCGGGATCAACGCAAGCGCGAACGCGATCTGTCCGGCGCGTGCGCTACCGACCCTCGCCAGCGGTTCGCCGCGCGCCGGCAGCGTCGAGAAAACGGTCCAGGCGCCGGCGGCCATGGTCAGCGTTTCGCCGGCGCCATACCACGAGGTTTCCACAAGCGGGTGCATGACCACGCCGGGACTGCGCAACAGCAGCAGGAAGAGCAGCAGAACGAGCGCGAGCAGGAGTGCGGCAATGCGTGCGCTCCACGGCACGAGCAGTGCCATGCCGCCCAGCAGCAGGATCGCACCGGATGCCATCGCCAGCGCATCGTGGGCGGCGACGGTTTTCGGGACCTGCCCGAACACCAGCGCGAAATCACGGAACGCGATGCTGAGTGCGCCGGCCAGCACCATGCTAGCGGCGAAAACAGATCGCCCAACCCCCATTTTGCGCATGGCGAATCCCCCGTTCCGGCGGCGATCATCCCGCAACTCCGGGCAAGACGACAATCGCTTGTTGAGCTTTCGCTGCCGGAACCGGTAAGACGGTTAAATGCCGCCGATGCACGAACTCACCCAACCTCTGCGCGAATGCGGCGAATGCACATTGTGCTGCAAGCTGCTGGGCGTGGAGTCGATCGGCAAGCCCGCGACCGTTTGGTGCACGCACTGCGCAAATGGCGGTTGCGCGATCTACGAAGCACGTCCGCAGGAATGCCGCAATTTCGTCTGCGGGTGGCTGCAGCGCCCGGTGCTGGACGAGAGATGGAAGCCGTCCCGCTGCAAGTTTGTCCTCTCGTTGGAGGGGATAAAGCTGAGGGTGGTGGTGGAACCGTCGCGGCCGGATGCCTGGCGCAAGGAGCCTTTCTATTCGTATTTCAAGAACTGGATCCGGCAGAGCGCGGCCGAAGGCGCAGAGCTGGTGGTGCTGATCGGAAAAAGGGCCATCGTGGTCTTGCCGGATCGCGACGTGGATGTCGGCCTCTGCGAAGACGATGAGCGAGTGGTCATCGGCCGGGCGCAAACAGCTCTCGGTCTGCGCTTCGAGGCGCTGAAGCTGCACAAGGACGATCCGCGCGTGCAGGAGACCACGGCTCAACGCTGATCACGCCGACCGGCGTCAGCGCGGAGCTGCGCTTGCCGTTCTGCACCGTTCCATTTGCATCAGATGACTCTCATTTGACTGGATGAAAACGCCCACCGGCGAAACCCATCAAACGACGGGAATATTCAGGAACGAACATTTCAATATGACGTTCTCTCCGCACACCGGAGGAGCGGTCGTGACCAGCCATGTCCTGATCACAGGAGGAGCCGGATTCATCGGCTCTCACCTCGCAAGAGACCTGTTGGGAGCGGGCTATAGCGTCCGTGTGCTCGACGCCCTGGACCCGCAGGTGCATGGCGGCGCGGAGCGACCCTCCTATCTCGATCCAGACATTGAGCTCCTCAATGGTGATGTGTGTGACCGGGACGCTGTGCGGCGCGCGCTCAACGGCGTGCAGATGGTCTGCCACTTCGCCGCCAAGGTCGGCGTCGGGCAAAGTATGTACGAGATGGCTCGCTACACGGAGGCAAACGAACTCGGCACCGCGGTCCTGCTGGAAGAAATGACAGAAGCGGGCACGTCCAAGCTGCTGGTCGCGTCCTCCATGAGCATTTACGGCGAAGGCCTTGCGCGATTGGGCGACACGCTCGTCGAGCCGCCGCCCCGCAGCCTGGGGCAGCTCAAGGACGGCGAATGGGAACCGCAAACCGCTGACGGTCACATCCTGGAGCCGGTTCCCACGCCGGAAACCAAGCATCCGTCGCTCACCTCGGTGTACGCGCTGAACAAATACACGCAGGAACGGATGTGCCTGATCTGGGGTCAGGCCTACGGCCGTGATGTCACCGCGATGCGCTTCTTCAATGTGTATGGGCCTGACCAGGCGCTTTCGAATCCGTACACCGGCGTGCTGGCGATCTTCGGCGCGCGCCTGCTGAACGGCCGCCCGCCGATGGTCTTCGAAGACGGGTTGCAGCGGCGCGATTTCGTGCATGTGCGCGATGTGGCGCGCGCCTGCCGGCTGGCGCTGGAGAGCAATGCTGCCGCCGGGCTGGCGATCAATGTGGGCTCCGGCGCAAGCCGCACGGTGCAGGATGTGGCGCGAACGCTCGCCCGCGCCATGGGCCGCAACGATGTGACGCCGCAGATCACCGGCAAATATCGCGCGGGCGATATTCGCCACTGCGTCTCCGACATCACCCTGGCGCGCACGCTGCTGGGCTTCGAACCCCAGGTGAAGTTCGAAGACGGCATCGCCGAACTGGTGGAGTGGCTGAAAGAGCAGATCGCCACCGACAGCGTGGAGCAGGCGACAGCGGAACTCTCCCGCAGGGGCTTGGTCGCATGATCGACCCCACGCCCATGCGTCGCGAGGGGCACATCGTGATCGCCGGCGGCGCGGGATTCCTGGGCACGAACATCGCCAAGGCGCTGGCGGAGCGCGGCGATCAGGTTCTTCTGTTCGACAATCTCTCGCGCCTGCATGTGCGGGAGAATGTGGCCTGGCTCCAGCAGCACCATGGCGACCGGCTGTCGCTGCGGGTCGGTGACGTGCGGGATACAGAGGCGGTGAACGAGGCCATGCGCGGCGCGCGTGCCGTAATTCATCTGGCGGCGCAGGTGGCGGTGACCACCAGCGTGGAAAATCCGGTCGAAGACTTCGAGGTCAATGCGCGCGGCACCCTGAACGTGCTGGAAGGCGTGCGGCGGTACGCGCCCGAGGCGCCCGTCCTGTTTGCCTCCACCAACAAAGTTTACGGCAAGCTCATTTCACTCGACGCGTTGGCGCGTGAAGGACTGCGCTATGTACCGCGCGACCCTGAAATCGCCTCCGGCTTCGACGAAGCGACGCCGCTGTCTCTTTACAGTCCCTACGGCTGTTCCAAAGGCTCCGCCGACCAGTACGTGCTGGATTACGCGCGCATTTACGGTTTGAAGACAGCCGTCTTCCGCATGAGCTGTCTTTACGGGCCGCATCAGTTCGGAACGGAGGATCAGGGCTGGGTGGCGCATTTCGTCATCTCGGCGCTGAACGGCGATCCCATTTCCATTTATGGGGACGGCTACCAGGTCCGCGATGTTCTTTACGCGGAGGATGCGGTGCGTGCGTGGCTGCTGGCGCTGGACAACATCGATGCCGTTTCCGGCCGGGTCTTCAATCTCGGTGGCGGCCCGGAAAACACGCTCAGTTTGCGGGAGCTTCTGAGACACATCGAGCGGATGGACGATCGCGGACCGTCCGTTTCATTCCACGATTGGCGCCCCGGCGATCAGCCCTGGTACGTCTCCGACACCAGTGCCATCGAAGCAGCCCTTGGCTGGCGCGCGGAGGTCGACGTGCGCACCGGACTCACGCGCCTGCGCGATTGGCTGGTGCAGCATGGCGCGGCGCGCGAGCAGCGGCGCGAGGCGGTGGCATGAAGGTCGCTCTGGTCAATCCGCCCTGGACCTTCGAGCACAGCATCTATTTCGGCTGCCGCGAGCCGCATCTGCCGCTCGAATATGGCAGCGCGAAAGTGCTGCTGGAAGGGGCGGGGCACGAGGCCGAAATTTTCGATGGGCACCTCTTTGGCCTGCGCATGGACGAATTGGCGGGACAGGTTCGCGCCTACGCGCCCGAGATGACGGTGATTACCACCGCACCGAGCTATCTGTTCTGGCGGTGCGCGCCGCCGGAAGTGCGCGTGCCGCAGCACCTGCTTGCGGCGCTCTCAGATGTGCCCGGCCTGAAGGTTGCGGTGGGGCCGCACATGTCCACCACGCCGCGCGCCACGATGGAGAAGCTCGCCGTCGACATCGGCGTGCAGGGCGAGTGCGAAGAGGCCCTGGTCGAGATCGCAAATGGCAGCCGGCAAATCGCCGGAACCGCCGCGCGCGACGGAAGCGATATCCAGGTGTATCGCGGGCCACGCGCGACGGAATTCGTCAACCTGCCGCCGCTGCGCTGGGGCGCGGAGTGGATCGCGCGCCACCATCATCACCACCACCGCTTCGATGCGCCGCCGGATGGTCCCGGCGCGGAAGTGGAAGCGTCTCGCGGCTGTCCGTATCATTGCACATTCTGCGCCAAGGAGAATTTTCGCGACGGCTATCGCCGCCGCGACCTCACCAACCTGCTGGCCGAGATCGAGGGGCTGCTCGCGCAGGGCGCGCACTACATCTACTTCATCGACGAGATATTCCTGCCCAATCGTCCGCTGCTGGAGGCGTTGCTCGGTCGCGGGCTGAAGTTTGGCGTTCAGACACGCATCGACCTCTGGAAGCCGGACATGATCCGGCTGCTGGGCGAGGCGGGGTGTGTCTCCATCGAAGCAGGCGTCGAAAGCCTGACGCGCGAAGGCCGCGACGCGCTCGCCAAGCTCTGCCGAATGTCGACCGATGAACTGGCCGAGCGCCTCATCCTGGCGCGGGAGCACGTGCCGTTCGTGCAGGCGAACCTGATCGAAATGCCGGATGATGACGAGGGACTGGTGGAGCGCTGGCGCGGCCGCCTGCGCAGCCACGGTGTCTGGGCCAACGATCCCGTGCCGCTGTTCCCGTATCCCGGCTCGCCGGATTACCGGAAGCTTTGGGGCGTTCCGGACGACGGCGCCTGGGAACGCGCCGTCGATTACTACCTCGGCCGCTACGGCGCGTTCAGCGATATCCAGGAAGCGCAGCCCTATCCGCTGGCGCAGCTTGAGCAGACGCGTGCCGCATGAGCCCGCCTGCTCCACATCGCGTGTTGATGACAGCGGACACGGTCGGCGGTGTCTGGACATTCGCCATTGAGCTCAGCGCCGCACTGGCGAAGCACGATGTGGAGATCACCCTCTTCACAATGGGGCGCCCGCCCGATGAGGCGCAGCTGGAGGAAGCACACGCGCAGCCGAATGTACGGCTGTTGAGCACCGGTTACCGCCTCGAATGGATGCAGGATTGCCAGGCGGATGTGGTCGAGTCCGGCAAGGCGCTGCTGCAGCTCGCGCGCGAGGTTCGCCCCGATTTCGTTCACGTCAACGGCTACTACCACGCCGCGCTGCCATTCGATGCGCCGGTGGTCCTCACGGCGCATTCCTGTGTCCCGTCGTGGTGGCGGACCTGCCGGCGCGATCCTCTCCCCATCGAATGGTGGCGGTACCTCAACTGGGTGTCGGACGGCGTCCGCGCGGCAGACATGCTGACTGCTCCGACGCAGGCATTTCTGAACCAGTTCCAGGCTCTCCACGGAAGAGCAAAATCCGCCCGCACAATCTGGAACGGCTGCGACAGCTCCTTCTTCGAGCCCGGCCCGAAAGAAAACGTGGTGCTGGCGGCCGGCCGGTTGTGGGATGAAGCCAAGAATATCGGCCTGCTCTGCCGGATAGCGGGAGGTGTTCAGGCGCCCGTGTTCGTGGCGGGCGACGATTTTTCCCCCGATGGCAACAGCACGGAGTTGGGCGGTCTGCGATTTCTCGGACGTCTGAGTCGCAGGGAAATGGCCGCGCAAATGCGGCGGGCCGCCGTGTTTGCATCGCCGGCCCGCTACGAGCCGTTTGGGCTGACAATCCTGGAGGCCGCGCTCTCGGGCTGCGCGCTGGTGCTGAGCGATGTGCCCACGATGCGCGAGCTATGGGACGGCGTGGCCAACTTCGTCGATCCAGACGATGAGGACGGCTGGCGCGACGCGCTCAACACACTCATCGATAACCCGCGACTCGCCTCCGTGAAGGGCGCAGCGGCGCGCGAGCGCGGCCAACGCTACTCCGCCGCGCAGATGGGCGAAAGCTACTTCAGCGCATATCAGTCCATGCTCGCAGCGCGCGCTCCGCAGATTGTGGAGGCGGCGGCATGAAGATCGTGTCTTTCGTGCACGCCATTGCCTCCTGCTGGAACAACGGCAACGCCCATTTTCTGCGCGGCCTGGGGCTTTCGCTGCAGGCGCAAGGCCAAGAGATGCTTTACTGCGAGCCGCGCGGCAGCTGGAGCGAAACAAACCTCTTGCAGGATCATGGGCCGGCAGCCCTGGCCTCATTCCGCGCCACGTTCCCGACCCTAAAGGTCGAAAAGTACGATCCGGCACAGCCTGATCTCGATCGCCTCACCGACGGCGCGGATCTCGTCATCGTTCACGAGTGGAACGATCCCGCGCTGGTCAACGCGCTGGGACAGAAGCGCGCGCGCGGGGCTGCCTTCAGCCTGCTCTTCCACGACACGCACCATCGCGCCGCCACCGCGCCGGAGGAGATGCGCCGGTTCGATCTCTCGGGCTACGATGGCGTGCTCGCTTTCGGCGAAAGCATCGCCGAAATTTATCGCGCGCGCGGCTGGGCAAAACATGTCTGGGCCTTCCACGAAGCGGCGGACACCCGCACGTTCTATCCGCCTGGCGCCACGCGCGAATGCGATGTGGTGTGGATCGGCAATTGGGGCGATGAGGAACGCTCCGCCGAGCTTCGCGAACTCCTGGTCGAACCGGCGCAGAGCTTGAATCTGCACGCTGTTCTCTATGGCGTGCGCTATCCAGACGCGGTGGTGGAGGACCTCAAATCCCGCAGGGTCGAATATCGCGGATGGCTTCCAAACCACGAAGCACCGCTGGCGTTCGCGAAGGCCGCTTTCACCGTGCATGTGCCGCGCGGTCCTTACGCGCGCGCGCTGTCGGGCATTCCCACCATTCGCGTTTTCGAGGCGCTGGCCTGCGGCATTCCCCTGATCTCCGCGCCGTGGGAGGACAGTGAAACTCTCTTTCCGCCCGACTGCTATCTCACCGCGGGCGATGGCAACGAGATGCGCGCGCAGATGTCCGCCATCCTGCAGGATACAGGCCTCCGCGAGGAACTGGCGCGAAACGGGCTTGCCGCCATCGCCGCGCGGCACACCTGCGATCATCGCGCCGCCCAGCTTCTCGACATTTGCGCTTCGCTGAACGCCGCGCCGGAAAGGCAGGCAGCCTGATGCGCTTCGCCTTCTTCGGCTCAAGCCTCGTTTCCGCCTACTGGAACGGTGCGGCCACGTATTACCGCGGCCTGCTGAAGGGATTGGCTGATCGCGGACACAGCATCCTGTTTTGCGAGCCCGATGCCTTCAACCGCCAGCAGCATCGCGATCTCGACGACCCCGATTGGGCAGATGTCTTCGTCTACAGACCTGAGACGGCGGGAATGGACCAGGCTCTGACTCGCGCTTCCGATGCCGACGTGGTGGTGAAGTTCAGCGGCGTCGGCGTGCTCGACGCCGAGCTGGAAACGGCGGTTCTGGCGCAGCGCGGCGCTCATCAGACGGTGCTGTTCTGGGATGTGGATGCACCCGCCACCCTTGACCGCATGGCCGGGAATGCGAGCGATCACCTGCGCCCCCTCATCCCCCGCTACGACGCGGTCTTCACCTACGGCGGCGGGGATGCGGTGGTGCGCGCTTATCTTGGGTTCTGCGCCCAGGAATGCGTGCCGATCTACAATGCCGTGGATCCGGCGACGCACCATCCGGTTCCGCCGGAGCCGCGCTTCGAAGCCGACCTCGCATTCCTCGGCAATCGGCTCCCGGATCGCGAAGCGAGGGTGGAAGAGTTTTTCCTGAGGCCGGCCGCGTCGTTGCCCGAACGGCGATTTCTGATCGGCGGCAACGGCTGGCACGACAAGCCGATGCCGAGCAACGTGGTCGATGCCGGCCACGTCTACACGCGAGATCACAACGCCTTCAACTGCACCCCGCGCGCCGTGCTGAATGTCAATCGGGAAAGCATGGCGCGCTACGGCGCCTCGCCGGCAACGCGAATCTTCGAAGCGGCAGGCGCGGGCGCCTGCATCGTGAGCGACGCCTGGGTCGGCATAGAGAAATTCCTCGAACCAGGAACCCAAATTCTTCTGGCGGACAACGGCGACGATGTCGCCCGCCACCTCACGGCGCTGGATGAAGCGACCGCACGGCGGATCGGAGACGCCGCCAAGCACCGCGTCCTCGCCGAGCACACCTACGCGCTGCGTGCGGCACAGGTGGAAGCCGCACTCGAAGGCCGCACTGCGCTCAGGGAGGCGGTGTGATGGCCAATATCGTTATTCTCGGCCTCACCATCACCTCCTCCTGGGGCAATGGACACGCCACCACGTATCGCGCGCTGGTGAAGGCGCTGGCGCAGCGCGGCCATCGCATCACCTTCCTGGAGCGGGACGTGCCTTGGTACGGCGAACACCGCGACCACCCCCAATCGCCCTTCGCGCGCATTGCCCTCTACGAAAGCCTCGATGAGCTTTTCACGCGTTTCGGCCGCCCCGTGGCCGATGCCGATGCGGTGATCGTCGGCTCCTACGTGCCGGACGGCATTGCCGTCGGCGAGTGGGCGATTGCCCGCGCGAACGGGCCGATCGCCTTTTACGATATCGACACGGCGGTGACGCTTGCGAAGCTGGAGCGCGGCGATTGCGAATACCTCTCGCCCGAACTGGTCGGCAAATATGAACTCTATCTGTCATTTACCGGCGGGCCGGCGCTGCAGCAGCTGGAGAACATGGGCAGTCCACGGGCGGCGGCGCTTTACTGCTCGGTCGATCCGGAGGTCCATGCCCCTGTAGTCACGCCGCGGAAATGGCTGTTCGGGTATCTCGGCACCTACTCGGAAGACCGGCAGCCGGGACTGGAGCGCACGCTGTTCACCGCGGCGCGCCAGAGTCCCGAGGAATGCTTTGTCGTTGCCGGCGCGCAGTATCCGGCCGAGACAGCATGGCCGGACAATGTGGAGCACATCCCGCATTTGCCGCCCGCCGCCCATCCGGAATTCTACTGCGCGCAAAATTTCACCCTGAACCTCACGCGCAGCGACATGCGCGCGCTCGGTTATTCCCCCAGTGTGCGGCTGTTCGAGGCGGCCGCCTGCGGCGTTCCCATTGTCACCGACAACTGGCCGGGACTCGAAACCATCTTCACGCCGGGCCGCGAAATTCTGCTGGCCGACTCTGCCGACGAGATTTCTGCGCTGCTGGCCGAGCTCACGCCGGAGCAGCGCAAAAGCATTGCAGTGGCAGCGCGCCGCCGCGTGCTGGCCGAACACACCGCCGCGCATCGGGCCCAGGAGCTTGAGGCCCTGCTGTCCCTGAGCGCGGACGCACACCATTCGCATCGTCTGCAACGAAGGGCGCTCGTTACCTCATGAAAGGAGTTGGATAGTCGCCATGAAGCGCATCCTGATTGCCGGCGGGGCTGGGTTCCTGGGCTCGCACCTCTGCGAGCGCCTGGTGGCACGCGGCCATAGCGTGATCTGCCTGGACAATTTTCGCACCGGGCGGCGTGCCAATATTTCGCATCTGTTTTCCCACCCGCGTTTTCGCTTCCTGGAACACGACATTACCAAGCCGTTCTCGACAGGCGCGCAGATCGATGAAATTTACAACCTCGCCTGCCCGGCCTCGCCGCCCCATTATCAGCGGGATCCACGCTACACGGTGATGACGAACGTTGTCGGGGTGGCAAATCTGCTCGATGTCGCCAAGGCAAAAAGGGCCCGGCTGCTGCAGGCCTCCACCAGCGAGGTCTACGGCGACCCCATCAATGCGGAGCAGCGGGAAGAGGACTGGGGCAATGTCAACTGCACGGGCCCACGCGCCTGCTACGACGAAGGCAAGCGCTGCGCCGAAGCCCTGCTGTTCGACGCCTGGCGGCTGTACGATCAGCCGATCAAGGTGGCGCGAATCTTCAACACCTACGGACCGCGCATGCAGGAGAGCGACGGGCGGATTCTCTCCAACTTCATCACGCAGGCGCTGCTGGAGCAGCCGATGACCGTTTATGGCGACGGCTCCCAGACGCGCTCCTTCTGCTATGTGGACGATCTGATCGACGGCCTGATCCGGCTGATGGAGTCGCCGCCGAACGTCACCGGCCCGATAAACCTGGGCAATCCGGAAGAATTGAAGGTGATCGACGTGGCGCATCGCGTGGCGGCCCTGCTGCGGCAGAAGCCGCATATTGTCTTCAAACCCCTGCCGGCGGACGACCCCAGGCGACGGCGGCCGAACATCGCGCGCGCGGCGGCCGTGCTTGGCTGGAAGCCCACCACGCCGCTGGAGCAGGGCCTCACACGCATGATCGCGCATTTCCGCCAGCAGCTGACGGCATCTGGAGCAGGCAAACTTCGCGCGGCCGAGGCACTTCCGCGCGACAAGATCGTTTCCATCGGTGTGGCGCGCGCTGCGGGCGCGTGAGCAGTGGAGGTTTGCGATGGCACGGGCACAGGTCACGGTCGATCACGACAAGATCCGGCGCTGGGCGGAATCCCGCGGCGGTCACCCTGCTACGGTGAAAGACACCGAAAGCGGCGATGAAGCGGGCATCCTGCGGCTGGATTTCGATCCCGCCGATGAGGGTCTCGAAAAGATCTCCTGGGAGGATTTCTTCGACAAATTCGAAGATGCCGATCTTGCCTTCCTGTTTCAGGAGAAAACGGCCGGCGGAAAGACGAGCCGCTTTCACAAATTTGTGGATCGCAGCCGCGCCGAAGACGCCGACGAAGAGGACGACAGCGAGGATTAGCCTCGCTTTCCTTAGCTCCAGAGCGGCGTTGCACTCGAAAGGGTAGTGAGTCGCAGGTGGCGTGCGATTGTCGCGCCGATATCGCTGAAGGTGTGGCGAATGCCGGCATTGCGCGCCGGAATTGAGGGGCCGAACGCCAGCACGGGAATGAATTCTCGCGTGTGATCGGTGCCACGCCAGGTGGGATCGCATCCGTGGTCCGCTGTGACGATCACCAGATCGTGGCGTCGTAGCCGCGCCTCCAGCTCCGGAATCCGCGCATCGAAGGTTTCCAGTGCGGCGGCATAGCCGACGACGTGGCGCCGATGACCGTACAGCGTGTCAAAGTCATTGAGATTGGCAAATGCCAGGCCGCCCTCGGGCAGAGAGGCGGCTGTTTCCAGCACGCGATCCATGCCCTCGCCGTTGTCGGCGGCCTTGATGGCGCGCCCGGTGCTGACATGGGCGAAGATGTCGGCGATTTTGCCGATCGAAACGATTTCGCGGCCGCATTTTGCGGCCGATGAGAGAATCGTGCCTGCCGGCGGCGGCATTGTGTAGTCGTGCCGATTGGCGGTGCGCGTAAAGCCATGTTCCGCCGTGCCGATGAAAGGCCGGGCGATCACCCGCCCCACGCGCAACGGATCGAGCAGTTCGCGCGCCACGGCGCAAATCTCATATAGGCGCTCAAGTCCGAAATGTTGTTCGTGCGCCGCGATCTGAAACACGCTGTCGGCGGAGGTGTAGCAGATCGGCTTTCCGCTACGGATGTGCTCTTCCCCCAGACGCGCGATGATTTCCGTCCCGGAGGCGTGGCAATCGCCCAGAATGCCGGGCAGCTCCGCACGGCGGCAGAACTCCGCGATCAAGGCGGGGGGAAAGGCGGGCACCGTCTCGGGAAAATAGTGCCAGTCTTCCGGCACCGGCGTGCCGGCAATTTCCCAATGGCCGGAGGGCGTGTCCTTGCCGGCGGATACTTCGGCGGCGCAGGCGAACAGCCCGTCCGGCGGCGCCGTTGTTTCCAGTCCCGGCGGCACGCGGCCGGTGGCGAGCCGGCAGGACTCGCCCAGCCCGAGCCGTACAAGATTGGGAAGCCGCAGAGCGCTCTGCCGGACACCCCCGCAATCCGCCTGCCGCGCAGCGCACGCTTCGGCAATGTGGCCGACCGTATCGGCGCCTTCATCGCCATAGCGCGCCGCATCCGGCGCCGAGCCGATACCCACCGAATCCAGAACGATGAGAAACGCGCGCGCCATTGCCATCACCTCTTGCGCAGCAGAAACGCGCACCCATCCCACAGGGACAAATCGGATGTGCCGTTCCGCTCAATGTCAAAGCCGTAACGGTCTACGAGATGCTGCAGCTCCGCCCGGTCGAGGCTGAGATCGCCGCGGTAGGAATAATTCATGATCAGGAGAAGTCCATCGGGCTTGAGCACACGCGCTGTGTCCCGGAAGCAGAATTCAGCTAGGCCGGAAGCGACCACGTAGGGAACACTGTCGATGGCGAAGACCGCATCGAAACTTGCGTCAGCAAATGTTCCGAGCGTGCCGGCTGAGGCCTCCGCTATCGCGATATTCCCAAGCGAGGCCGTCCGCTCACGCGCGAGGCGAACCATCTCGGGGGAAATGTCCACGCCAACCACACCGGCAACCCGCGGCGCGATGGCTGTCGCGATCCGGCCGATGCCGCAGCCGAAATCGAGCACCTGAAACTCGTCCTGCAGCAATCCCCATTCCGCCATTCGGCTGACGAGTTCTTCGGTCTGCCGCTGAAGAAGCTCCGGCTCGCCGAGGCTATAAAGCGCCACGCTTGCTTCCGGCGAAATGCGGGCCGCTTCGTCGAAAGTGCGCGCCCAATCGTGCTCGCCGCTGTGCGCCCGCCTGGCCACGCTCACGATGTCTCTCATCCGCTCCAACTTGTCCGCCGCGCGAAGACGAAGGGCGTGCAGCTCCTCCAATGGTTTGATGCCGCTGCCAGAAGCATGCCGGGATGCTTCCCGCAGGCTGCTGTCGATTGCTTCTGCGTCCGGCGCGGCGGAAGCGAGCTGCATCAGCGCGACGGGTGCAGGCAGCCGCCCCTCGATGCAGGCGATCACCGGCGCGAGCAGATCGGGAGCAACGGGGGTCTCAGCCACAGGCGCGTCTTTCTGCCCTGCGCACAAACGTAAGGCGCACATTGACACGATCCTTGCCGCCCCACTCGTATTTGTAGGCTTCGCGCCCGCGAAGAAAATGGAATTCCTCCGCGCCTTCCTGGATGGCCTGTTCCATCGCATGGGCCAGCAGCAGCGCGCCGGGGCTTTCGAAAGCAAACTCCGGATCGTAGCCGCTGAGGTAAGCGTAGGCACGATTGCGGTGCTGGAAGCCGTAGTAGACTGCCGCTACGGCGCTGGCGACGGTCAGTGCATACAGCCGCACGATGCCTTCGCGCATGAGGGCTGGCAGCGCCGCCCGATGAAACTCGGCAACGCGGCGATCCGAGAAGACCCCCGGCTCACCGCGCGCCTGCCACGCGGCGGTGTGCAGCCGAACCACCTCGGACAGCAGCACGGGCGCCTTATCCGCGTCCGCGCCAATGATGTTCACCTCGCCGCGCCGTCGCGCGCGATTGCGCGCGGTCGTCAGGTGGCGCCGCCGCGAGGGGGACAGCAGATGCGGCAGCTGCGCCAGTTCGGGCGGCAGGGTCGCGACCGGACAGGTGCTGCCCGCTTGCGTAAAAGTTTCCCATCCGAACGGCGCGGCAAGGCGCAAAGCATCAGCATGCGGCTGCAGCTCGCCCCACTCGACCGAATCAATATCCTCCAGGTCGGCGAAGGCGGAAGCGATGGCTGCACCGGCCGCTTCCATGTCGGCATCGTCGACCAGTACATCCACGTAGTCGCTGAGCGAAATGCCCAGCGGCAGCAGGCGCGGACCATATTGCCCCTCCTCGCGATAGAGCGGCGCCAGACCCACAAGCCGGCCACCCTGGCGAACCGCGATCATGCGCAAGTCACCGGGCGCGAACGCCTCCCACCAGGCGAGCAGCCAATGCGGCGACTGGAACGGCGTGGCAGCCTTGGAGGCAAGCCACAGCGCTCGCCACTCCGGCAGCAGCGCCGTGGCAGCATCCAGCGAGTCCGCAATTTCAATTGCGCGTGTCACGCGGCCGCCTCGCGGACCGGCGCCTGCGCCAGGGATGCATAAAGCGAGAGATAGGCGTCCAGCATTTTCGCACGCGGGAAGCGTCGACGAGTTTCGGCGCAGCACACTTCCGGATCGATGCGATCGGCTTGCGCCATAGCCTGCGCCATCTCTTCGACATCGCGCGCCAGAAAGCCGGTGCGGCCATGCGCGATGACGTCGGCCATAGCCCCGTTGGGGAAGGCAATGGGCGGCGTGCCAGCCGCCATGGCCTCGCGGGCCACCAGCGAACTGGTTTCTTCGGCGAGCGACGGCAGGAGCACGCAGCGGGCTTGCGCCAGCAGCGCGGACTTGCGGCGTGGACCCACCGCCCCGACAAACCGGCAATGTCGGCCGAGCTTCGGCGCGATCTGGGTTTCGAAGTAGCGGATGTGTTCGGGATAGCCGAACGTCTCGCCGGCAATCAGCAACGGCACTTGCGCCCGCTCTGCCGCTTCGATGGCGAGATGCACCCCCTTCTCCGGACATATCCGCCCGAGAAACAGGGCAAAGTTGCGCTTTTTTGGAAGCGGCGCATCCGCAACTTCAACGCCGTTTTCGATCGGCGGAAGCAGGCGGACGTCCGGCGGCGCGGTCCGATGCTGCGCCGACGACACGCAGTGCAGAGAGGTATTCGGGCGGTCCGGCCGCAGCGCTGCGGGCGGATACCACTCCAGCGGAAGATGCAAGGTGACAAGCACAGGCGGGCCGGGCGGCGGCAGACAGGTATGAAAATCGATGCCGTGCAGATGCACGACATCGATGCGGTGCTGGCGCATCGCCGCCACGATGGCGCGCGCGAGGTGCTGCTGTGCCGCCCGTTTTACCGTCTCATCCAGGAGGCGGGGCGGTTTGGGCGTGGCGACAAGCGTTCCGGCGACGTTCGAGCCTTCGCAGGCCACGACGAGCGAGCGATGACCGCGTTCCACAAGCGCGCGATCCAGCTGCAACAATACCTGTTCCGCGCCACCGGCAGTTTGGGGAGAAACCGGCGCCAAAGGATACGCCACATTGAGCACCGTCAGCCGCACAGCGCACCTTCCTGCGCCAGCACCTCGTGCGCGTGCCGCAGCCAAGCCTTGCTGTCGATGCCCCACCTCTCCCGATCGTAAAGCACGCGGCCGCCATTCGGCGGCTTCGTGAAATCGTAGTGCGGCGCGATGCGGAAGACCTCCGCTGCAAGCGAGAAACCGGCCAGCACGTCCGTCTGCGTCACGTACTTAGCGACCATCTCGCGCTTGTGCCGCTGCTCCTCCGCCGTGAGGTCCGTGACCACCGGCTCAATGCCCGCTGCGGACGCGAAGGACTGATGCACTGCGCCGGTTTCGGTCGCGCGATAGAGCGGCACTTCCACTATGCCGAGCGGAGGCGCGCGCCGCACTGCCTGATGCACGCAGAACGCAACCGCATCGTGATCGGGATGGCCGCCTTCGTAGGCGTGCGTGAGAACAATTCTGGTTCGGCGGTCCGCCAATATCCGCTGCAGCCGCTGGGTGATCTGAGCCAGATTCAAGACGGCCTGCTGGTCGGGCACGCCGAATTGAATAATCTGCCGCACGTCCGCGACCTGCATGACGTTGTGCAGTTCGCGGCTGCGCGCCGCGGCATAATCCTCTGCCGTTTCGAACCCGTGCCAATGCGCATCCTGCAGATCGCGAGGAGCGCCATCGGTAACCACCACCACATGCACCCCCGAAAGACGCTGCAGCAACGCTCCGCAACCGATAGTCTCGTCATCGGGATGAGCGACGACCACCGCGACACGGCTGCCGTCAATCGGCGGGCGTTCTGGCGCGGCGACGCTTGGCAAGAACTCGTGCAGCGAATCGGCGCGCAACGGCATGGGCAACTCAGCTCGCAGCGGCAAGCCGCCTTTCAGATGGTTCGCAGAGATGCGCATAGCGGCGGATCATGCTGCTGCAAAAATCGGCGAACTCCTGCGGCACCAGGGGCGCGCTGGTGTGATGCGGGGCGATCCCGCGATGCTCCGGGGTGAAGCAGAAGGTGAGCGTGACGTCGAATTCGGCGAGCGCGTCCATCTGGCGGTCGAACCAGGACAGCGCATTGGGCCGAAAACTGTCCGCCCACGAAAGCCCGGTGCGCAGGTGCCGAACGCCAAGCCGCCGCATCCAGTGCACCGCTTCATCGAGCCGCGGATCTTCGAAATGAAACCACTGGCAGAGGCCCATGGCAGGCGTGAGCTCCGCAAAGACCGGCAATGATTTCTTGGGCGTGCCGTCCGCGCGCAAAATACCCATGTAGAAGTGCCGGTAATACGAGGAACCCTCCGCCTCCTTGTGACGGGTGGTGGCACCCCATTCCTGCGGCAGATCGTAGAGGCTGTACCAGTGAATGCGCGGGGCTTTGCCGTGCAGTAGCGCGGCGGTGCGCTGGAGTCCCCACGCCTGCACCTCCTCCGCGCCGAAGCTGGAAACGCCAACCTCCGTGACCCAGACCGGCAGATCGGTCGCCGCGCGGATTTCGTCGACTTTGCCCGGCCACTCGTCGATTTGCCAGAGGTTCCAGTCGAGCGGAAATCCGTGCACCGCCACCACGTCGATGTTGTCGAGCACGCCTTTGGCTTCGAGGTTTCGCACGAACAGCGGATCGATCGGCGACATGCCGCCCAGCACGCGCGCAAGGCCCGCCTGCTCAGCGGCGATCGCCTCGCCGGCGAGGTTGCACATTTCCGCAAAGCGCGACCACTCGGGATCGATCTCGGGGTCCCAATGAGACTTGTTGTTGGGCTCGTTCCAGATCATCGCCGCTTCGATCATCGGCGGCGCTCCCCAGCGGGATAAACGGCGCCGAAACCGGCCGGCGGATCGACAGGGCGGCAGAGGTAAACCTCGTCCTCCGGATGGTTGAGAATTTCGAAGCCGGCGCTGCGCAGCATCGCTTCGGTGCCGGCGCGGTTCGGCACCCACCAGTTGGTGGGATCCCCCGCATAGCGGTGCTCGATAAAATGCATCTTGGGGAATTCGGGACTGTCGAACGCGTCTTTGTCCCAGAAATCATAGTCCTCCGCGAACTCGCCAACCTCGGCGCTGCCGCGCTGCATCGACTGGAACACCAGCAGCTCGCGCACGGCATGTTCGCGGATCAGATCCAGCGCGAGCAGGGGATGCCGAAGATGATAAAGCACCCCGAGAAACAGGACGACATCGAAGCGCTCTCCCAGGGCGCCGATGTCGTAAACCGATAGCGAACGAAATTCGATGTCGAGCCCGTTCACTTCGGCGGCAAAGCGGGCCTGATGCAGGTAATCCTCGTCAAAATCGACGCCGAGTACGCGCGCCGCCCCCCGCCGTTTCATCTCCATGGAATAGAAGCCGGCGTTGCAGCCGACATCGAGCACGCTCTTTCCGGTGAGGTCGCGCGGAATCGCATCGGCAAAACGCCGCCATTTCACCGCGGGATAATCCCCCAGGAAGTGCTCGGGCGCGGTAGGAACGCCGTTGAGGTCCAGATTGTGGAACCACGGTCCCAGTTTCTGCACGTGATCGCGAATCTCTGCCGGCGACAGCGCGCTCACGCCACCCTCGCCTGCACCAGACTGAGCCCGGCGTGCGGCGGTGCTTCTGCAGGTGCGGCCTGCAGCAACGACATCGCCGCGCGATAGCCGTTGAGCGTTCCGACATCGACATAAGCCGTACCGGCCTTCACTCCCACAGCTTCGCCGCCCTGCTCCAGCCAGGCGTTCACCAAGGTGCCGATATATTCGTCGCGCTTGTCGCGCGCGAGCCACAGCCGTTCCAGTTCGCAGAGAATGTAGCCGGGCATCTTGAATGCGCCCCAGATCCAATGGGACGCCGCGTCCTGCTGCTTCACCTGAATCTCCTGTACGCGCCCCGTGCGATCCATCACCACCGCGTCGAAAAACTGCGGCTCATCGACCGGGAACAGCAGGAAGGAGAGCGTATCGTCCGGCAGCGAGGCCAATGCGCTCTCGGGAAACCACACGGTATCCGGTAATCCCACGATCACCGGTTCATGCGCCGCCAGGAAGGGGCAGGCACGGAACACCGCATCGCAAAGCCCGCCCGCGCCGGGCTGCACGACGTAGGCGATTGCCGCGTCGCGGTAGCTCCCGCCGTAGTATTCCAGAATGTCGGACTTGCCGGGACCGATCACGAAACAGAGCTTGTCCACGCCGCCCAGCAACATGCGCTCCAGCAGGTATTCGCTGACGGCGCGCGGCTGCTCGTTGCCGCCGCTGACGCGGCTGCCGACCGGCAGCAGTTCTTTCGAGAACGCCAGCGGCTGAAGCCGGCTGCCGCGCCCCGCAGCCGGAATGATCCCCCAGCTCATGCCGCCCTCGCTTCGCTGCGGATGCCGGCCGATGCGCCGGCGCGCGCCGTCTGCATCAGGTCCAGCAACGCGCGCGCGCGATGGAGGGAGGTGTGTTCAGCCAGCACACGCTCGCGCGCCTGTCGCGCCATGTGCCGAAGCTCCGCATCGCTGCGTTCAAGCGCGGCCTGCACGTCATTCGCACTGGAGGCCAGCACGAGCTCCATCCCAGGTTCGAAGAACGAGTCCAATCCCTGCCAGCTGTCGCTGATCAGCGGGGTGCCGCAGGCGGCAGCTTCGAACAGCCGGCCGGAGGGGCACCAGCCCATCTCGGCCATATCGCGGCGCGTGATGTTGAGCGTTAGCCGCGACGAGGAAAAGAAGGCGGGGTGCTCGCCCGGCGGCAGATGCCGCACGAAGAAGATGTTATCGCTCCAGGGAAAGCTTTGCGGATATTGCGCGCCGCCGATGATGAAGCGCAGATCGGGGCG
Organism: Rhizomicrobium sp.; assembly: GCA_035455725.1. GTDB lineage: Bacteria > Pseudomonadota > Alphaproteobacteria > Micropepsales > Micropepsaceae > Rhizomicrobium. The sequence goes on along the minus strand of DATIEM010000004.1, from coordinate 51,978 downwards.
GGACCGGGCCGGCTCCACGAACAGCGTTTCCAGCGCGAACTGGCGGTCGGCTGCGTAGGTGCCAAGATACGAAAGATCGCTTCGGTATTGCTCGCTTGATGTTACCGGGCGGTGCACGGCCGGATCGACATGCCCGTACAGCGGCGCGATGTTGCGGGCGCCAAGCTCATCGCGCAGCAGATCGAGTCCTTTGCCTCCCGTGTAACTCAGCACCAGATCGAAATCGGCGAGCCCGCGTGCGCCGATGTATTCCACCTCTTCGCCGCGCATCAGCCGTCCCAGGGTGACCGGCGTATCGAGATCGTAAAAAACGTGCAGGGCCGGCGCATCGAAGATCAGATCGCCCGCGGCCAATGCATCAGGGCAATAGGACGTGACCATCGCCGCGTCTGCACCGTCGAGCTCCGCTTTGGCGTCGGCGCGCGCATCCGCCCAGTTCCGGTAAAGAACGAGCCTGCCGCCCGGGATTTCCCAATAGTCCCGGGCGCCGGCGTACCAAGGCACATCCCGCTCGAAGAAGACGACGCGGTGCCCCTCTTCCGCCAGCGCGCGACTGAGGCCGCGCCACAAAGTGGCATGTCCGTTGCCCCAGGAGGAACTGATCGTCAGCCCGAAGACGACAAGCTTCATGACGCGGCGGCCTCGAACACGCTTTCGGGAAGCGGCGTCGGGCGGATTTCGACCGTAGCGATGCTTGCGAGCGGCACGTCCACCGACGGCCACGCGTTCGCCGAAAGCCCCGCCCGATGCAGCTTCACCGCGCGAATGATTTCCGCATGCGTGAACATCGCAATAGTGGCGGTACGGTAGCGGAGAGCCATGAATTCCATATGCCGCAATACGCGGGCCCGCGCTTCCGCCATCGTCTCGCCGCGAGGCGCCCGTGTGCCGGTCCGGTTGTCATTCCAAGCCTGCCAGCGCGAATCTTTTTGCAACTCCTCAAACCGCAAGCCGGTCCATTTGCCGAAATCCAGTTCGTCTAGGGCATTATGCACATGCACCGGCAGCCCAAGGGCATCCGCAAGCGGCGCGGCAGTTTCGAGGCAACGCACCCGCGGGCTCGACTGGATGCAATCGATGTCACGATCCAACAGCGACTCTGCCAAGGCCCGCGCCTGCTCCTTTCCCCGCTTGGAAAGATGCACCGCTGCATCGTCGTGGCCCACCAGCGTGTGCCCCGTCAGTGTATGCTCGGCATGACGCACAAGAAGAATGGTGCACACGTCAGTGCTCCGTGCGCGACGAGCCCGCGATGAATTCCAGGGTACGCTGGCGCGCTTCGTCGTCGGTGAATTGTTGCGGCGGCGATTTCATGAAGTAGCTGGAGGGGCCGATCAGCGCGCCGGCGATATGCCGGTCGAGCGCCAGCTTGGCGCAGCGCACCGCATCGATCACCACGCCCGCGGAGTTGGGCGAATCCCAGACTTCCAGCTTCAGCTCGATATTGAGCGGCACGCCGCCGAAGGCGCTCCCTTCGAGGCGAATGTAGGCGTTCTTCCGATCCGCAAGCCAGGGGATGTGATCGCTCGGCCCGATATGGATGTTTTCGGACGTCAGCGGGATGTCCAACTGGCTGTTCACCGCGCGCGTCTTGGAAATTTTCTTCGACTCCAGCCGCTCGCGTTCCAGCATGTTGAGGAAATCGGAGTTGCCGCCGAAATTGAGCTGATAGGTGCGGTCCAGCCGGATGCCGCGCTCGCGGAACAAGTTCGTCAGCATGCGGTGGACGATGGTGGCGCCCACCTGGCTCTTGATGTCGTCGCCCACCAGCGGCAGCCCGCGCTCGGCAAACCGTTTGCGCCAGCTATCGTTCGACGCGATGAACACCGGAATGCAATTGACGAAGGCGCAGCCCGCCTCAAGCGCCTGCTCGGCATAAAATTCAGTCGCCCGCTGCGAACCGACGGGCAGATAGGAAACCAGCACATTGGTCCCCGTTTGGCGCAACGTGTCGGCCACATCGGCTTGGGGCGCGTCCGACTCTTCCAGTTCCTCGCGCAGATATTTGCCCAGGCCGTCGAACGTCGGACCGCGCTGCACCGTAACGCCTGTCCTTGGCACCTTCGCGAACCGGATGGTATTGTTGGGGTGCGCGAAGATCGCCTCGGAAACATCCTTGCCGACTTTGTCCGCCGTGACATCGAAGGCGGCGGAAATCGCGACATCGCTCACGCTGTAGCCCCCGACATCGCCGTGCATCAGGCCGGCGGCTGGCTCGTTCTCACGCGCATCCCGGTAATAAGTCAGGCCCTGAACAAAAGAAGAGGCGCAGTTTCCTACTCCTGCGATCCCGACCCGAACGGTGCTCGCCGGAGTTCCAAGGCTGCTGTGCATCCGTCAATCTCAACAATTGATGGAAGCTTAGGACTATGCTTCCGCGTGGCGCTTGAAAAACGCGAGGCCAACCGGCTTCGTTCCAACAACTCGGGAACTTTCTTAACTTTTGGCGTGAAGGGCGCCTGTATTGTGTTCAGCCATTAGAGGGTTGCCCGATTCCGCCGTGCGCCAGACGCGGCCAGCCCCCGGCCCATTGTCGCCGATGACAATGGTGTACTGCACGGCGTCTCCTTCATGCAGATCGTCGAAGCCACCGTCGGCCAGAGCGTTGCGGTGAAAATAGACATTCTCGCCGGCGCCGGTCGCGATGAATCCATAATCTCCAAACAAGGACGCCACGTAGCCGTGGATGGGCATCTCCTTGGCTTTGATTTCTCCGTACTGCTGCTGCTTGAAATCCTTGAGCCGCTTCTCCGCGGCGCGAAATGCATCCTTGATCGATGTATGGACGTTCGGCGCGGCGAGCCGCTCTTTTGCCTTGTGCGGCTCGCGGCTGATGGCGATCTCCCGCCCCGGCACGCGGACGGCGATATGCACTTCCGGCACATTGCCGTTCCGATGCTGCTTGTGAAGCATCTCGACCGAGACGCGACAGCCGATGAGATGGGGGTACAGCCTCTCAAGCTTGCCGACGTGTTCGCGGATCAGCGCTTCGGTTTCGGCGGATGGCTCGCAGTTGTGGAAGGCGATTTCCAGCGGAATATCCATGTTTGGCCTCGATACGAAGAGTGTGGCAGGCGCCTGAACCGGCATCGCGCGTTGAGCGTGATGTGCGCCGGCCCTCGTTGCGGTTTGCGCTCTGGTTACTGCCGGGTCGTCTGCCCGGTTGCCTGCCCGCCGACGCCGGGCTTGACAATATCGGGGCCGGAGCGGACCCGCTGTGGATCGCTGGAGTTCTCGCGTTGTGGGTCCTGCACAGGGCTTTGGGTGTTCAGGCTGGTGGGAGGAGTGTCTCTCAGATCGGGCTTGGACGAGCCGTCCTTGGTCTTGTGCATCGTAGTCTCCACGTTTTCCTATGAAAAAACGTTCGGAGGCGCGAAGCGTTGCGGCCTTATCCGCGATCGGAGCCTTGCGCGGCCGCCGTTCCGGCCCGGGTGGGCGCGCCTTTCAAAATCCACTCGAAGCCGACGCCGATCGCGGCGCCCAGCAGCGGCCCAACCAGATAGATCCAGGCATGCGCAAAATTCCCGCGCATCACATCGGGAGCCAGCGAGCGCGCGGGATTCATCGAGGCGCCGCTCAGGAATGCACACCACACGCCGGCAACGGCGATGTAGCCGCCCACCGCAATGGCTGCGTTGGTGCCCACGTTGCGCGCCCCAGACGCCGTGCCCAGAATCGTGTTGACGAGCCCGGCCGTGGCGATCGTTTCGGCAGCAAGCGCTGTCATATCCCCAACCCCAGGTCCCGGCAGCGTCGCGCCGAACTCGCCCGTGATCCCGTACAATTCCCGCATCACCGCAGCGGCGGCAATTCCACCGGCGAATTGCGCCATCAGGTACAAAGGCACGCGCGTCCAGGGAAAATTACCTCTCAAGGCGAACGCCAGCGTCACTGCGGGATTGATGTGCGCCCCGCTCACGCTGCCGGCAAAATAGATGACCGCCATGACGATGAGCCCCGGCGCCACGGCGGCTGCTTCGTGACTGAAGTGGGCAGAATCGGCCTCGGCTGCGAGGGCACCGCCCATGGCAACGAGAACCAGCAGGAACGTGCCCCAGGCTTCCGCAAACACCCGGCGCCATTCCCTCGATGGATTGTGAAATTCCCGTGCTGCAGCATGCTCCCGCTCGGCCGCTGTTCCGGCCTTGCCTGCGGCGTCCGATTGAACCTCTTCATCGTGCCGCCTGCTCATCCCCCGATCTCCCTATTGACTCCGTCTGCACGGAAACAGAAGCGGGCCGGCGCGCCGGCGCAATCCAGTTCTTGATATCGGCCCAGATCGTTTCACCGTCGAGATCGCGCAGCAGCATGTGATAGCCATTGGGATAGCGGCGAACCGCGGCGCGGCCATCCAGTTCGCGAATTACGGCCAAGGTGGGCGGCCGGGGAATCACCTGATCCCTGGCCCCATACAGAAACAGGATGGGCGTCGTTGTTCGCAGATGCTGGGGCGCCTTCCGGGCTTCATCCATCAGGTTCACCAGCCCATAGACCTGATCGGCGCGAACAGAGTGCTGATACAGCGGATCGCGCGCCAGTTTCTTCAGCACCTCGATATTGTCGCAGGCAACGATGTGCACCCCCTTGCCCGAAACATGCAGCGCCGGCACGAAGCGCGACGCGATCCACAGTGCCGCGCGGTAGGTCAACGGCATGTCCGCGCGTGACCATACCGCGGGCGCAACCAGAATGGCGCCCGCGATACGCGGCGTGTGCGCGCTCGCCAGCGCGGTCAGCAACACCGCGCCGCCCATGCTCTCGCCCAGCGCGTAAACCGGCAGACCCGGATATTTGCGATGTGCCGCGTCAACAAAGTCCGTCAGATCCGCGCGCATCGGTTCGCTGCCGGCCCAGGTGCCGGCACCGCGCGAGCCCCCGAAACCGCGCTGATCGAAGGCATAGGTGGTAATGCCGTGCGCGGCCCACCAAGGGCCCGGAAGATCGAAGGCTTCCGAGTAGTCGCTCATCCCGTGCAGCGCGACGAGAATGGCGCGCGGATGGTTCGCGTCCCAATGCCGGAGCGGCAGCTGCGAGCCGTCGCGGGTGATGAAAACGTCCTTGCCGATCGCGGCCGTCGCAATGTCCGGTCCATGAGGGGCCAGCGCCGGAACGCAGCCGGCAAGCGCAATTAGCGCGACAAGACACGCCGAACGCGCCGCCGCAAATACGGCAGGAGTTCCTCGGCAAACCATGGGTTCTTTTTCAGCCAACCGCTGTTGCGCCAGGATGGGTGCGGCAAAGGAATATAACGGGGCGCGAATTCGCGCCATGCCCTGACGGTCTCAGTCATGCCGGCTTTGCTGCGGCAGCGCAGATGCCAGCGCTGGGCGTAGGAGCCGACCAGCAGCGTGGTCTCGAATTGCGGCAGCGCGGCGAACAGGCGCTCGCGCCAGGTGGCGGCGCATTCTTTCCGCGGCGGCAGATCGTGGCCGGCCTCGTTGTAGCCGGGAAAACAGAACGCCATTGCGGCGATGGCGACGCGCGATTCATCGTAGAAGGTTCTGCGATCCACCCCCATCCAGTCGCGCAGGCGGTCACCGCTGGCGTCGTTGAATGAGATGCCGGTTTCGTGCACTCGCAGTCCCGGCGCCTGACTGACGATACAAAGCCGTGCCGTCGCGCTGACATGCAAGACCGGCCGCGGCCCATGCGGCAAGTGCGCATCGCAAACGCGGCAAGCGCGAATTTCCGCAAGTAGGCTGTCGAGGTCGGCTTCCATATCCTGAATTAGGCAAGCGACGGCCGCGCAATCAAGCCCGGAACAGGTGTATCGAGTGGCGAGCGCATCGCCCGCATGACAGAGTAAGATGGCCCGATTCGGGAAGGGGAATGGCGCCGCAAGAAAACCATCCGCGGTCTGCTGAAATTCGCGCGCTGGCCGGCGCCCGCGCGCTTCCACCGCTGTTGCTGGTGCTTTATCACTACCACGAAGCACACGGCTATCAGAGCGCCCGCTGGTTCGATGTGTTCGTGTCGAAGGGGTATTTGTGGGTCGAATTCTTCTTCGCGCTTTCCGGCTTCATTTTGGTGCACGTCTATAGTGCGAGGCCACGCTTCCGTTACGTCGAGTTCCTGAAGGCACGGCTTTCGCGCCTGTACCCGCTGCACGTTTTTACGCTGCTGTTGATGCTGGGGATGGTTCTCGTCTTCCGCTGGCTGGCGGCGACGGGCGGCTATATCTCGATTTACGATCTGCCCGGCTATCACCCCTACATCAGCCTCTCGAGCTTCGTCGGCAATCTCTTTCTCGTGCAGGCCTGGCATGTCTTTCCGCGGCTCACCTGGAACGGGGTGTCGTGGTTCGTCAGCGTGGAATGGTTTCTCTGCCTGATCTTCCCCTTGTATCTGTGGATTGCGCGACAGCGCGCCTGGGCGGGCGTGTCGTTAGTTGTGTTCGGCTTGCTGCTGCTGCGCTGGCTCATTCAGCCGAAGATCGGCCTCGATATCACCTACGACTGGGGCATTCCGCGCGGCATCGGCGACTTCGCTGTGGGCGTGGGCCTGGCCATGCTCTATCGCGCGTCCAAGTCGCGCGCTGACGCCTGGCCAACCGAATGGCATTCGCTGGTGCAGCTGCTGTCCTTCGCCGCTTTTTTCTACGCGGTTTACGCCACCGGCTGGGCGCACACGATGCGCGATTACTGGGTGCTGCCGCCGATGTTCGCAATTGTGCTGGTGCTGGCGTTCGATCGCGGCTTCATCGCGCGAATTTTTCAATCCGCGCCGCTGCGCCTGTTGGGAGAATGGTCGTTCGCCATCTACATGGGACAGACAACCTTTCTGCAGCTGCTGCGCGTGGCCGAGCAGCGGCTCTACCCCAGTCCGGCGCCGCAATGGCGCGCCACCATTCACTTGCTCGAACCGGCCGCGATGCTCATCCTTTGCATCTCCTGGGGCGCGCTGCTGTATTACTTCGTGGAGCGCCCGGCCAGCGAATGGCTGCGGCGCCATTGGCTCGCACACTCCGGTCGCACAAGATGAAAATCGCAAGAACAATACTCATCGTCCTGTTCGCCGCTCCGCTTGCGGGGTGCATGCTGTTTGCAGGGCCGGAGGAGCGCGCGTTGCAAAAAAATCCCAATTTCCGGGAAGGCTATGAGGACGGGTGTGCGGCGGCAGGCGGAGGCGCCAATCCCCGTGAGCAGCCGTATCGGGACGACGCGCTCTACAATTCCGACGCCGCCTACCGCTCCGGCTGGAACGACGGGCTTTCCGTTTGCCGCAGTCAAACGAACCCGCCGGCCGGCGGCAATCCGTCGCTCAGCGGCGTACCTGGCGGCCGGTAAGGATTTCGCGTTCCAAACAGAAAGGGCGGCACGAGGCCGCCCTTTTGCTGTCAATGCGCCGGATCGCTAGCGCTGGGTCGAGCCGCCTGAGCTGCCGCCAGTGCTTCCACCGGTGCTGCCGCCGCCAGTGCTTCCACCACCGGTGCTGCCACCGCCGGTGCTTCCGCCCTGTCCCGACTGTCCGCTCTGCGAACCGCTCTGGCCGCCCTGTTTACCGCCCTGCGAGCCCTGCTGACCCGATTGCTGGCCGGACTGCTGACCAGACTGGCCACCCTGATTTTGCTGATTCATATTATTTCTCCTGAAGTGACGCGGTGGTAACGGGGGAATCGTCGCACCTGTTCCGGGAGCGCAAGCGGGCTTTGCACAATCTTTTGAGGCTATTGATGCCTCCAACAGCGAAGTTGCGCGTTGGTACCGGATGGCCCACGTCGGACGCGATTCAAATCTGAACGATCTGGTTGCCCCGTGGGAGCACAAATTCCCGCACCCCGTGAACGATCCCATACTCCGCCGCGTCTTTGGGGTTGATGTGCACGTCCCGGGTGCGCCGCTCGACAAGCAGGCGCTCGGGAATTCTGCCGCGCTCGCGCAGGATGTTTTCCGTGCGCGTGTCATCCGCCAGGGCGGCATCTAGCGCGCTCTGGAGCCGCTCGGCGCCCATCCCTTCCTGCGAGGGGATCACCGTCGGGTGAATCATGAACATCGCGTGCGAGGAGCAGTAGCGCTCCTCCGCTGCAAGAAAGACGGCCACGGCGATGGAGGACACGCTGCCCGCGTTGTACGCCACCACCTTCACCGGCAGCCCGCGCATGTGATTGTAGAGATAGATGCCGTCGGCGACGTAGCCACCAAGCGAGCTGAAGCACAGGTGCACTTCGTCCGAGCCGTTGTTGATCGCCGTGTTCAGCGCCGCCGCAATGCGGGTGACGCCGGCGGAATCGATACCGCCGGAAAATCCGAAATAGGCGATCTTCAGTCCCGCAAGGTCGGGCATCTCTCGCCGTAAGGCCTATTTCTGTCGTCCGAGAGCGCGGGCGACCTTCTTGCGGCTGTTGCCCACTTTTTTGATGGCCTTGCGGACGTCTGCAGCGCTGCGGCCGGTTTTGCGGGCTTCGTATTTCACTTCGTAATTTTCCCCGCCGGCCACTCTGCTGCGGTCTGCCTTGCCCCGTTTGCGCTTGTCGTCTGCCATCGTAAAGCTCCTGTCGTTCGTCTCATCATCGCACGATTCGCCTCACGTCACGACGTTCGAGACATTCTCATTGCACTGCCCCGTGCTTTGAAATCCCGCGGACAGGCGGCAGGGTCCGCATGCTGTTTCCGGCAGGCTGCAAGCGTTCGGGCGCGACAAGAAGCTGGCGATCGATCCGTTCGAAGCCAGGCTGCGGACATTTCTTCGGGGCCACCGGGCAGAAGATGAAAGAAGCACCCTTGCTGGTGCTGAGTGAAACAAGCCCGTGCCCGTTGATCGACCAGGCCTGCTGAAAGTTTGAGCCGTCGCCCGGGTCCAGCACCGTGAAGGCGCCGGTATTCATGTCCAGCACGAAGGCGTGCGGATTGCCGGCGGTATCGTTCCACTGCCCGGGAGCCTGCCCCGCCCTGTTGATGTCTTCGAGCGCCGTGGCCACCGCGTGGGCGTCCGGATAATCCACCACCTGAACAAGCTTGTCCTGCTGAACGAAGCCATGCTGGGCGCCATGCCTGTCGACAAAGAAGCCCGCGACCGCATTGTCCTCGCTGATGCCGCGGGGACTGTTCTGCAGCCAGCCGCGGACATGCAGGTTAAAATCGTTGTGATAGCTGCCCGCCACCCCATAATAGCCGTTGGTGATCCCATTCACATCCCGGTAGTCGCCCACGCTGGTGTCGAAGCCGTTGATGCCCTGCGCGATTCCGTCCAGCGGTCGCCCGTGCTGCGTAAAGGTGAGGAGCTTCCCGTTGGGTTTGCGGAAGAATTCGATCCCCACTGCAAAACCATCTGCTGCTGCCACCCCCGTGATGCTGCCGTCGACGGCGCGGCCGCGGGCCTGTGTGCCGGTGGAATTGTGTCCGTAATCGAACGACATGTAGTCGCCGTTCAGTGTTCCGAAGAACCCGTGCTCGGTGCCGGCCGCATCACGGTAGCTGCCCGCGATCATGTTGCGATCGTCTATCGCGAACGCCGTGGTGGCGATGCTGCCCGGCACCGGAGGCACCGGAATATAGATTCCGGCATGGGCGACCGCCGCGAGCGCTACCAACGCCGCGGATGCCGCGAAGAAAAGCGTTCCAGACCGCATCAGATGCACCGCGTACCAACACCGTATCTCAACGCCCCGCTCGGCCAGCGGTCAACCGGCTTGTTTGACGGGAAGGCAGCCAGTCTGCGCACTTGGCTGCTGCGACAAAGAAGGGCCCCAGCGAGGGGCCCTTCCCAAGTAAACCGCCACAGCCATGTGTCTATTGGCCGGGGCAGACGTTTTGTTCGTCGTTCTGGAAGCTCAGCCAGCTGTTCACCGAGGTGCTCGGCGGTGCGCCGAAGTAACCGATGAAGACGAGCGACTGCAGGTTGTACGTGCGGCCGTTCACCGTGTAGGGGAAGCCGCCGTAATTGGGATTGTTCTCCAGCGGATCGCCCACTTCCATGAGGCTGTTATCGGCGCAGTTCACGTCATTATCCGTGAACGGATCGTCCATCCACTCGCCGATTTCATGGGACAGCGCCGAAACATCCTGTGAGAAGCTTCCGACCTCGGTCTCATAGGTGGAGTAGCCGTAGGTCTGGCCGCTGGGATGTCCGGCGGTGGCGCTGTGATAGCCGCCGATGCAGCACACCGCGACGCCTTCCGTCAGGAACACATTGCCGCTCACAAACAGCGGGAAGGTATCCGGCGTAATGGTTCCGCTGTTGGCCGAAAGAATGGATTGGATGTCCTGATCGAAAACGTCCACTTCCATCGTGCCGACCGGCTTGCTCCCGAACGGATTGGTCTCGACCATGCCCACGCCCGGCGGCACGTCGATCTCCTGCTCGTCGAGCACCTGCGGGACCAGTTTCACATGATAGTTGGGGTGGCTCTGCACGGCCGACCAGAAATTGCCGCGCTGATAGGCATCGATGTACTGTGTGGTACCGAGGTCAACGCCGCCCTGGACGAAATCGATGGAGGATTTGAACAGCGGCGAGCGCAGCAGATCCCGGATGACGTTGCGGCCGTTCGGCGTTTTCGTCTTCAGCGGATCGAAGGTCATGTTGCCGTTTGCGGCGCCGAACACCATTTTCAACGGGATCACCAGCACGGTAATCTTGGTGGTGGTGTTGCTCTTGTTGGGGTCGGTGCCCGGCATGGTGTAGGTAACATTCTGGCCCAGATGGTCCGTGAAGCTGCCGTTCCACTGCACCAGCTGCGGGGAACCGGCCTTCGGCGCCTGATGCCATTTCGCAGCATGCGGAACGGTGCCGAACAGCGGTTTGACGACTGAGAAGTGGTGATGGGCCGACGCCGTCGCGGCAAATCCGGCCAGCGTCATGGACGCGGCGAACGCCACCGCCAGTGACAGAATTCGGGTCATGATTCTCTCCTCGCCCCCGACAGAACCCGCCAATGCACGCCCAACGTGCAGTCCTGTGCAAAGTTCCCAGCCTGCGCGGACGTCAGAGTTGCGCACGGCCGCGGCCATGAGCCGAGCTTTTTCCAGCTGGGGCTGAAGCCCTGGCGTGTTGCGCCGACAGTTCTGACCGGCTAAATGCTGCAGCGCGGTCAAGGCCTTGAGACAGGGCGCCGGGCTTCGACCAGCCACTTCTCCCGCCTGATCGAAAGGACGACCCGCCTTGAGCGACATCTTCCGCGAAGTCGAGGAGGAGGTCCGCCGCGAGCGCCTCGAGAAAATCTGGAAGGAGTACGGCGACTACATCGTCGCGGCAGTCGCGCTTCTGATTTTGGCCGCGGCGGCGTTCCGCTTGTGGACGTATTATGAATCGCGTGAGCGGACTCGGGCATCTGGCTCCTTTATTGCCGCCCAGCAGCTGCTTGAGAACGGCCAGGCCCGCGCGGCAGCGCAACAATTTTCGCGACTTTCGCAGACAGCGCCCAGCGGCTACGCCAAACTTTCACAACTATCAGCAGCAGACGCGCTGGCCGCGTCAGACAACAAAGCTGGTGCTCTCAACTTGTACCGTAAGCTCATCGACAGCAGCGATGAGATGCTTGGAAGCATCGCGCGGGTGCGCGCTGCGTGGATCCTGGTGGAAGGTGCACCGAAATCTCAGGTGGAATCGACCCTCGGCGGGTTGGCCGCCGCTGGAAGTCCCTGGCAACCGGTAGCAGGCGAAATTCTTGCCTATGCCGACCTGCGCGCGCACGATAAGCAGCGTGCTTTGGCCGAATTCCGCGCGCTTGCGCACGATCCGAAAGCGCCGGAGGGCGTCCGGCGCCGCAGCGATGCGATGGTCACCTACCTGACCGCCGGCGGCGATCACGATGTCGGCAAGCCGCTTTACCCAAGTCATCCGGTGAGTGGCCTCCTCACCCCGCGGCAGAAGGGAACGGCAGGCGCGGGTGGCGCCCAGGCGACCCCGAGCGCAGCGCCTGCTGCCGGTGCGCCAGCAGCAGCGGCCAAGGGCAAGCCGCCACAACAGGCGACGTCACCGGTCACAATCGACACCAACCTTCCACAGCCGCCGGCAAACCGGGCGGCAGAGAATCCTCCGAAGGGTCAATCACCGAGATGAAATGGTATGCACGCGTGTTGTGCTGCGCCCTGCCGGCGCTCGCGCTTGCCGGCTGCGACGCCATGAGCGCGGTTACGGACCTGACTGACAGCTGGTTTGCCGGCTCACACAAGTCGGACGTCAAAGGCGAACGAATTTCGATTATGGCGGCCGACGAGACGCTAAAGCCAGATGCCGAGTTGGCTAGGACCAGCGTGGTTCTGCCCCGCCCCTATCGCAATCCCGCGTGGCCGCAAGCGGGCGGCTATCCGGCGAATGCGATGTATCACCTCGAGGCCAACGGTCCGCTTTCGGTGGCATGGCAGCAGCAGGCCGGCAAAGGCTCGGATTCGGATTCACGGCTCACTGCGGCCCCGATCGTTGCGGACGGCCGCGTTTTCGTTCTGGACGCCGAAGTGCACCTCTTTTCCTTCGATGCACATAACGGCGCGGCGTTGTGGAACAAGCCGCTCGCGCCCTACGCGGAAAACACCTTCGTGAATTCCGCCTCCTTCGGTCTGTTGGGCAAGAATACTTCCATCGATCCATCAAAAGGATTCGGCGGCGGCGCGGCCTACGACGCTGGAAAGATCTTCGTCACCACCGGCTTCGGATCGGTGTTCGCGCTCGACGCCCGCAATGGGAGGCAGCTCTGGAAAACCGATCTCGAGGTGCCGATCGTCAATGCTCCGGTGGTGAGCGGAGGACGCATTTTCGTCTCAAGCGAAGACAATCACTTCTACGCGCTGGCGGAACAGGACGGCCGCAAGCTGTGGGACCAACAGGGCATAACGGAAAGCGCAGGCATTCTGCAGAGCACGAGCGCGGCGGTGGCGGGCGATTATGTGGTTGCGCCGTACACATCGGGCGAACTTTATGCCCTGAATGTCTCAGACGGGCGGCCGGCCTGGAGCGAGATGTTGACTCGCTCCGGCCAGCAGACAGCGCTCTCGGAACTCGACGATATCGCCGGCCGGCCGGTCATCGATCGCGACATGGTGTTCGCGATCAGCCATTCCGGCGTGATGGTGGCGATCAACATCAACAGCGGCGAGCGCGTGTGGTCGCGCGATCTGGGCGGCATCCAGACGCCCTGGGTGGCCGGCGATTTTCTTTACGTGCTCACGATCGACGCACGACTCATCTGTCTGGAGCGCAAGGACGGCAAGGTGAAATGGATCCACCAGCTGCCGCGCTGGGAGGACGAAAAGAACAGGGACGGTCCGATCTTCTGGACCGGGCCAGTGCTGGTTTCCAACCGGCTAATCGTGGCCTCCTCGAACGCCCGCGCCTACTCGCTGTCGCCATATACCGGCGCGCTGCTTGGCAAGATTGAAATACCGGATGGGGTCTACATTCCACCGGTGGTGGCCAACGATACGCTCTATCTGCTCACCAACGATGCCCAGCTGGTGGCGCTTCGCTGACAGCGATTTTTCTCCATGCCTGCCCGAATCTGCGGCTGCGGCACCGCTGAACCGCCGATGAAACTCAGGCCATGGCGCTGACAAACAATATCCTTCTGCGCGGCGCGCTCCTGCTTTTGGCAGCGGGCCTGGTGGTCCTTTTCGGCATCGTCTCGGCCGCCATCACGCTGGCAAACAGGACCAGCGGGCTCGGGACAGCCCTCCTCATCGCCCGCAACGATCGAACCATGACGGAGCACGTCCTGTTGTCGCTCCTCGATCTTGAAACGGGACAGCGCGGCTACCTGATCGCCGGCGATCCGACATACCTGCAGCCCTTCGAGGGTGGCCGGCGCCGCCTCCCCGGCGAACTCAGTGCGCTTGCGCGTATCGCCGCGAGGCGCGGCCTTTCTCCGCAGCAGACCGCGCTCCTCCGCGCGACAGCGATGGCCAACCTGGACGAGCTCACTCAAACCGTCGAGCTAGCCAAGACGGGGCATCGCGATCAGGCAATCGCCATCGTACGCACCAATCATGGACTTGCCTTAATGGACAACGCGCGCCGTCTGCTCGAATCGCTGAGGGCCGCCGCGGAGCAGCGCATCGCTGCGAATGCCAATGCCATGATCGAAACATCCGCGCGGCTGCGCTTCGTCACTGAAGCCGGCGGCGCACTGATCATGCTCTTTGGGATTGGCGCGCTTCTGCTCGCCGTTCGCTACACAACGGCGTTGCAACAGGCGACGGGGGACCTTGAGCAACTCAATATGAATCTTGAGGATCGCGTGGCGGAGCGCACACGCTCCCTCAGCCGGGCCAACAATGAAATCCAGCGCTTTGCCCACATTGTCAGTCACGATCTCCGCGCACCGCTGGTCAACATCATGGGATTCACCAGCGAACTCGAGATCTCGAGCGAGACACTCAAGACATTCGTGACGGCAGATATCCCCGACGAGAAGCTTGCAGCGGGAGCGCGCGTTGCCGTCATGGAAGACATTCCGGAATCGGTGCGCTTTATCCGGTCATCCACCGCGAAGATGGACAATTTGATCAACGCCATCCTGCGCCTGTCGCGGGAAGGGCGTCGCACACTCACCGCGGAGCCGATCGACCTGACGCAATTGGCCCGCGCCGCAGCGGCCAGTCTCCAGCACCAGGCGGAATCGGTGGGCGCCACGATTGAGGTGCCGGGCGAGCTGCCGGTTCTGATCTCAGACCGACTGACGCTCGAACAAGTGCTGAGCAATCTTCTCGACAACGCGCTGAAGTACCTCTCTCCCGAGCGGCCTGGTCACATTGTGGTTCGGGGGCGCGACGAAGGGCCTCGGATTGTCCTGTCGGTCGAGGACAATGGTCGCGGAATTGCCGAACAGGATCATGAAAGAATATTCGATCTGTTTCGGCGTGCAGGCGCTCAGGACAGGCCTGGCGAAGGTATTGGACTGGCGCATGTCCGGGCAATTGTTCGGCGCCTGGGTGGCGACATCACCGTGCGCTCCCGTCTTGGCGAAGGCTCGAATTTTCAGGTAGAACTGCCGAAACTCATCCCCACCGCGAGCTAGCAGCATGAGTTCAGCGCAGAACGGCCACCCGGTTCTTATCGTGATGATCGAAGACGATGAAGGTCACGCGCGCCTGATCGAACGCAACATCCGGCGCGCGGGCGTCAACAACCAGATCGTGGCGTTTTCATCGGGGGCAGAAGCACTCCAATTCCTGCTTGGGCCTGATGGAGGCGGTCAGGTCAGCGCCGGCAAATCCCTGCTGGTGCTGCTGGACCTCAATCTCCCGGACATGTCCGGCGTCGATATCCTGGCGAAGATCAAAGACAATGTTCATCTGAAGCGGTCGCCCGTTGTCGTGCTGACGACTACCGACGATCAGCGCGAAGTGCAGCGCTGCTACGATCTGGGCGCCAATGTCTACATCACCAAGCCGGTCGATTACGAAGGGTTCGCCAATGCGATCCGTCAGCTGGGCTTGTTCTTCTCGGTGATGCAGGTTCCTTCCGCGTCCTGAATCAGAACCAATGGTCCGCGTCCTCTACATCGATGACGATGCGGGCCTGGGGCGGCTGCTTCAACGCACATTAAAGGGAGTTGAGGTCGTCAGCGCACAGACCAGTGCGGACGGAATGCGCCTTCTGGAAAGTCAGTGTTTCGATGCCGTCGCGCTCGACCATGATCTTGGCCCGGAAACCGGGCTTGACCTATTGCCCCGCATCCGCGCGCTGGCGAATGCGCCGCCGGTCATTTATGTCACCGGCTCGGACGACATTCGGGTGGCCGTCGCCGCGCTCAAGTCCGGCGCTACCGATTACGTCTGGAAAGACGTGCAGGGACACTATCGCGAGCTGCTGCGCGAGGCCATCGGCGCCGCCATCGAGCACGCCAGGCTGGAGCGGGAACGGGAAGACGCGCAGCGGCTTGTACGAGAGGAGCGCGATCGCGCCGAAGCGCTGCTTGCGGAGGTCAACCACCGGGTCGCGAACTCGCTGGCGCTGGTCGCCGCGCTTGCCCAGCTGCAGGCGACGGCCGTGGAGGACGATGCCGCCCGAACCGCACTTCAGAAGATGCGCGCGCGTATCGTCGCCATTGCCGGTTTGCACCGGCGGCTCTACACCGGACAGGATGTGCGGGCGGTGGAGCTCAGGGCCTATCTAACGTCGCTGATCGAGGAACTCGAAACTGCCATCGAGTCGGGCTCGCATCATCGGATCACCTTTGCCGGCGAGGCAGACGTTTCGGTGCCGACCGACAAGGCGATCTCGCTTGGCGTGATTGCCACCGAGCTGATCACCAACGCCCTGAAATATGCGTATCCGAAGGACGTCACCGGCGAGATTCGCGTTCAGCTGGAACGCCCCGGGGACTCGGAGTTCATGCTGGCGGTCGAAGATGACGGCGTTGGCTGGCAGGGCGAGGGCCCGGCGCGGGGAACGGGCGTCGGCACCCGTGTCATTCGCGCCATGGCAAGCAACCTGCAGGGTCGCCTGGAATACATCGAAAGGCCGCAGGGCAGCCGCGTGGAACTGCACTTCCCGGTGAAGCTGTAGCGGCCGGTGGGGCCGA
Organism: Rhizomicrobium sp.; assembly: GCA_035455725.1. Lineage (GTDB taxonomy): Bacteria > Pseudomonadota > Alphaproteobacteria > Micropepsales > Micropepsaceae > Rhizomicrobium. The sequence goes on along the minus strand of DATIEM010000004.1, from coordinate 35,519 downwards.
GACAGCGCGATTCGCTTTTCATCGGAACGCTGGCTATGCGGTGCGGCATGCCACTCACCCTTGCCATTGTTGGCCGGCCGAATGTCGGGAAATCGACCCTTTTCAACCGGCTTGCCGGGCGGAAAATCGCCATCGTGCACGATACCCCCGGTGTCACCCGCGACCGCATCGAAGCCGAGGTGCAACTCGGGCCAGTTGCGCTGCACCTCGTCGATACGGCGGGATTCGAGGACGCCAAGGGTGAGAGCCTGCCCGCGCGAATGGTGGAGCAGACCCGCACAGCGATCCGCGACGCCGACGTCTGCCTGCTGGTGATCGACGGCCGCGACGGTGTTACGGCGGGCGATGAGATCATCGCGGCGGAGCTGCGCAAAGCGGGCAAGCCGGTCGTGCTAGCCGCCAACAAGATGGAAAGCCGCGCCGCGGCAGCCAATTTGCCTGAGACGTACTCGCTCGGATTGGGTGAACCCGTGGCGCTTTCGGCCGAGCATGGGCTTGGTCTCGCCGACCTGCTGGAGGCACTTGCTCCGCACGCGGCGGAGGAGCCGGAGGAAACGGCGGCAGACGAGAGCGCGCGTCCGCTCAAGCTGGCGCTTGTCGGGCGGCCCAACGTGGGCAAGTCGAGTTTGTTCAACGCGCTGATTGGGGAGGAGCGTGCCGTCACCTCCCCGGAGGCAGGAACGACGCGCGACTCGGTGATCGCGAAGTGGGAGATAGGCGGTCGCAGCTTCCAGTTGCACGACACCGCCGGTCTGCGAAAGAAGGCGCGCGCTGCCGGCCACACGCTGGAGGAATTGTCCGTCGAAAGCACGCTGGAAGCGATCCGATTTGCCGAATGCGTGATCGTGCTGATCGACGCGCAGGCGGCGTTCGAAAAGCAGGATCTCTCCATTGTGGACATGGTGGCGCGCGAGGGCCGCGCCATCGTGTTCGCCGTCAACAAATTCGACCTGATGGAAAACCGCACCGGGGCGATCGCCCGCTTTCGCGAGCAGCGGGACGAATTGCTTCCGCAGGTGCTGGGCGCGCCGCTGATCGCCACCTCCGCCCGCACCGGCGAAGGCATCGAACGGGTGCTGGAAGCGGTGCTGGCGGCAGACAAAGCCTGGAATACCCGCGTGGGCACCGGCGAACTCAACCGGTTTCTGGAACAGGTGCTATCGCGGCATCCGCCGCCGGCGGTCCACGGCCGCCGCATCCGGCTCCGCTACGTCACGCAGCCTAAGGCGCGGCCTCCGACCTTCGCGCTGTTCGGCAACCAGTTGAACGCGTTGCCGGACTCGTACATCCGCTATCTGCAGAATGCGCTGCGGCAAGCCTTCGATCTGTATGGAACGCCGATCCGCTTTTCGCTCCGCACCTCGAAAAATCCATACGCAAAGCCGTAGTCGACTCTTATTTAAGAAAGCTCACCAATTCGCCGTTCTTTGTGCACGCGGGTGACAGCAATTCCACAATCAGCGGCGCGACGGCTTCCGGCGGGTCCAGCGTCATCGGATCTTCGCCGGGCATCGCCTTGGCGCGCATGCGGGTGCGCAAGGGTCCGGGATTGAACAGGTTCACGCGCACATTCGTGTTTGCGCATTCCGCCGCGTAGGTGAGCGCCAGCGCCTCCAGCGCCGCTTTGGCGATCGAATACGATCCCCAATAGGGACGAAAATTTCGCGCCGCGCCGGAGGAGATGAACAGCACGCGGCCGGCTTCGGATTTCCGCAGCAGCGGATCGAGCGAGCGGATCATGCGCCAGTTGCCGGTCACGTTCACATCGATGGATTTCTGCCAGACCTTGGGATCGAGGTGCGAAAGCGGCGTGAGAACGCCCAGTTCACCCGCGTTGCCCAGAAATCCGTCCAGTCTGCCCCAGCGCTCGAAGATAGTCGCGCCCAATTGGTCGATGCCGGGGAAATTCGTCACGTCGAGCGGCACCAGGGTGGCGCTGCCGCCGCATTTGCGGATGTCATCGTCGGTGTCTTCGAGTCCACCCACGGTGCGCGCCACCAGCACGACATGCGCGCCATCTTTCGCCAGCGCAATCGCCGCGGCCCGCCCGATGCCCCGCGAGGCGCCGGTCACCAGCACAATCCGGCCATCGGCTGTGGAACCGCTCATCGCCTGAGCTTATTGTTTGAGCGTCGCTCGCACGCAAGTCCCGGACCGCGCTTGTTTCGCTTGATTTCCCTTGCCGCCTTCATTTCCCTGATCACAGTGTGCGCCGCAGGAGCATGGGCGCAGCCCGGCGGCAGCAGCAATCCCCTGATGACGCGGCACCTCGTCGATATCGGCGGCGGACGGCGGATGAACGTGGTCTGCACCGGCAAGGGCTCCCCCACGGTGGTTTTCGAATATGGCCTGGGTGGCCATCTGCTGAACTGGCAGAGAGTGCAGCCGGCGATATCGGCGCTCACCACCGCGTGCTTCTACGATCGCGCGGGCTATGGCGACAGCGATCGATCCGCTCGTTCCGCGACCGCGCAGAGTGCGACGGACGATCTTTACCGGCTGCTCAAAAAAGCGGGAGTGCAGATGCCGATCGTTCTCGTCGCGCACTCGCTTGGCGCGCTCTACGCCACCCTTTACACGGATCGCTTTCCAGGAGACGTGGCCGGCCTTGTGCTGATCGATCCGCTCTTCGCCGGCGAGGATCTGAACGAAACGCCGGAAGAGCAGGCGCGGGCACAGGCGGCGTTCGACCGTTCGCAGGCGTGGATGAGTGGCTGCCGCCAACGCGCCCGCGACCGGCTACTGTCCCTGCGCAGTCTCGCGGGATGCATTCCGCTGTTGCCGGACCAGACGGCTGCAGAGCGCGAATGGCTCGCGGCGCAATTCTCCAATCCCGGCCGCTGGGACACGATGCTATCCGAGTCCAAAAACCTGCATGCGCCGAACGCGCTCAGCGAAGACGAGAAGGAGGAGCAGGCTGCCCAGCGCACCTTCGCAGACATGCCGCTGATCGTGCTGACGGCGGGAATAATTCCAGCTCAGCCGGGCGAGCCTTCCGACGAGCATGAAAAATCGGTGGCGCACTGGAGAGCGGGGCACGACCGGCTGGCCGCCCGGTCGTCACAGGGCCAGTCCATCGTGGTGCCGAACGCCACGCATATGATTCAGCTCGATCAGCCGCAGGTCGTGATCGATGCCATCCGCAAGGTGGTGCAGACGGTGCGAAGCCCGAGGGCGGGCAATCGCTAGCACCGCTCGCGCTGTCGGCTTGGCATTGCCCTCGCAACGGTTTGTAATCGCAAGCGCTTCGGAGGGATTCGGGCATGGGAGCGGCCGGTCTCGCCATTCTGATCATCGTGATTTCCGCGGGCTTTGCCACCGGCGGGGTGCTGTTGGGCCGCCGTTTGCTTCGTCGCCAGGTGGCGGCCTTCCACAACGAGGTGGTGATCTCGCTGTTTGCCACAGCGAGCGTGGTGTACGCGGTGCTGCTGGGTTTTCTAGTTGTCGTCGTCTGGGAGGGTTACGACAGCGCCCACAGGAATGTTGCCGAGGAGGCCGCCGCGCTGGTGCCGCTTTATCGTCTGACCTACGGCATGCAAGGCCCGCACGGCGCCGAATCCCGCAAGCTGATCCGCCAATATGCCGACGCCGTGATCCATCGCGAGTGGCCGACCATGAGCGAGAGAACCGCGGGCAGCATGCAGGCGCGACGCTACATCGGCGGCCTCGATCGCCAGTTCAGCCGGCTTACGCCCGAGCAGAAAGCCGCCGACGCGCAGGTGGACACGGAGTTCCTCCGCACCAAATCGTTGATCGTCGCCGACCGCAACCGGCGGCTGCTGGAGGCCGGTGACAGCATACCCTGGGTAATGTGGCTCGGCGCGATCGGAGGCGGCGCTATCGTCATGGTCATGAGCTTCTTCATCTACATGGAGCAGGCTTGGCCGCACCTGCTGATGGCGAGCCTTGCCGCTTCGCTTATTGGGCTGCTGCTGTTCATCATGGTTGTGCTCAGCCGGCCGTTCACCGGGCCGCTGGCGCTTGGGCCGGAGCATTTTGAGCAGGCATTGGCGACAATGGACGATGTCGATCGGGGATATTGAAAGCTTCAGCTGACCTCGGCCAGAAGCGAAAGCTGCGCCCCCTTCCGCCCGCCATCGACATCGGTGAGTTCGATCGGATAGTCGCCGGAGAAACAGGCGTCGCAGAATTGCGGCCGGACGGCATCGCGGCCTGTCTCGCCCATCGCGCGATAGAGCGCCTCCATGGAAATGAACGCCAAACTGTCGGCGTTGATGAACTGCCGCATTTCTTCCACGCTCATGCGATGCGCCAGCAGGTCCTGCCGGTTGGGCGTATCCACGCCGTAGAAGCAGGAATGCGTCGTCGGCGGGCTGGCGATGCGAAAATGCACTTCGGTCGCCCCCGCGTCGCGCACCATCTGCACGATCTTTTTCGAGGTGGTGCCGCGCACGATCGAATCGTCCACCAGCACCACGCGCTTGCCTCTGAGCTGCGCCCGGTTGGGATTGTGCTTCAGCCGCACCCCGAGATGACGAATGCGATCCGACGGCTCGATGAAGGTGCGGCCCACATAGTGGTTGCGGATGATGCCGAGCTCGAACGGCAGGCGCGCGGCGTTGGCGTAGCCCAGCGCCGCCGGAACGCCGGAATCCGGCACCGGGATCACCATATCGGCATCCACCGGATATTCGCGCGCCAGCTCCTCGCCGATGCGCTTGCGCACCTCATAAACGTTGCGGCCTTCCACCACCGAATCTGGCCGCGCGAAGTAGATATATTCGAAGATGCAGAAGCGTTCCGGCTGCTTGGAAAAGGGGAAATAGCTGTCGAGGCCTTCCTTGCTTGCGACGATCACCTCCCCGGGTTCCACATCGCGGACGAAGGATGCCCCGATGATATCGAGGGCGCAGCTTTCAGAGGTGAGGATGGGCGCGCCATCCAGCTCTCCCAGGACGAGCGGGCGCACCCCAAACGGATCGCGCGCGCCGATCAGCTTCTTTGACGTGAGGCCAACCAGCGAATAGGCGCCCTGCACCTGCTTCAGCGCGTCGATCAGCTTGTCCAGAATGGGATCGTAAGCGCTGCGCGCCACCAGATGGATGATGGTTTCCGTATCCGAGGTGGATTGGAAGATCGCGCCGGCGTGAACCAGCTCATCCCGCAGCGCCACCGCGTTGGTGAGATTGCCGTTGTGCGCGAGCGCAATGCCGCCCGCCGCGAGATCGGCGAACATGGGCTGCACGTTGCGTATGGTGGTGCCGCCGGTGGTGGAATAGCGCACATGACCGAGGGCATGACGCCCACGCAGCTTCTGCGCGTGCGCGTTGTTCTTGCCGAACACGTCGCCCACAAGACCCAGATGCCGCTCGGCGATGAACTGGGCGCCGTCGTAGGTGACGACGCCGACCGATTCCTGACCGCGGTGCTGCAGGGCGTGCAGGCCCAGCACCGCCAGGGCGCCCGCGTCATCGTGCCCGAAAATGCCGAAGACGCCGCACTCCTCATGCAGCGTATCGTCGTCGAAGGACAAAGCGCTTTGCTCCTTGGGACGACTCATGGCTTGCCGCCGTCCCGGTCCGTGGCCTGGATGAGGCGGTTTAGCGCCCGCCGGTCGGCGGCGCCATATCCTTTGTGAACACTCTTGGTTGCTTTCGCGAGAGTGTGGCGAACAGGTTGTCGCGGCTCGTCGGAAGCGACTGGCGCGGCATCGCTGCCGTGCGCCTGCGCTTCACGCTTTCCGGCCATTCTGGCCTTTACCACCCGGGCATCGTCCTCCGGCAGAAGAGCTACCAGCGCGTCTGCCGATCTCTGGATCAGCGGCAGGGTGCGCGCCTGTTTCATCCATTGCGCCTGAGCGGGGATCGGCATCACCAGCGAGTAGAGCATGTAGAGGACGCCGATCACCGCGAGCCCGCGCACCACGCCGAACAAGGCGCCAAGCACGCGGTCCAGGCCGCCGATATGCGCCTCGTAGATGCGGCGGGAGAAGCGCGCCGCGATAAACAACAGCGGCAGGAGCACAACGAGGAACACGGCGCTGTAAGCCATGATCCGCGCCGGCACAGGCGAGAAATGCGGTGCCATCAGCGGCACCACATAGCGGCCGAAATAAAGGGTGGCGAAGGCCGCAGCCGCCCAGGCAATAACTGACAAAATCTCCCGCACGAAACCGCGGAACAGCGCGAACCCCGTCGACAGCGTCAGGATTGCCACGACCGCAAGGTCCACCCAGGTGATCTGCAGGTCACTCATCCGAATCGATTCTAGCACGCCGCTTGTTGCGCGGTTCTCCGCCCAGGAGCGAAACCAGTTGGGCCACGTCCGAAACCGGCTTCAACTCCAGCCCCGGCAGCTCGGCCTTGGTGCCTTCCGGAACGACGGCCACGTGAAAGCCCAGTTTAGCCGCCTCCTTCAATCGCAACTCGGCCTGCGACGCGGGGCGGATGCCGCCGGAAAGACTCACCTCGCCGAAGAACACCCAGTCGCCCGGCAGCGGTTGGCCAGTGAAGGCGGAAACCAGGGCAGCAGCGGTGGCAAGATCGGCGGCCGGTTCGCCCACCTTCAGACCGCCGGCCACGTTCAGATAGACATCATGGCTGCCCATGGCGAGACTGGCGCGCGCCTCCAGCACGGCAAGCAGCATGGCGAGGCGGCCGGAATCCCAGCCCACGACGGCGCGGCGCGGCGTGCCGTAGCCGGTGGGCGCCACCAGCGCCTGGATTTCCACCAGCAGCGGCCGTGTGCCTTCCAGCCCCGCGAACACCGCCGTGCCCGGAGCGGCGCCGCTCCGGTCCCCAAGGAACAGGGCCGAGGGATTGCTCACCTCCATCAGTCCGTGACCCGTCATGTCGAAAACACCGATTTCGTCGGTGGGACCGAAGCGGTTCTTCACGGCGCGCAGGATGCGGAAATGATGGCCGCGCTCGCCTTCGAAATAGAGCACGGCATCGACGAGGTGCTCCACCGCCTTGGGCCCCGCGATCTGTCCGTCCTTTGTGACATGTCCGATCAGCAGCAGCGCAGCGCCGGAGGCTTTGGCGTAGCGCACCAGATCGAACGAGGCGGTGCGCACCTGCGCGATGGTGCCGGGCGGTGCCTCCAGTGCGGAGGTCCAGATGGTTTGGATCGAATCGATGGCGATAACGGACGGCACGGGGCCGCTTTCCAGCGTTGAAAGAATGTCTTCCACGCAGGTCGCAGAGCCCAGCGCGACGGGCGCTTGCGCCAGCCCCATGCGCGCGGCGCGCATCCGCACCTGCGCCATGGCTTCTTCGCCGGAAATGTAAACGGCGTCCCCGCCGGTGAGCGCGTGAGAGGCCAGGGCTTGAAGGATGAGCGTGGATTTACCCACACCCGGATCGCCGCCGATGAGCAGGGCAGAGCCCGGCACGAGGCCGCCGCCGCAGACGCGATCGAATTCCGCGATTCCGGTGGCGCGCCGCGGCGGCAGCTCGTCGGCGGCGCTTAAGCCTTCCAGGGCAAACGGCCGGCCTTTGCTACGCCGCGCGCCGGCCCCGGCCGGCACGGCCGCGGCTTCCTCTACGATGGTGTTCCAGCCTCCGCACGATTCGCACTTGCCCGACCACTTGGAATGCGCGGTTCCACAGGACTGGCAAACGAAGGAATTTTGAGCCCGCGCCATCGAGTATGCGTAGGGGTTATCCTCCCCCGCTTGCGGGGGAGGTGCCGAGCAAGCGAAGCCATGCGAGGCGGAGGGGGGAAGCTGCTGCCCCCTCCGTCTTGACGCCGACGCGCCAAGACACCTCCCCCGTAAACGGGGGAGGATAAGGAGGGGAATCCTTCATCACGCCCTTACTTCCATCTTGATCGGGCCTTCGGCGCGGCCGTGGATGAACTGGTCGACCAGGGCGTTGGCGCTGCCATCGATATCCGTCGTCGGGCCCGCCCAGACGATCCGTCCCTTGTAGAGCATGGCGATGTGATCGGAGATTTTGCGCGCGCTCACCATATCGTGCGTGATGGACAGCGTGGTGACGCCCAGGTCTTTCACGGTGGAGACGATCAGGTCGTTGATGATGTCGGCCATGATGGGATCGAGGCCGGTGGTGGGCTCGTCGAAGAAGATGATTTCCGGGTCGGCGGCGATGGCGCGCGCCAGGCCCACGCGCTTCTGCATGCCGCCGGAGAGTTCCGCGGGCGACAGCATCGCCACATCGCTTCCCAGGCCCACCTTGGCGAGCTTCTCGATGGCCACCTCGCGGGCCTGCCGGCGCGCCATGCCGTGGCCCTGGATCAGGCCGAACGCCACGTTCTCCCAAACAGGGAGCGAATCGAACAGCGCCGCGCCCTGGAACAGCATGCCGAATTTGCGCAGCACGGCATCCCGCGCGCGGCCGCGCAGGCCCGTGACTTCCTGCCCGTCGACGCATATTTGCCCTTCGTCGGGTGTGAGAATGCCGAGCACGCATTTGATCATCACCGACTTGCCGGTGCCCGAGCCGCCGATCACCACCAGCGAGTGGCCGGGCTCCAGCGACAGATCGATTCCGTCCAGGACGATCTTGTCGCCGAAGCGCTTCTTCACCCCGCGCAGCTCGATCTTGGGCGTGCTCATCGCGGGAACAACAGCGAGGTGAGGGCGTAGTTCGCGGCGAGGATCAAAATGGATGCCGAGACCACCGCGTTGGTCGTCGCCGCGCCGACGCCTTGCGCGCCGCCGCGCGAGTTGAAGCCGTTGTAGCAGCCCATCAGCGCAATGATGAAACCGAACACCGCCGCCTTGATCAGCCCAGAGGTGACATCCTGCTGCGTGACGAAATCGACAGTGTTCTTGAGGTAGATGCCGCCGTTGAAACCAAGACTTGCGGTTCCGACGACGTAGCCGCCGAAGATGCCGATGGAATCGGCAATGGCCACCAGAATGGGCATGGAAATCACCGCCGCCACCAGCCGCGGGACCACCAGGTATTTGATGGGATTGGTGGAAAGCGTGGTGAGGGCGTCGATCTGCTCCGTCACCCGCATGGTCCCGATTTCGGCGGCGATCGCCGCGGCCACGCGGCCCGCCACCATCAGGCCCGCAATCACCGGCCCCAGCTCGCGGGTGATGCCGAGTGCCACGATCTGCGGCACAATGGATTCCGCGCCGTAGCGGTTGCCCCCGATGTAAATCTGCAGCGCCAGCACCCCGCCCGTGAAGAAGGCGGTGAGCCCCACCACCGGCAACGAATAATAGCCGATGCGCATCAGCTGCTGCGCGATGAGCCAGCCGTAAACCGGCGGGCGCACCACGCCGGAAACCGCATCGCCGGTGAACAGCGACAGCCTTCCGGTTTCGCGGAAAAAGCCAAGCGTGGCGCGGCCGATGGAGGCCAAGACATTCATGCCGCGGCCTCGTAATGCCGCCGCATGCGATGCCCAAGCGAAGTCAGCACTTCGTAGCTGGCGGTGCCGGCGAGCGAAGCGAATTCGTCCAGCGAAATGGTATCGCCGAGGAACTCGACATCGGCACCGAGGCGAACCGCGTCTTGCGGCGCGTCGGTCACATCGAGCGTCACAAGGTCCATGGAAACGCGGCCCACCACGGGCGCGCGGACGCCGGCAATGGCGCCGGCTCCCTTGTTGCCGATGGCACGCATGAGACCGTCTGCGTATCCCAGTCCGATGGTTGCAAGATGCGAGGGCCGCCCGGCGCGGAAGGTGGCTCCGTAGCCAACGCTCTCCCCGGTGTCAACGCGCCGCACCTGAAGGATACGACCGGTCAGTACCGCGACGACAGCGAACGGATTGGGCATGTCGCTGCACGGATTGCCGCCGTAGAGACCGATGCCCGGCCGCACCAGATCGAAGTGGTAGTTCTTGCCCAGCAGCGCCCCGGCCGATGCCGAGAGACTCGCGGGCGCGGGCGGCAGGCTGGCGAGCGCGGCGCGGAAGCGGGCAAGCTGCTCGGCATTCATTGGCGAGCGACAGTCATCGCCACAGGCCAGGTGGCTCATCCACAAAACGACATCGAGATGGGATAGCCGCGTTTTTGCTTCCGCCGCGAGCGAGGCGCGCTCGTATTCCGGCAGGCCGAGCCGGTTCATGCCGGTATCGAGATGGATCGCGCAGTCGAGCCTGGCGCCGTGCGCACGCGCTGCGGAATTCCACGCCTCGATTTCCGTCAACGCATTCAGCACCGGGGTGAGGCGGTGTGCGATCAGCGCCGGCGCGGTTTGCGTGCGCGCGCCGTCGAGCAGGAAGATGCGCGCCCGCGGCTGAAGCGCACGCAGCGCGATGCCCTCCTCCAGCCGCGCGACGAAGAAAGAGTTGCAGCCCGCCTCCACCAGCGCGCCGCTCACCGGCGAAAGCCCGAGCCCATAAGCATCGGCCTTCACCGCCGCAGCCACGGCGGCGCGCGCGCAGATTTCGCGGAAATGTCGGTAGTTGGCGGCAATCGCGCCGAGGCGAACCGTCAGGCGCGCAGCTTCGAAAGGGCGTTCCATTCCCGGGAGAATGGCAGGCGCGAGCGCGCGCTCAAAGTCCCCTCTGCCGCATCCCTGAACGCGGTGGGAACCTAGTTCGGAAGCCGCGGCATTTCCTGATAGATGACCTGATCGCCGCGCACGATTTCCACGCCCGCGAACTGCACATCCAGCACCGAACGCGCGATCGCCTTGGCCTGCTCGTCGCTCAGGCATTGCGTCATGAAAAAGCAGGCGGGCGTTCCGTCCTGCCGCAGGAATTGCAGATTGTACGTCATGGATCGCCCCAAACCTTCACACCTTCGCCACCTTGGATGCTAACAGGGTTGTGAGTTCCTGCCCATCCTTTTTTGTCCCGATCCACAGCTATTCGCCGCGTCCCGACAATCGGGTACTTGCAAATTTAGGAGATTCTTGGGCGACAAAACGTCAACTGCGAATCGCATGCGAATCGCATTTGTCCTAACGGCGATTAACTATCTTCCCCAAAAGACCGGCGGAATTGCTGCCCCCGCGTCCCAAATTGGTTCAAACTGGGCCCAAGGGAGATAAGGGACATGCATCGGGTGGTTAGAAATTTGGCGCTCGCGGGCGTTTTGCTCCTGGGCGGCGTCGCCGCCGGCTGTCAGCCGGAACAGAAAGAATGTCATTGCTCCGGGCCGAACTGCAGCTGCCCGCTGCCGCCGGCCCCAAAGCCCGCCGCATCGGACGGCGAGACCGACCAAAACGCCGGCCCGCAGATCGCCGCCAGCGGCGCAGCGGCGCACCGTGAGATGCATGTGGCCCATCATGCGGCCAGCCGCGCGCACCGAGCGATGGCCGCTCGGCATCGTCACGGGCACCTTGCTGCGCGGGCGCATGAGAGGGTTGGCGGTGCTGCGCGGTTTGCATCGAACCACCGCACAGGTCGCGAAGCGTCTCGCGCGCTGCCATATGACTACCGCAGCGGCTCGCACCATTACGCGAGCACGCAGGAATGGGCCTACGCGGAACGGCGCCGCGCGCGGAGAGCAGTTCGCCAATCCGAATACGACAACCGCTATTCCGAGCGGGACACAGAGCCACAACCGCTGCCCGAAACCTACAGCGAGGAGTCCGGCAGGGCGGAATCCTACGATGCCGGAGAATATGACGGCGCCGGCGAGCTCGAAGGGCCACCGCCCTCCTACAGCGGCGGCGCCGCGGGGCACTGGACCATGTCGATCAATGCGCCGGAAGCGCTCGATTCCTGGCACGGCTACGGCATCGATTGCCAGGATTTGGCTTGGTAGCACGCAATCGTCATCCCCTGACGAGCGCGCCTGAACGGAACGTTCAGGCCGCATTCAGCGCGCACGACTCACGCTCTCCTCCAACAGGGCTGGGGAGATAAGAACCCTGGGAGAGACAACCATGCATGGGCTTACCAAAATTGCGCTCGGCATTGCGATGCTGGGCGGCACCACGGCCATGGCGCACGCCAACGTCACCGCCATTCCGATGGGGCCTGGCCGCTACGACGCGCACCGGCCTTGCGAATTCTACCTGAACCGTGACGTGCCGGCGCCGCGCCGCTGCTTCCGCTTCTTCTCCAATGCGCTCGGACCGGACGTGTATGTTCGCTACGGATTCGTCTTCCGGAGCCACGATAGCTTCGTGCGCTACCGCGATCGCGGCTGGTTCAAGGAGCAGGGCCGCCTCGCGGAGCGCGAAGAGCGCTCGCGCGAACATGCGGAAGATCGCGTGCGCGAGCACGAGGACATGCGCGCGGAACAACATGAGAAACGTGCCGAGCAGAACGAGCGATATGCCGAGCGCGACGAAAGCTCCGGCGGCGCGGGGCGCGGCGAGAGAGCGCGCGAAGAGAATTCCGGCGGCGCGTCGCACGGCGCGATGGTGTACCCGAAGGCCGAATCCGGCGGGGCCGGCCGTGGCGAACACATCCGCGAAGGCAGCTCGGGCGGCGCTTCCGGCTATTGAGAAACCCGACAGGTCCGCAGTCGGGGCGGGCCCGTCAGCTCTCGTCGGCTGCCAGATTGCTGAAGCGGGTGAAGCGGTCGTCGAAGAACAGATCGATCTTGTTGGTGGCGCCGTGCCGATGCTTCTCGACCAGCACCTCGGCGCGCCGATGCGTTCGCTCGAGCTTCTCCATCCACTTGCCGTGCTCCGGCGTGCCCGGATCGGGCTCGCGCGACTTGAGATAGTACTCCTCGCGATAGACGAACATCACAACATCCGCATCCTGCTCGATGGAGCCGGATTCGCGCAGGTCTGACAGCACCGGCCGCTTGTCGTCGCGGGAATCGACGCCGCGGGACAGCTGCGATAGTGCAATCACCGGCACATCGAGGTCTTTCGCAAGCACCTTCAGCCCTTTGGAAATCTCGGTGATCTCCTGGACGCGATTCTCCGCGCGGCGCGAGGGCGCGACGAGCTGGATGTGATCGATGATCACGCAGCCGATGTTCTTCTCCCGCTTCAGACGGCGGGCGCGCGCCGCGATCTGCGCGATGGAGATCCCGCCGGTATCGTCGATGTAAAGCGGCAGGGTGGAAAGCTCCTGCGTTGTGAGAACGAATTTCTCCCATTCGCTCTCCGCGAACTTGCCATTGCGGATTTTCCACATCTCGATTTCAGTCTGCTCGGAGAGGATACGCGCGGAGAGCTGCTGCGCCGCCATTTCAAGAGAGAAGAACAGCACCGGCGCGCCGCGCGACTGGTCGGCACCCGCTTCCTGGTCGCGGATATATTCGCGCGCAGCGTGGAAGGCCATGTTGGTGGCGAGAGAGGTCTTGCCCATTCCGGGGCGTCCGGCAACGATGATCAGGTCTGACGGCTGCAGGCCGCCCAACAGGGAATCGATATCGCTGAAGCCGGTCGCCACGCCGGAGATGCGCCCGCCGCGCGCCTGCGCCCGTTCCGCCGATTCGATCGTGCGCCGCAGCGATTCCGCGAAGTCCAGCGGGCCTTCGCCATAGCGGGCGGTATCGGAAAGGCGATACAGCGCCTTCTCTGCCTCATCGATTTGCGTCTGCGGCGGTTTTTCGTGCGGCGCTTCGTAAGCGGCGTTGACGATATCCTCGCCGATATGAATAAGGCCGCGGCGCACCGCGAGATCGTGCAGGATGCGTGCGTAATCACGCACATTCGGCATCGCCGGCGCGGCAGCGGCCAATCCGGCGAGATAGGCATGACCGCCCACTTCGATGAGACCAGGATCGGCCTTCATCGCCGCATTCAACGTCAGCGGCGTGATGATCATGCCGCCGCGCTCGGCTTGCGCATGCATCAATTCATAGATGCGCTGATGGAGCGGATCGTAGAAGTGCTCCGGCTTCAGCGCCGAGGAAACGCGCTCGAGCACGGCGTTGTCCACGAGAATGGCGCCGAGCAGCGCCTGCTCGATTTCGACATCGTAGGGGACGTGCCGGTAAACTTCCTGTTCCATGCTGGCGCGGAGCTGTCGCTTGAGGATGTTTCGGCGCAGGCCGGGTGAGCGAATCAATCGACCGCGCGTCGCAGGCGCAAGTCTATTCCGGTTTGATGCACAGGTTTAGGGGCGCGGCTCAGGCCACGCGCACAGGCCGGGTTTCCGCGCCCGCGAAACGCCTGCTCCGCTCGGTGTCCACCATATAGTCTCGCGTCAGCGGCAGCGCGTCCTGGCGCTTTGCGATCTGGATCTGGAATACGACTTCGTTATCGTAGCGGAAGGCCATCTCCGCGCCCGCGAGATAGAACTCCCACATGCGGCAAAAGCGCTCGTCGTAGAGCTTGGCGATTTCCGCGCGCTGCGCGTTGAAGCGGCGCTGCCATTCGGCAAGCGTTTTGGCGTAGTGCAGACGCAGGATTTCAATGTCGGTGACCAACAGGCCGCTTTTCTCGACCGCGCGCGTCGCTTCGCTCAGCGAGGGAACGTAGCCGCCGGGGAAGATGTACTTGGCGATCCAGGGATTGGTGGCGCCCGGCCCATCGAGCCGCCCGATGGTGTGCAGCAGCATCACGCCGTCATCGGCCAGCAGCTGGCGCGCTTTGGCAAAGAACTGCGGATAATGCGGCACGCCCACATGCTCGAACATGCCCACGGAGACAATCCGGTCATACGTGCCGCTCAGGGCCCGGTAATCGACCAGCTCAAACCGACAGCGGTCAGAAAGTCGCGCCTTGTCGCTCCTCTCACGTGCAACCGCGATCTGCTCCTCGGACAAGGTGACGCCGAGCACGTTGGCGCCGGCATCGCGCGCCAGGTCCAGCGCCAGCCCACCCCAGCCGCAGCCGATGTCCAGCACGCGCAAACCCGGCCGGTCGAGCAGCAGCTTGGCCGCGATATGCCGCTTTTTGGCAATCTGCGCTTCCTCGAGCGTCTCGTCACCGCGCGCAAAATAGGCGCAGGAATATTGGCGGTCGCGATCGAGGAATTTCGCGTACAGCTCGCCTGAGAGGTCGTAATGCTGCGCAACGTTTTTCTTGGCGCGGGATGCCGGATTGAACTGCGCAACCTTGCGGGTTGCAGTGCGGAGGAGCCGCGACAGCCGGTGGAGTCCCGTCGGCCGCGACAGCGACAAATTGTGCATGAGCAGTGCCAGCAGATCGGCGGCGCTGCCATTCTCGACGGTCAGCCGGCCGTCCATGTAGAGTTCGCCGAGCTTGAGGTCCGGATCGAGCGCGAGTTCCGCGACGGCGCGCCAATCGTGCAGCCGGATGGTGACATTTGGCTCACCGGTTCCGTAATGCACCTGTCGGCCACCCGGCAGGATCGCCGTCAGGCTTCCCTCTTTCAGCAGTGAGGCGAAAAGGCTCGCCAGCAATGGTGCCTCCCGAAAACCACCTCAGCCTCCTTCGACAGCCAGCCTAACAAAGGATAAGCGAGAATTGGAAGCCGCCGTTCCATGCCCCTGTTCTAAATGAAAAGGCCGACGGCCCGCTGGGTCATGTAAAGTTCAGAGCCAGCGGCGGACGGCGCGGGCGTAATCGTCATAGGCGGCGCCGAACTGGCGGCGCATCTTGGCCTGTTCAAAGGGAATGTGGACCCAGTTCGCGGTAGCAAAAATCAGCACCGGAACGGCGAACATCGGCAGCGACCCCACGCAGAAAGCAATCCCCAGCGTGAAGATCACAAGGCCCAGGTACATGGGATTGCGGGTGAAGCGAAACGGGCCTTCGATCACCAGCAGCGTGTTCTTCTCGGAAGTGGGTTCGATTTCCGTGCCCCGGCGGCGGAACAGCCCAAAGGCTGAAAAACTCAATGCAAATCCGGCAACGATGAGCGCGACGCCGAGCCAGGGAAGGCGCAGGTCGATCAGCGCTCGCCACGGATAGAGGGCGCTCAGCGCGGCCGCGACGAGAAGGTAGATGAGTCCCCAGATTGGCGGCGGAACTTTCACCATGGCAGAGGCAGGTCCGCTCGTCACCGTGCCGGCAGCATGGCGCGCGCCTGCGCCTCCGTTTTCTGCCACGACGACAGCGATTTCAGATCGGCGGCCCAGCGCTGGATGCCGCGGTAGTCTTCCAGCGGAAATTTCGCAGACTCGGCAATGTAGTTCATCGCGCCGAGCGAGAAGTCCGCGACCGTGAGCGCTTCTCCCGCCACGTAGCGATGCTTCTGCAACTGCCCATCGAGCACCGGCCCAAGCCGCGCGAACAGCTCCCGGCCGCGCGCAAGCTCGGCTTCCGATGCGTCGCCGCGACCGAACAGTTTCTTGACATAGTTCTCAAAGGCGAAAATGGCGCAGGCCTGATCCCAGTGCGCGCTGTCCCAGAACTGCCATTTCACAACCGACAGCCGCGCCTTTGTTTCCGCCGGCAACAACCCCGCCTCAGGCTTGCATGAAGCGAGGTACTGCAGGATGGCATTGGATTCCCACAGGCAATAGTCCCCATCCTCAAGCACCGGCATGCGCATGTTGGGATTGATGCCGGTGAACTCCGGCGTGCGATTGCTGCCTTTGGCGAAATCCACCAGCACCGGCTCGTAATCGACGCCGAGGTGATTGGCGCACCACATCACCTTGAAAGCGCGCGGGCTTAAGGGAAAGACATGAAGCTTGAGGACCATGGTCGTTCTCCTATGTGCCGCGGCTCTCCGGCGAAACGGTTTCGACGAAGGTGTTCAGGCGCAATACTGGCCTTCTCGCCAGCAGAGCGCGGTAAGTTTAGCGGAGATTGTCAGGAACCCGAATGGCCTAGTGGGTGCCGTTGTGATCGCCGTTGTGAGGCGGGCGCGCGGCATTCAGCAGGAGGTCTATCCGGCAGGGCTTGCTGAGAAAGAGGCTGTCTTCGACTTGCCGCGCCTTCACGGCGGGATTGCCGGAACAATAGACCACAGTGATCTTGCTGTGCGCCGCGCGATATTTCTCCGCCACCTCCCAGCCATTCACCGGCCCCGGCAGGCGAATGTCGGTCACCAGCAGGTCGATGTGGCGGTTCTGTTCCAGCAGCTGAAGCGCGGATTCCCCACTCGCCGCCTCGATCACCTCCCAGCCGGCATCGGCGAGGGCGTCGGCCATTTCGATTCGCACGAGCCACTCGTCTTCCACGACAACGGCCGTTTTGGCTGGAGGTCTGCTCGATCCCAGGGAATGCTCCAAATGGCAGGCAGGGCTTGGTATGGGGAGTGTAACGCAAAATGCTTACAATTGTTGCCCGGTTCCCGACATAGCAGGGTTGCCAAGCCTCTGTCCGAAAAGGAGAATGGGGTGGGCGGTCGATAATGGAGTATCAGTATGGCCGCCGAATGTGTTGGCCCCGAATCCCGGCAGGAGGCGCTATTGCCTGCATCCGCGCCCGAAGCTGAACTGGACAATCGGCTGGCCTCCGATCAGGTGCAGCCTCACGATCGCTTTTTTCAGGCCTTGGTCGATGCCTTGCCGTCCGCCATCTACGCCACGGACGCCGAGGGGCGGATTATTTTCTACAACGAGGCCGCCGCGCGACTCTGGGGGCGTCTGCCGAGATTGGGCGAGGACTGGTGGTGCGGCTCCTGGCGGCTGTTCCATCCGGACGGACGGCCCATGGCGCATGATGAGTGCCCGATGGCCGTGGCGCTGAAGACCGGAAAGGCGGTGCGCGGCGCGGAAGCGGTCGCGGAGCGCCCCGACGGCACGCGCTTTCCCTTTATTCCCTATCCAAATCCGCTCTACGACCGATCCGGAAAGCTCGTCGGTGCAGTCAACATGCTCGTGGACATCAGCGCGCAAAAAAATGGCGAGCATGCCGGGCGTCACTATCTGGCGATCGTCGAATCCTCGAACGATGCCATCGTCAGCAAGACTCTCGATGGAATTATCCAGACGTGGAACAAGGCGGCCGAACGCATCTTCGGCTATTCGGCGGAAGAGATCGTCGGCAAATCGATCCTCCTGCTGATTCCGGAAGATCGCCATCACGAAGAGAGCGCGATCCTGTCGAAAATTCAGGCGGGCGAACGCCTGGAGCATTATGAAACCGTCCGCCTGCGCAAAGACGGAACGCTGCTCGATCTCTCCCTCACGATCTCGCCCGTAAAGGACGAGAGCGGGCGAATTGTCGGCGCCTCCAAGATTGCCCGCGACATCACCGAGAAGAAGCGCGCCGAGCGCCTTTTGCAGCTGCAGACAAAACGGCTGAAAATTTTAAACCGGGTCGCCAAGGAGATTTCACGCGACCTCGATCTCGACCGCATCGTCCAAGCGATGACCGATCTCGCCACCGAGGTGAGCGGCGCCGAGTTTGGAGCCTTCTTCTACAACGTCGTGGATGAGCGGGGCGAATCCTACCAGCTTTACACGCTCTCCGCCGTTCCGCGTTCGGCATTCGAGCGATTTCCAATGCCGCGCAACACGGCCGTATTCGGTCCGACATTTCGCGGCGAAGCTATCATACGCTCCGACGACATCCGAAAGGATCCGCGTTACGGCAAGAACAGCCCATACTTCGGCATGCCGGAGGGCCATCTGCCGGTCGTGAGCTACCTTGCGGTGCCCGTGGTTTCGTCCGGCGGCGAAGTACTTGGCGGCCTGTTCTTTGGGCACAGTCAGTCCGGAGTGTTCACCGAAGATGCGGAAGCGCTGATGTCCGCCATTGCCGCGCAGGCTGCGATGGCAATCGACAACGCGCGACTCCATCGCGCCGCGCAAAACGAGATCCAGGAGCGCAAGCGCGCGGAAAGCGCTCGCGAACTTCTGCTTCATGAAATCAAGCATCGGGTGAAGAACACGCTCGCCACCGTTCAGGCGATGGCGGCGCAAACCTTTCGGGAGGCGCCGCCCGCCGAGCGCAAGGCCTTTGTCGCCCGTCTCCAGGCTCTGGCGGAGGCGCACGATGTGCTGACACAGAAGCACTGGGCCTCCGCAGAAGCGCGGGAGACGATCGAACGGGCCATGGCGCCGTTCCGCGACGGACGCGCGGAGCGGATCGCGCTTGCCGGTCCCTCCGTGGAGCTTCCACCCAACAAGGCGCTGCTGATCGCCATGTTCCTGCATGAATTGGGCACCAACGCCGTGAAGTATGGCGCGCTTTCCAATCCTTTGGGAAAGGTCGAGGTGCGCTGGCGGCAGGCCGGGCAGCCGAAGCGCCCGCAACTGGTGCTGGAGTGGGACGAGAGCGGCGGCCCTGCGGTTACGCCACCATCGCGACAGGGGTTCGGCACGCGCATGATCGAGCGCGCGCTGCAGGCTGAAGGCGGATCGGCGAAGTTTGATTTTCGTCCGGAAGGCCTGCTGTGCACGATGACGATTGGCATCGACCTTCCGCAGACCGCATCGCCGGTGAGCCGCTAGGGCTTCCGCTGCTGAAGCGCTCCTTCGATGCGCGCCAGCACCGCCTCGTAATCGTACGGCTTCCGCAGAATTTCGCCGGCGTTTTCGCAAAGCTCGCGCGCCGCATCCGAGCGCTGGGCGTGACCCGACGTGAGAATGAGCGCCACTTCGGGGCGATGCTCCTTGATCCATGCGGCCAGACCGAAGCCGTCCATGGACCCGGGCATGCGGATATCCGAAAACACGACATCGATTTCCAACGCGTACTGCCGGAGCGCATGGATGGCTTCTTCCGCGCTGGAGGCAGAGAGGATCTTGAAGCCGCAATCCTGCAGATAGTCCGCGATTGCCCAGCGGACGAGGATCTCGTCTTCCACAATGAGAATAGTGGCCCTGGTCTCGGACATGGGCAGGCCCCCGATCATGTCCTGAAAGTCCTGGGCACAAGGATTGTTCCGCAATTCGCGCAAGGCCGCCGGCCGCGTGTCCTTTGACAGTGCATTCGCTGCTTGCGATTGACAGCCGCCGCAGCGATGACAGAGTCCAGGCATGACACAGCGCGCGCCGGTTCTCCCGCAAGGCGCATCCCCGCCCGCGACGGAAACCGGCTTGCTGGAATGGCTGCGCGCGCACCCGGCCGATTTCGCGGCGCGAACCCGTCTCGGTGAAATCTATTTTCGCCAAGCGCGCCACGAAGACGCCGCGGAACAGTTCCGCAAGGCGCTCGAGTCCGCTCCCGATTTTGTGCGGGCGCGCTGGATGCTCGCCGGCAGCCACGCCTATCGCGGCGACTGGAAGATGGCGCTGGCCGAGGTGGAAACCCTGCTTAGGCACGAACCGGAACACGCGCAGTATCTTGATATAGAAGCCTACGCGCTTCTACAGCTGGGCGAATGCGATCGGGCAATCACCGGCTACGAAGTCCTGCTCGCCAAGTATCCTGCGGCGGAGAACTGGAAATCGTACGGGCGGGCGCTTAAGGCGGTGGGGCGAACGGCGGACGCAATCGACGCCTACCGCCGCGCGCTGGCGCTCAAGCCCGATTATGGAATGGTGTGGTGGTCGCTCGCCGAACTCAAGAGCTTTCGCTTTGCGGCGGCAGACATCGCCGCCATGCAAACCGCCCTGCAAGGTGACAGCCGATCCGCGCAGAACCGGGCCTTGCTGCATTTCGCACTGGGGCGGGCCTACGAAGACGAACGTCAATACGAGAGCGCATTCGAGCACTACAGCCGCGCCAATCAGGCTATGCGCAGTTATGTGCGGCACGATCCCCAGCAGCGCGCCAGCTTCGTGCAGCACAACAAGCGCCTGTTCACGCCGGAATATTTCCGGGCCCGCGCGGGTTGGGGCTCGTCCCGACCCGATCCCATTTTCATTGTCGGGCTTCCTCGTTCTGGCAGCACCCTGGTGGAACAGATCCTTGCGAGCCACTCCCAGATTGAAGCGACAGCCGAACTCCAGGCGCTGGAATCGGTGGTGCGCGAAACAAGCCGCTGCGCCACGGGACAGAAATATCTGGAGGCGATGCAGGAAATATCCGCCGAGCAGGCGTGCCAGGCCGGAGAGGACTACCTCGCGCGGGCTACCGCCTATCGCAAGCTCGGCTGTCCATTGTTCATTGATAAGATGCCGAACAATTTCAGCTATGCCGGCGCGATCCTCACCTTCCTTCCCAATGCCAAGATCATCGATGTGCGGCGGCATCCGCTCGGCAGCGGCTTCGCGATCTTCAAGCATTATTTTGTTGAGGCGTATTCCTTCGCCTTCGACCTGGCGGATATCGGCCGCTATTACCGCGATTATCTCGAGCTGATGGCGCATTTCGATGCGGTGCAGCCGGGCCGCGTGCACCGGGTGGGTTACGAGAACCTAATCGCAGCACCGGAGCGCGAGATCCGTCGCCTGCTCGATTATTGCGGGCTGCCGTTCGAGGAGCAGTGCCTGCGCTTTTACGAGAGCCCGCGCGCGGTGCTTACGCCCAGTTCCGAGCAGGTGCGGCAGCCGATTTCAGCCGAAGCCTCTACACTATGGCGGCACTACGAACGCTGGCTGGGGCCGCTCAAATCAGCGCTCGGCGACGTGCTGGCCTAAGTCCGAATACCGGTTGGCCAGCGGCTTGCGGCAAAACGAGCGCGCGAGGGCGCGAGGTTAGGCACACACCCGGCCGCCCAGCGCGGCATCCGCGGCAGGTGTCTGATTTAATTTGATTTCTGCGATCCAGCCGCGTAGGCGACTTCCCGGTCAGTGCCGCCGGCGCGCGCAATGGAGAAGGGGTTCGAGATGGGGCAGCCACGCAATCTGCGACGGATAACTTCCGCGGCCCTCGGCGTTGCCGCTGCGCTGCTCTTTGCAGACACCGCGGCCGCTGCCACAGGCTATATCGGCATTCTCGGCGGGGGCCCGGTTTACAAACACAACACAACCAACATCAAAGAGCTCAAGAAGGCCGGCTTCAACGAACTCATCGTCTGGAGCGTCGAGGTGAAATCGAACGGCGACCTCAACCTTAACGGCGAATTCCCACTCACCTCAGGCGGCAAATACATCGGCGATCAGACCTGGCCACAATTCGCGCGCGACCTGAAGAACATCAAGATGGGCGGCAACGTGACACGGATCACGCTCAGCATTGGCTCGTCGAATTACGGCGACTGGGAGGACATCAAGGCGCTGGTGGATTCGCAAGGCACCGGAAGGAAGAGCATTCTCAACAAGGATTTCGTGGCGCTGGCGCAGGCGCTGCCGATCGATGCCATCGATTTCGACGACGAGAACGGCTACGACAGCGAAAGCACTATCAAGTTCGCGCTGATGCTGGGCAAGCTCGGGTTCCACGTGATGATGAACCCTTACACCAACAGCGGCTACTGGACATCGGTGGTCTCGCAGATCAACGGCCAGATGCCGGGGCTGGTGGACGGCATTCATTTGCAGACCTTCGCGGGCGGCCAGGGCAATAGCCCGTGCACCGGCTGGGATTTCGGTGGCGTGCCGATTTACCCTGGCCTGTCGGATCAGCCTTCCGCGCCGCCTTACTCCTCGCCTGACCAGGCCAGGACGAGGCTTGCGAACTGGCACTCGCAGTGCGGCATCACCGGGGGCTGGCTTTGGATCTTCGATCAGATCCAGGGCACGCGGCAGCCGAGGCAGTACGCCCGCGCCATGACCGCGGGCGTGAGCGGCGCGGCAGCAAGCCGGTAGCAAACCCCTTCGCATGCGAAAAAAAGGGCCGGATTTTCTACGGCCCTTTTTTACAAATCGCGGAATGCCGCCGCCGCGCTCGCAGCGGCAAGCGTTCAGATGCATTGCATTCGGCAGGTTAGACGGTGAGGATAGCTCAGCGGCCCGGATCAACGGGCGCAGGGGTGTGGTGAGGGTTGGGGCGCGGGCGGGCCAGCCGCCAAAGCATAGATCAGGGCCCTTCCTCTTGTCAGCTCCGAGAGATGCGAACCAAGGGGAGAATTTCAATGTCACATGTGAGAGCGAGTTTGACCTCCGCGTTATTCATCGCGGGGTTCTTTGCGCTTAGCGCATCGATGTCACCTGCCGCGCTCGCGGATTCAGCACGGGAACGGCCAGCGACGGTTCATTTGGAAAAAAGTCCCCTCTCGGGCGGCGTGCTGATGTCGCGCGCCATCAGAGCGGGAATTGTCAAACTGCCGGTCGGATTTCCCGCGGGGAAACATCCGGCCTTCAACTGCAAACCCGCGCCTTGCACCCTGCCGAACGTCCAGGCGTCGGAAGGCGGCAGCCCAGTCGATGAAGACCCGATCTCGATCGATCCGAACAACGTCAAGCACGTGCTGACGGCGGGCAATGACTACAATTGTGGCTCCAGTCTGCAGGGTTATTTCGCCTCAACGAATGCGGGACGGACCTTCACGCATTCGTGCGGCACGCTGGCCAGCGGCGCCAGCGGCGGCGATGGCGATCCAATCGTCGGATGGGATCTCAACAGCGTCGCCTATCGCGGCGGCATAGACTCCGCGGGCAATCTGGAAATTGTGCTCGGCAAATCCACCGACTTTGGCCAGACCTGGTCCACACCGATCGCGGCCGCGAAGGTCTCGGGCGTTGACATGGACAAGCCGTGGCTTGAAGTCGATACCAATGCGGCAAGCCCCCGCAAAAACGCCCTCTACATTTCGATGACGGAGTTCTACTCGAACAACGATTCTCAGATCGGCGTGTCGCACTCGATTGATGGCGGGCAGACCTGGACTCTCGTGAATGTCAGCACCCGTCAAATTTGGCCCAACAACGTCGATCAGTTCAGCGATCTCGCGATTGGCGACGACGGCACAGTGTATCTTACTTGGCAGCGCTGCCCTGTAACGGGACAGACGGGGGATTGCGGCGGCACTACCGCAGGCATGTATTTTTCGAAATCGACGGATGGCGGGGCTACATGGTCCGCCGAAAAGAAGATTCACGACGTGCATCTTGTTCCTGACACCTGCGGTGCATTCTATGGCTGTCTGCCGAACACCAGCGAGCGCGTTGCCAATATTCCGGTGGTTGCTATCGACAACAGCGCGTCCGCGAACCACGGCAGGTTGTACGTCATGGATTACGATTGGAACGGCACCTACATGAAAGAGCGGGTGTCAGCGTCTGGTGACGCGGGCGCTACATGGGGCAACCCCGTTGGCGTGACGCCCAACTCAGATCAGCACGACCAGTTCTTCGAATGGATTAACATCAGTTCGAAGGGTGTCGTGGGAGTAACCTGGCTCGACCGCAGCCTGGATGCGAACAACGTGAACTATGATGCGTTCGCCGCCACTTCGAAGGATGGTGGCGCGACTTTCGGTACCAATTACCGGCTCTCAACCGTTTCCTCAGATCCATTCAATGACGGATTCGGCAGCGGCTTTATGGGCGACTACACCGGGAATGCGTGGGCCGGCGGCAAGCAGAAGCTTTACATGTCGTGGCCTGATACACGAACGAACACGGACACGCAGGACGAGGTTGGCGGCTTGAAACCCTAAATCCCCCACCGATCAGGAGAACTCGGCCCGCTGGCGACAGCGGGCTTTCTTCATTCTGATGAGCGAATTGTGCGCTCCCGGTGCCGGTACCGCCCATTTCTGCGCATGGGCGCGATCAGGAGTGATTCTGGAGCGGCCGCCCAGCCGCAGCAACTTGGTGGCAGTCTGAAAAAAACGGGGCCCGCGAAGGCCCCGTCGGAGATCAAAGCCGCTGGAAGTATCAGGTGCAGTTGTTGAACTTGAAGGAATTGACCTTGGTGCTCCAATTGAAGGAGCCGGTCGTCTTCAGATACTCGGTCGTGTAATACATGGTGCAATCGTCAACCGGGTCCACAGACATGGCGCTATAATCGCCCCAGCGGCCGAGGCCGTTGATCTGGCTGCCGCCGCCGTTGGTCGTCTGTGCTCGATGCTTCTTCATTCTGCCGAGCGCATCCGCTGCTGCGCGGCCAACATAGTTGATGCCGGGGAAATCGTTGGCGGACGAGGTGCTGTACCCAATTGCCATGTTCCCCATCTTGTCCATGGCAGCACTGCCCATCCAGAAGTGCAGCGTCTTGTTCTTGACGTTGCCGCTCTGGAACAGCGTTGGACTGGCCGGATTGCGGAACTCGTACCAGCGAACGGCGGCGCGGGTGGTCACACTCACCGAGTGGTTCACCACCAGCGACTCGTGATCGCCGAAATTGCGGTAGGCAAGCCGGTACATAGAAAAGCCCGGCAGTGCATCCAGTCTCTGTGTCGTGCCCTTCTGCGGGACATTGGCGGCCTGACTAAACGCCGGAACACTGACGACAGTGGGTCCGGTCAGCGTCGTATTGTTCGCATTCACAAAATCGACGTGCATCCTCCAGAAATTGATGTTGGTCGTACCTGTGTGATTCATAAAGAGTTCGTCTTCGCCCGCCGGTGGGAGGGTTGTTCCGTCAAAATCCTGTGGCAGGACGCCATCCTGGTTGCTGATGGTCTTGCACTGCATTGTCGCGGCGTTGCCGGCCAGCATGTTCGCACGGTCCATTCCGCACGCCTGAGATCCCTGGAATTGGGACCCGTTCAGAAAAGCTCTGACACTCAGGAAGTAGGCCGCGTTGCCGGAAGCCGGCCACATGCCAAGTTTTGGATAATCCGGGAAGATGTTGGAAAAGTCGAACTCGTAGCGATTGTAAGTCCCTGTGGCATCGCTTGTCGTCGAAACCGCCACGCACATCTTGTACGGGTTGGAGAACACAGGTTGCAGCATGACCCACCGGCCGGCCGCTTTGTCGTACTGGGCTATTGGATCGCCGCTATTGCTGCTCTGGCAGCGTCCGGCAAAGCCTTGCCAGAACGCGTTGCCGGCGGTGGGCCCGGCGATAAGGGCGCCGGTGCTCTTGTTGTAGATCGCGAACGCGGTGTTCACCCATTGCACGTACTGCGTGGCGCCCACCGCACCGTTGGTGTCGGGTGGCGCGCAGCTACACAGACTGTGCGCGTCGTCGATGCCGTCGAAATTGAGCAGGTCGGTTGTTGGCACGCCGACCGGCAAAAAGCTGGGACCCTTGATACCGTCCGGCACCATCGGCAATTTCTTCATCGCCGGTCCCGGCAGCAGCGGGATCACACGGTGACCCACATGCACATCGTGGCGGTGCTGCGCATTGTAGTCGCGAATCATCTGGCTGAGCGGGGCCGAAGTGTCGTGGTGGACTGCCGTGTAAATTTTCAGGCCCGGAATATTGGCGCTTGCCGGAGCGGCAACCAACATAACGGCACCCAACGCGCATACGGCCGCGCCATTGCGCAGAGTCATTCTCGTTCTCATTGTGGTTTCCCCTATTGGATTGAAGGCCCGAGTCGCGCACGCGCGGTGCTGTCTGGAAGCGCCCCTAACCTGCGACTTGCTCGCAAACGTATCAGAGTATCATAGGATAACCATAGGAATTTTGTTTCAGAATGGCGCCAGTCTTTGAAATTCGGTTGGCGTAAGTATCTTGTGACACTATACTCTGACGCTTGGGGTAACCCTGCGGGCGCGCCTGACGAACCGAAATTCATCCCTCAGGCGGAGCGCAACAGGCGCGCCATTCCCTTCCAGGCAGGTTGCAATCATCCGCATCTGCGTCTCAAACTCGAGACAGGGAAGACGTGGAACGAAGGGTGAAAGCATGCGCAAGGCTCGCTCCAACAGATTCGGCGCGGCGCTTTCCGCAGCTGTGATCGCAGCGCTCTGCCTTGCGATGCCAGCGGCCGCCGGATCGGTGAAAACACTGCATGCCTTCAGCGATTGCAGCGGCGGCAAATGCCACGACGGCAGCGCGCCCGCCGGAAACCTGGTGAGGGACTCGAGCGGCAATCTTTATGGCACGACCTCCCAGGGTGGGAAGCATGGCGCCGGCACGATTTTTCAGTTGAGCCCCGATGGCAAGGGCAGCTGGCGCCAGTCGACGATCTACAGCTTCTGCAGCGAAGACGATTGCGCCGATGGCGCGACTCCGCAGTCGACATTGATCATCGATGCAAATGGCAGTCTCTATGGCATCGCCCAGGCCGGCGGCGAAGACGAAGGCGCCGGCGTCGGTTTCAAGCTCGAACGCGGCGCCGACGGCTGGGAGCTGATCGTCATCCACAATTTCTGCGGTGCCGATGCGCCAGAAGACGACTGTATGGGCGGCGCCACGCCGGCCGGCGGATTCACCTACGCCGGCGCTGCGGCGGGTCTGCCCTATGACGGCGAGTCGCCGCTCTACGGCGCCAGCACCGAAGGCGGTGAAGGCGAGGCCGGGATCATTTACCAGTTGAAGCCGCGCAAGGACAATGCGCGCGAGAAGGACAAGGAAGAGTGGCGCATCAGCGAACTGTATGTGTTCTGCGCGCCGGACGGAGTCGCCGCTCGCCGGTACGCGCCCAACCGGGCCGGCATCCACGAGGAAGGCGGCAATTGCGATGACGGCAAGATGCCGAGTGGCAGCCTCTTGGTCGACGGGCGGGGCAATCTCTACGGCACGACCTATTTCGGCGGCGAAGATGCGAACTACGAAGGCGGCGGCGGCGTGGTGTTCGAGCTTGCCCGCGATCCCGTCACCAAAACCTGGAACGAGTCGGTCCTCTACAAATTTTGCTCGGTTGCCAGTTGCCGCGACGGCCGCGCGCCGCATGGCGGCCTGATCTCCGACGCGACGGGGAATCTCTACGGCGCCACGCAGTTCGGCGGCCACAACTGCAACAACGGGCAGTTCAATTGCGGCGCAGTGTTCATGGTGTCGCCGAACGGCGAGCACTCGGTCAGCCGCGTACTTCATGCCTTCTGCTCGGCGGCCGACTGCGCGGATGGTGCGACGCCGCAGGGCGCTCTGGCAATGGATGAAACCGGAAATTTGTTTGGAGCGACGCTGAACCGGGGCAAGAACAAGGGCGGCGTGGTCTACAAACTGCAGCCGGACGGCAAGCTCCAGGTGCTGCACAGCTTCTGCGGCACGAAAGAATGCAGCGGCGGCCGCTATCCCAACGGCGTGATCCTCGACCTCAAGGGGCAGCTTTTCGGCGTCGCGACCGCCGGCGGCAAGAAGAACGGGGGATTGATTTTTCAGCTGCAGGACTGAGCGGCAACCGCGCTTATGGCGCGAACGCGACCGCGATGGGGCGGCCGTCTACTTGCGCCTCCGTCAGCCTGGCGCTGACCGCGCCCCAGAGAAACGACGACCAGATCGTGCGCGCCACCGTGTAGTGCCGGGTTCCGGCGGGAACGTTGACGAACTCGGCGTAGATTGCCGGCACGTTCGTCACGTCGACCACTTCCTGGCGGATCCCGGCGATCTGCCGGTACTCCGCCCTGCACACGCGCGCATTCGCGGCGCCAGCGCCCTCCGCGCGCACCAGACTGAACACGATATCGTAGCGCCGCCGGCCATCGAACACCGCCAACGCGCGGCCGCACGGCTGGGCATCGGGCACATTCAGGCCGCCCACAATCGCGCCGATCGCGGTCAGGGGATCGACAGCACCCTTCTTCTGCGCCTCCGTCACCCGAAAGCGCGACAGATTGTAGGGCGGCACGGCCGTCATGACCGGACCGCCCGTGCCGCCATACACTACGCGCACCCACTGCTGGGTGCCGTGACGGCTCAGCGACTGCGTCGTGTAGACACCGGGCAGCAGCAATCCATCGGCGCCGACGCGGCCTTCGGCCGACGCATCGATCTTCGACTTCCAGAGGACGGCCGCCAGTCCGCTGGTACGGAAGTGCATCTCAGCCGTGTAGCGGCTGCCGGCGAACGCCGCCGCGTAATCCATATGGCCGAAGGGGATGGCGAAGACCCGAAGCGTGTAGTCGAGCGAGATGCGTTCCACCGGGCGCCCCTGCTGCTGCGGCGGCGTGGCCGGCGCCGAGGCTTGAAGGAGCGCGACGGCGGCTGCCATGATCAGGCTTGCGAGGCGCATCGGTCCTTTACCGGGAAAATCAGAGAGGTCTGTTATGCCGGATTGTGCGCTGAGCCGTGTACGCTAGGCAACCGCTCGCGCTATTTCTGTGCGCCGCGGTGTGCGCCGTGTTGTTTGTGCTGCTCGCCATTGCGGTCGCGGCCGGGGCCACGACGGTGTTCGACGCCACGGTGCGCAATGCCATTCACGCCCGTTCCTCCGCGCCGCTCACCGCAACGGCGCAAAGCCTCACCCTAATCGGCTCCGCGCGGGTCTGGGTGATCGAGCTCGCGATTGCCTTCGGCGTATGGTGGCTGAGGCGGGAGCGGCGGGCGGCGCTTGGGCTTGCGGCGGTGATGGCCGGCGCGGCCATTCTCGACAACGGCCTCAAGCTTCTCTTTCACCGCGTTCGACCCGAGGCATTCTATGGCGTGCTGCCGGACACCTACAGCTTCCCCAGCGGACATGCGCTCTTCAGCCTCTGCTTCTATGGCGCGTTCGCGGTGATCTTCGCGAGCCAGGTGCGGAGCGCAGCCTGGCACGTGGCCATCTGGAGCGGCGCAGTTGTGCTGGTACTTTGCATCGGCCTCTCGCGCATCTATCTGGGCGTGCATTATCCGAGTGACGTGCTGGCGGGCTATCTGATTGGCGGCGCCTGGCTTTTCGTCGCCTGCGCAAGCGGATTGCTGCGCGCCAGGTTGCGTTAAGGGGGCCGAAGCGGCACGGAAATTGTATGATGTTGCCCGCCGTAACCATTGAAGCGGCCAAAACAGATGCCCCGCCGCGCCTCGCATAAAACACCATCGGGCCACGCCGGACCCGTGACCGGCTTTGCTGCCCGGGTTCGCCGGACACTCAGCTTCCTGAACTCGTGGCAGGGCGTGCTCGCCGCCATGGGCATGGCCGCGCTGATCACCATCGTCGTGGCGCTGTTCCTGCCGTTTGGAAAAGGGCCGCAGCTGATCAGGCCGGTTGGGAGAGTGCCTGGGGTCGATTCGCCCGAATTTCTGCGGCTGGTCTCGAATGTATTGACGACACCCATCGAAACGGGATCGGAGCCTCAGATTCTCAATAACGGCGATGAATTTCTCCGCTCCCTCCTGGCGGATGTAGACGGCGCAAAGCAGTCGATCGACTTCATGGCCTACATCTGGGAGGACGGGAAATTCAGCGACACGCTGCTCGCGCATCTCACGCGAAAACTGAAAGCGGGCGTGCAGGTGCGCATCGCGCTCGACGGCTACGGCAGCATCCGTGCGCCATGGGCGAAGCTCGCAGATTTCGAGCGCGCGGGCGGCAGGACGGCCATTTTCCACACCCTGATGCCGCTGCCATGGACGATGACTCGCGATCACAAGCGCAATCACCGCCGCGCCATCGTTATCGACGGCCGCATCGCCTACACCGGCGGGATTGCCGTTGCCGACAGCTGGTTAGGCAGCGCCAGAAATCCAAAGCAATGGCGCGACATGATGTTCCGTGTGGACCGTTCGATGGCGGCGCACCTGCAGGCCGCCTTTGCGGAAGTGTGGGAATTGGGCACGGGCGAGATTCTCGGCGGCACAAGGTTCTATCCGCCCGCGCAACCACACACTGGCACGCGGCAGCTGCGCTACATCCCGTTCGTCAGCTCTCCATCGATCGATACGTTCGGCATGGAGAATCTGGTGCTGCTGTCGCTCGGCGCGGCAAAGAAGAGTATCGACATCGTCACGCCATATTTCCTCCCGGACCGGAGCATGAGGCTGGTGCTCTGCGGGAAGGCGCGGAGCGGCGTGGACGTTCGCGTGCTGCTGCCCAACGCCTACAACGACAGCCATTGGGTGCGGTTTGCCAGTCGCAGCTACTATGACGAGCTGCTCAGCTGCGGCGTGCGCATTTCTGAGTACCAGCCCACCTTCATTCACACCAAGCTGCTGGTGGTGGATGGCAGCTGGTCGATGATCGGCTCGGCCAACATGGACAACCGCAGCCGCAAGCTGAACGACGAGGTGGTGCTGGGGATTTCAGACGCCCCGTTCGCCGGGCGCCTGGAAAACGTGATCTGGGCCGATCAAGCACGCGCGCAACAGGTTACCCTGGCGCAATGGCGACAGCGCAGTGTGTTCGGCCGCGTTTTGGAATGGCTCGCCCTGGCGAGTGTGCAGCAGTATTGAAAGGCCGGCGCAACCACCTGTCTCCGGCTCGTTCGCCGCCGGCGGGGCCGACAAGAAACAGGTCGGCTGTCGCGAGCGGGGCTTCTCGTTTCGGGCTCCGCCGGGACGCGCGTTCTGCAAGCGCTCATCTCAGACGAGTCACGACGTTTAGGCAGTCGCTTTATTCCGCCGAACCTTCGTTGAATTTTTTCAGCTTTGCGGTTTGAGTGAATTGTCTCAATTCGTAGCCATTTACAGGCATCTAGCGCGAGCGTTCACATTGCGCTCGCCGGGAACAACGGGTCACGCGGCTTTTCGCTGGAACCTCCGCCAGTCGGGTCCGTTGGCGGCGATGTGCGGGAGTGGAGGAGCTTCGCACGCAGGAACCCTCAGTGGAGTAAATCCGATGACGATACGGCACGGCCTTACGCCGATGGCTGCGGCTGGCGCATTCGCGTTTTTCGCAGCAGCGGCGCCTTCCAACGCACAAACTTTCACCATCACCAATCTCGTCTCCAATCAACCGGGACAGGCGCAAAATACCGATCCCAATCTCATCAACGGATGGGGGATTGCCCATGCGCCTGCAGGCCCCCTCTGGGTCGCCAGCAACGGTGCCGGCCTGGCAGTCATCTATGACCGTGAGACGGGCAAGAATACCGGAGCCACGGTTGCAATTCCGGGGGGCGACCCCACCGGCATTGTGTTCATCCCTCAGGACAAGGCCGACAATGACGATTTTGTTATCGAGGAAAATGGCCGCCGGGGCGAGAGCCGCTTCGTCTTCGTTACCGAGGCGGGTCTGATCTCAGGGTTCAATTCCGACGTTGACCCGACTCACGCCGTAACAGCGGTAGATCTGAGCGCTGAGCATGCATCGCTTAAGGGCGTGGCCATCGCCAGCGGGAGGCAAACGCTCTACGTGGCCGACTTTCATAACAATCTGGTGCGGATGTTCGATGACAACTTCCACCCGTTCGGCTCGTTCACGGACTCGGCCCTCCCCGCGCGGTTCGCGCCCTTCAATGTGAAGATCATGCAACACAATTTGTTCGTTGCATTTGCCAAACGTGAAAAGGACGGTGACGACGAAGTTGCCGGGCCGGGGCTCGGCTATGTAGATGTCTTCACGCCGACCGGCCGCTTGCTCAAACGGCTTGTCGCAAATGGGGTGCTGAACGCGCCATGGGGAATGACGATTGCGCCCGCGGGATTTGGCGGACTGGACGGCGCGTTGATAGTCGGCAATTTCGGCAACGGCAGGATCAATGCCTTCGACGTCAACACGGGAGCTTATCTGGAAACGCTGACAAGCCCACATAACCACCATCTGGTGATCCAGGGATTGTGGGGACTGGAAAGCGAAGCCAATGGCGTCCTGGAATTCGCTGCGGGCCCGGATGACGAAAGCAACGGATTGGTGGGCATCATCAGTCCTGCGGGAGCCGGAACCCACCACTGAAGAACACCGTGAATCACGCTGCGGAATACCTGTTTTGCGAAAACGGCGGCCAAAGGGCCGCCGTTTTCATGTCATCCGCTGCAAAAAGTTGCGGCGCCCAAAGCGCCGCAGTTCTCAAGAGCAGCTTAGGGGGTAATGGCCGGCCCCTTCAGCGCCTGGGCATGGACTGGATGAGCCACGGCCGCGGCAGCCCCTTTCGGGCACTTTGTCGGTTTCAATGGGCAGTAGATATAGGGAGTTGCGCCGCTGTTGGTATCGAGGACGATGAGGCCCTTGTTGTTGATGCCCCATGCTTCCTGCGCAAATGACCCATCGCCGGGATCGATCGCTTTGAATTTCCCGGTGGACACAATGTATTCGAAGGCGTGCCGGTTGCCGGCCGAGTCAGTATACAGTCCGGCGACTTGCCCGGCATCGTTGATGCCTTCTGCCGTCGTCACGCCCACGGCGCCCGGAGCATCGAATGAGGTCAGGTTCGTCCCGTCGTACACGAAGCCATGCTGGATGCCATCGGAGCCGATGTACCCGCCCGCCACGACGCCATTGTTGTTGATCTGGCGTGGATTCGTCGATGTCAGGTGTTTGAGAGGCAGCTTGAAATTCGACTTGAATTTTCCTGCCTTTCCCTTGAAGCCCAGGCGGGTGACTCCATCGGTGTCGAGATAGTCACCGACGTACACGTCTGCGTCATTACCACCTTGCGCCACACCGTCCTGGATATTCCCCGCGGGATCCTTGAGAAGTTTGATAGTGCCACCCGGAGAACGATAGAATTCCTCGCCGAAGGTGAAGCCACTGGCCAGGGCGAGCCCGGTGATGCTTCCGTCATTGCGAATTCCGCGCGCCTCTGGCTGTGACCCGTCGCTCATGTCGAAGGTGGTGTAGTTGCTGCCGTCCGGAGGACCATAGAACCCATGCAGGACACCGGATGAATCTGTGTAGCCGCCGGCGACAATGTTTTTGTCATTGATTCCGAAAGGAAGCACGGTCACCGCCCCCTTCGGAAACGCTATGGGTATGTATGTCGCTGCCGCTTGTGCTGCGTTGGTGAGCAGCGCGACGCCCACAAGGGCGCTTGCTGCCAAGAGTGATTTTTTCATGGCTATCCCCACTTTGAATGAGGTCCCACTATAGCCGAGGACATTCGCATGGCGTCAATAAGGCGCCGCCTAGACCGGGGCCTGGCGGGGGTGGGCGGTGGCTTCACGCCCGAGATGGACAGGTATTGCAGATGTTCTGAAGCGGCTTATCGTGGTCATGCCGCGCGAGTCCGACGAGAAGCGCGGCAGAGCGGGCGGGCCCGGGCTTCTCCCCACTACCGGGCTGCTCGCCAACCGGTAACAGCTTTGGAAGAACTGACCCTCCCCTCACGAGAAACGGGGGCCGCCGTTGCCGACGGGC
Organism: Rhizomicrobium sp.; assembly: GCA_035455725.1. GTDB lineage: Bacteria > Pseudomonadota > Alphaproteobacteria > Micropepsales > Micropepsaceae > Rhizomicrobium. Next base: position 2,030 of record DATIEM010000004.1, on the reverse strand, counting down.
CCCCCTTCTCTCAGGCAATATGAACCGTGACTACTTCGTCAGGCTGAAGACGACGCCGTTGTCGTCGTTGGCGCCGTTTTGCGTGGTGCCGTAAAAGACGCCGTCGCTCAGGGTCAGGCCGGCCGAGTACTCATTGCCCGAATCTGCCGTAAAGGCCTCGAGCACCTTCTGCTTGCCCTTCGCGGTGATCTCGTAAATCACGCCGCAGCCGCAGCCCGGATCGCCGCCACCTGTCGTGGTGCTGTAGAGGCCACCCTTGTGAAGCAGCATGTCGCCTTCGGGATTCCGGCCGTCGGTGCCGCCGAGGAAGTTGTAGAGCACTGTGTAGGTTCCGTCCGGCGCCAGCTTGAAGACGGTCCCGTAGCCGGTGCTGCCGCCATCGTCGGCGTTGCCGTAGAGATTGCCGTCCCTGTCGATGGCGAGCGCGCCGTAGAGGAACCCGCCGTCCGCGCCGCCGGTGAAATTGTACAGCGTAGTGAACGTGCCGTCCTTGGCGATCTTGTAGATGGTGCCGTTGTCGCTGCTGCCGCCGAAGGCGGTTACGCCGTAAAGATTGCCGGCCTTGTCGCGCACGAGGCCGTGTTCCGGAAACTCACCGTCGGTGCCGTTGAAGGTGTGCAGCACCTTCAACTTGCCGCCCGCCGTGTATTCGAACACCGTGCCGTCGCCAGTCGACCCGCCGAAGAGAGCTGTGCCGTAGAAATTGCCCTTTTTATCCTGAACGAGGCGCCCGCGGAGGAAGCTTCCTTCATCGGCGGTGAACGCGTGCAGCACGCTGTAGTTGCCGCCGGCCGCCAGCTTCCAGATGACGCCGTTGCCGGTCGAGCCCCCGCCGATTGTGGTGCCGATCATGTCCCCGTTGGCGAGGATGGAGATGGCGCCATCGGGCGTGGTGCCGTCGCTGCCGGAGCCGAAGGAATGGAGCAGGCTCTCCGACCCATTCGAGAGCTGGAAAACGGTGCCGAAGCCGTAGGTGCCGCCGTAATCGGTCGTGCCGTAGATGTTGCCGGCGCTGTCCAGCGTGACTTCCGCGCCGGAACCGGCGCCATCGTTGGGGCTGCCGGCGAAGGCATGCAGAATGGTGTAGGTGGCGTGCGCGCGGGAGCCCGTCAGCGCGGCTCCTGCCGAGACAGCCGCATGATGTTTTCCCTGCGCCGCCAACAGGCGCTTTTCCGCATCCGGGCGGTGGGCAGTAGCGGCGGCTGCCGCACTGAAGCTGACCAAGGCCAGTGCCGAGCCGAGCAGCGCGACACGAACCGGTGAAAGACAGGACTGCATTGAAATTCTCCCCATGTTGATCGATGCGCCCTGCTTAGGCCACGCGCCGCGCCATTGCAAAGAGCGACCTGAGGTTCGCGTTTAGATAGAAGAACGGCTCCGCTGCGGACAATTCGTCGGTGATCGGCTCCGCCTAGAGACACTCCCGAGCGACAAGCGAGGTGCGTTAAATTGATAGTTTGGCGTCGCCTTCGACCACCCGTTGCTTCAGCACCGGGCGCTCGCCTTTGTCCCACAGCTTGGCGGAATGCACCACGCGATAGCGCAGCGGTCCGCCATCCTCTGTCGTGGCGCGCTCAACCGGACGCGGGATGCAGACGAACTCCGTCTCCATGCGATCCGCGCTGGCGCGCACCACGCCGTAGCCGTGTCCGCCCATGTCCACGAACGAGACGTGCGGCGTGCTCTCGGGATTGCGCAGCGCGCGCGCCTTCGCAAGATCGCCGCTCTTCGCGTATTCCAGCGCCGCGCGCACGCCATGATGCAGCGTGAGATTCACGGTGTTCTCGAATTTTCCGCCGGCGCGGTCCGCCAGGAACAGCGGCCGCAGCGGCTCGTCTTTCGGAAGCTTGTGCTCCTGTGACTCCGCCATGCCCGGCGCCGATATCGACCCGGTGACAAACGCGATGCCGACTGGTTCGAAACCCCGCGGCGGCAGCGATTTCGTCGCCACGCCGGCCCAGAAGCTGTGGCGATCGCCTGCCACCGTCGCAAAGCCGGTGATCCCTTCGCGCGCAATCATGTCGTAGATT
>DATIEM010000003.1:0-2885 GCA_035455725.1 Rhizomicrobium sp. | reverse complement strand
GGCTTTCTCTGAAGAGGGGTGCTCCAGTCGGAATTCAGGGAGCGCGACATGCGGAAAAGTTTGCACTGGTTATCGACCCGCGCGGCGGCAGCCGTGGTGATTCTCTTGGCCTCATCGGGCGTGGCGCTGGCAGGACCGGGCGGCGGATTTCGCGGCGGTGGCTTCGGCGGGTTTCACGGTGGAGGACTTGGCGGCGGCTTCCATGGCTTTCACGGTGGCAGCTTTGGCTCTCGCGGCCTCGGCCATGCCGGATTTGCTTCGCATCGTGGATTCAGCCACGCCTCCTTCGCGCATTCGGGCCGGCATCGCCTCGCCACGCACACGCGCTTCAGCCACCGCGCGTCAACGATCCGTGGCCATCGCGGTCATTTCGCCAATGCCGGAACGCCGGCGGGCTGGAGCCACGGCAAGAAGACCGGCTGGGGCTGCTCACCCGGGTCGGGCGGATGCATGCCGCCGGGCCTCGCGAAAAAACAGGGCGGATTACAGGCCGCCTCGCATGTGCGCGCGGCGTCGGTCAGCCCCCGCATGCGGCCGCAACCGGCCTCGCATATGCAACCGGCAGCCTCCAGTCCGCGCACGCGTCCTGCGGCAAGCACCGCGCGGATGCCGGAATCGCACTCCGCAATGACGCCGGAGCCGGTGAGCCGGACGCCTTCGACGCACACGCTGAAGACGCAGCCGATTTCACACACACCGTCGGCGACAGCGCGGCGGACGCCAACGCCGGTGTCCCACACGCCATCGGCCAGCTCGCAGGCAACGCAAACGTCGCCCCAATAGTTGGGGTTATGTGCCGCTAACGACAGGGCAGCTTCGCATGCCCAGTCGTTCTTTTGTAGTAAGCGATCTCATTACATCGGCAGGCCGAGGTGCCACCAGAGTTGCTCGAGGTCGAAAGCGTCGAGCTCCGCTTCGCTTTCCAGCCGCCGGATGCGTCCCGGTTCCTTGCCGCTCTGCCTGCGCGCATGCGCAGCGCGCGCCATGTCCTCCAGCGTGCCTTCGACGGCGGGATCGATTCCCGTCGGGATCAGGCGCCAACCGGGGGAGGTCAGCTGGCTTACCAGCTCGTCGTGCTTCGCCTTGTCTGCCATTTTGATTCTCCCGTTTGGCCGGCTAAATCAGCATCGATGTAGCGGGCGGTTCGCGCCAAGGGCGATGACCCGCAAATTTATCGCTTTCCAACGCGGGCTTTGCGGGCCGCGTAGCGGGCATCGCGCGCTGCTTTCTGCGAAGCGAGAATGTCTGCGAGCTTGGCGCGCTCTTCTTCCTTCTTGCGCGCCGCGGCTTCCGCGGCTTCACGCTCGGCGGCAAGGCGGGCCTCTTCTTCCGCCCGGCGGCGCGCCGCGGCTTCGCGCTCGGCAGCGAGCCGGGCTTCTTCTTCCGCCCGGCGCTGCGCTTCCAGCCGCTCGGCTTCGGCACGGCGGGCCGCTTCGCGCGCCGCCTGACGGGCTTCGCGCTCGGCGACGATTTTCTGCCGCGCTTGCTGGCGCTCGGCGGCGGTTTCGGCGCTGGCCTTGAGGCGGGTGCGCACGCGCTCCAGCTGTTCGGCTTTGGCTTTCGCGCCGGCGCTCAGCCGGTCACCGAAGCCGGGATCATAACGGTTCTTCATTCTGTCCTTTTCAGTTTGCATTTCTGCCGGGCGACCTGTCCGGCGCTACATATCAAAGATCCTGCGGCGTCAAGCCCGTGTGCTTGGCGACGCGGGCCAGCATGCGCGGACCAATCTCCTCGTTGTCATGGAACGCGAATACGAAGTCCGGATAGTGTGGCCTTTGTAGAATGCGATGCGATCCGGACTGGCGCTTCACCCTCCAGCCAAGACGAAGCAGCGCTCCAAGCAGTTGCTTGGCCCGGACGGAACGCCAGGCGCTCACGCAGCGGTAAAAAGCGCGTCGAGTTCCGGGATGCGCTCGCCGTGCTCCAGCCTGTCGGCAAGGACACGAAGGGCGAGCGTTTCGACGCGCGCCACCGCTTCCGCACGCGAAGCGCCGTAGGCGATAACACCGGGCAGCTCGGGTGCTTCCGCCAGCCAGCGTCCGTCCTCTTCCTGTTCGACTTCCAGTCGCATCGCCTAGTTATCCAAAAAGCTGCGGAGTTTGCGGCTGCGGCTGGGGTGCTTCAGCTTGCGCAGCGCCTTCGCCTCGATCTGGCGGATGCGCTCGCGCGTCACCGAGAACTGCTGGCCCACTTCCTCCAGCGTGTGATCGGTGTTCATGCCGATGCCGAAGCGCATGCGCAGCACGCGTTCCTCGCGCGGCGTGAGCGTCGCCAAAACGCGCGTGGTGGTTTCGCGAAGGTTCGCCTGAATCGCGGCATCGATCGGCAGTACCGCGTTCTTGTCCTCGATGAAGTCGCCAAGATGCGAATCTTCTTCGTCGCCGATCGGCGTCTCAAGGCTAATTGGCTCCTTGGCGATCTTCATCACCTTGCGGACTTTTTCGAGCGGCATGCCGAGGCGCTCGGCCAGTTCTTCGGGCGTCGCCTCACGGCCGATCTCGTGCAGCATCTGGCGCCCGGTGCGCACCAGCTTGTTGATCGTCTCGATCATGTGCACGGGGATGCGGATGGTGCGGGCCTGATCGGCTATGGAGCGGGTGATCGCCTGCCTGATCCACCATGTGGCGTAGGTCGAGAACTTGTAGCCGCGGCGGTACTCGAATTTGTCCACCGCCTTCATCAGGCCGATGTTGCCTTCCTGAATGAGGTCGAGGAACTGTAGGCCGCGGTTGGTGTATTTCTTGGCGATAGAGATCACGAGGCGCAGATTCGCCTCGATCTGGCGGATGCGCTCGCGCGTCACCGAGAACTGCTGGCCCACTTCCTCCAGCGTGTGATCGGTGTTCATGCCGATGCCGAAGCGCATGCGCAGCACGCGTTCCTCG
>DATIEM010000002.1:0-8966 GCA_035455725.1 Rhizomicrobium sp. | reverse complement strand
CGAATTTGTGGAGGAGGGAGTGCGAATGGGGCTGAGTACGCCGGCGCAGGCCACCGGCTGGATCAGGCAGGATCGTGACAGCCGATAGGGTGGTCGATGCGTCCGCGTTCGCGGCGCTAACGTTCCTGGAGCCGGGTTTTGCCTCGACAAGAGCGCGGCTCGAAGGATGTGCGCTTCATGCGCCTGCGCTCCTTCGCTTTGAGATGGCGAACGTTTGCCTCAAGAAGCTGCGCACGCTGCCGTTAGAACGCGATCAGCTTCTCATCCGCTATCGCGGCTCTTTCCGCGTAGCGATCAGAGAGCACATGGTGAATCAACGCCAAATCGTTAGTTTGGCAGAGCAGCACAAGCTCACGGCATATGATGCAAGCTATCTTTGGTTGGCGAAGCAGCTGAATTGCGAATTGGTGACCTTGGACACCGATTTGGCTGCGGCGGCGCTGGTGACTTAATTCAGGTCGCGGCGGCTGCGCGTGCCGCATCGTCGCGGGCGCGCTGGCGTTCGATCAGCTTCACGCACCAGATGGAGATTTCGTAGAGCACGATCAGCGGCGCCATCAGCGTGAAGGGGCTGATGAAGTCGGGCGGCGTGAGCACGGCGGCGACCACCGTGATCGCCAGAATGGCGTAGCGCCGCATGCCCCGCAGCTGCGCGCTGGTCACCAATCCCACCCGGCCCAGCAGCGAAAGCAGCACCGGCAGCTGGAAGGTCAGCCCGAAAGCGAAAATCAGCGTGGTGACGAAATCGAGATACTCGCTGACCTTCGGCATCAGCTCGATGCCGAGCTGGTGGGGCCCGCTGGGTGTTTCGTAACCCACGAAAAAGCGGATGGCGAACGGCAGCATCACGTAGAACACGAACGCCGCGCCCATGAGAAAGAGAATGGGCGTCGCAACAAGGAACGGCAGGAAGGCCTTGCGCTCCTGCCGGTACAGTCCCGGCGCCACGAACATCCAGATCTGCGCCGCGATAATCGGGAAGGCGAGGCACAGGCCCGCGAACACGCCGAGCTTCACGTACGTGAAGAAGGTCTCGTAGACGCTGGTGTAAATCAGGTGATGGTTGGGGTGGCCTGCCAGCGCGTGCGCCAGCGGCTCAGTCAGAAAGGCGTAAATCTGCTTCGAAAAACCAAAGCAGATGAAGAAGCACACCGCCAGCGCGAGCAGCGACCAGATGATGCGCTTGCGCAGTTCGATCAGGTGATCGAGCAGCGGCGCCTTGGTCGCCTCGATGTCGGCTTCGTCTTCCGGCGTGCGGATGGTCATGGCGGCGGGGGATCGGAGCCCGGCGGAAGCGGAACGGGCGGTGCCGCGTCCACCGGTTCGGGTTCGTGCGGCTCCAGCGCGTGCGTCTCGATGTGCCGCGCGGCATCCGGCGGCAATACGGGCTCATGCAGCGTTTGCTCGATCCCGGCGAAGGGCCGCTCGTTGCGCAGCGCGGCGATTTCCTTCCGCAGTTCGTCGAGTTCCGCCTGGCGCGACATCTCGTCGAAGCTCTTGCGGAACTGGTCCGCCATGGCCCGCGCTTTCGCCATCCAGCGGCCAATCATGTGCATCAGGCGCGGCAGGTCCTTGGGGCCGACCACCACCAGCGCCACCACCAGCACGATGAGAATGTGACTCCAGGAAAGGTCGATCATCGGCGAGGGCCTAGCGGCCGATGGTCTGGTCCTTGTTCACCGGCGTCTCGTCCCGGCGCTGATCGGCAAGGTGATGCGAACGATCGTGTTCGTCGGGTTCGTTCAGTCCCTGGCGGAAGCTTTTGATGCCTTTGGCGACGTCGCCCATCAGCTCGGAAATCTTGCCGCGTCCGCCGAACAGCAGCACGGCGATCATCGCCACAATCAGAATGTGCCAGATGCTCAGGCCACCCATGATACTCTCCTTCGGCCTTCCGCATGCCGGATGGCCAGCTCGAGCCCGCGCCGCTCTGAGGCCGTTAAAGACCGTGCCGCACGTGGTTGCAAGCTAGGCGCAAAGCTCAGGCTTGCGGTCCCAGGCCTGGGCCAGTGCGGAAAGCCGCTTCTGCACCGGCTCGCCCGCCATCGCCCTACGAGCGGAGGGGACATTCAGCGCCAGACGGTTCTCCCCCAGCCGTAGGCCGTAATCGGGCAATTGGGCGACGGCGGAGCCGGAAAGGGCGAAGCCCAGCCGGGCCGCCAGGCCGATCTGCAGGGCGAGCTTTGTGTCCTCGGAATCGAGCAGGGCCGCGATTCCGGTGCTGCGGGCGAAATCCTCGTCGCCGGAGTAGCGGTGGAATATGGCGGTGGCGATCAGGGCGCGGTCGCGGTGCGACACCGCCGCGAACGGCCCGTGCACAACCTGATTGAAGGTGCCGGAAGCGCGATCGTCTGGGTGCCGCCGCCAGCCGATGTCAGAGAACAGGCACACCGCTTCCCGAATGCGCCGTTGCGCCCGCGTCTCGTCGCCAAACAGCGGCGACATCCAGTCGAACAGTTCTCTGGCGTGCTCGGGCGCCCGCGACAGCCGCCGGTTGGCGCCAACCGCGAATTCGACGAGAGGATCTTTTGCCCGCTCTTCCGCCGAAAGCTGCGCATGCAGGATGCCTTCGCGCAGCCCGTATGCCGAGATGACCACACGCTCGATATCGAGCGCCAGCACCAGCCGTTCCAGCGCGATCGCGCCGTAAGGCAGCGCCTCGGCACGGCGGCGCGACACCACCTCGATGCGGTCGAGCGATTTTTTGGAAAGCTGGGAGATAACCTTGGCAAGCTTCAACACCCGGCCGCGCGGGATCGCGTAATGATGCAGCACATGCAGAGGATATTTGCGCTCCTCCATGTCCACCCGCGCAAAACTGCGCCAGGCGCCGCCCACGGCGTAGAGTGTGCGATTTCCCTTCCTGGAGAGAAAGTCCGCCTTGGCGAGGCCGCGATCCACGATATCCCGTGCCTTATCGCTATCGCCTTTGGCCAGATCGATGAGGCGAAGCGGCCCGAACGGAAAGGTGGCGGCTGTTCCGGTCTGTCCATTTTTCACCCGCACCATGTCGAGACTGCCGCCGCCCAGATCGGCGGCGATGCCATCGGCGTCGGGAATACCGGCAACAACGCCTTCCGCGGCGAGCCGTGCCTCCTCCTCGCCAGAGAGAACCCGCACGCGGCCGCCCCAGGCGGCTTCGGCGCGGCACACGAAATCGTCGCCGTTCGGTGCGTCGCGCGCCGCCGCAGTGGCGACGGCTTCGCGAATCTCCGCGCCGTGGGCGTCCGCCAACAGACGATAGCGCGCCAGCGACGCGAGCGCTGCGGACATGCCGTCTTCATTCAGGCGGCCGGTGGCGACCATGTTGCGGCCGATGGCGCAGATAGCCTTCTCGTTGTGAACGGCGGCCGGCATGCGCGTCATGGACTCATAGATGACGAGGCGCACGGAATTCGAACCGATGTCCACAATAGCGACGGGGCCGGATCGGCTGCGGCTTCCGCTCGACTCTTGCGCCATCGTCAGCGTCCCGCCCCCCGATTCCATGAGGTCAACCGTTCGATGCGGCAATCGCGATCGGCCGCTTCTGGTTCATTTTCAGCGCCCGTCCGCGTCCCGACAGCGAGGGATTGGTCATGAAATAGGTGTGCGCGGAGAATGCGTCTTCCCGCAGATAGGCAGGGTGGCGGATATAGGTTCCGTCGGACTGCATGATCCAGCTCTGCGCATGATCCTTGAAGAGCGCGACCATGATCTGGCCCATCACCTGTTCGTGGACCGTGGGGTTTTCGATGGGCACCAGCGTCTCCACCCGGCGGTCAAGGTTGCGCGGCATCCAGTCGGCCGATGAGATGAACACCTTGGCCTTGGGCGAGGGCAGTTCGTGACCGTTGCCAAAGCAGACAATCCGGCCGTGCTCGAGGAAGCGGCCGATAATGCTCTTGACCCGGATGTTTTCGGAAAGTCCCGGCACGCCGGGACGCAGGCAGCAGATGCCGCGCACCACGAGATCGATCCGCACGCCCGATTGGCTTGCCTTGTAGAGCCCGTCGATGATGCGGGCATCCACGAGCGAGTTCAGTTTGGCCCAGATCGCGGCGGGGCGTCCGGCGCGCGCATGCGCAATCTCCTCCTGGATGGCATCGGCAAGTTTGGCGCGCAAATTCAGCGGCGAGATAGCGATCTTTTCCAGGCTGACCGGCTCGGCATAGCCGGTGACGAAATTGAAGAGTTGCGCCGCGTCGCGCCCCAGCGCCGGGTCTCCGGAGAACAGCGACAGGTCGGTGTAAATCTTCGCGGTGACCGGGTGATAGTTGCCCGTGCCATAATGCACATAGGTGTGCAGCTGACCGCTTTCGCGGCGCACCACCAGGCTGACTTTGGCGTGGGTCTTCAGCTCGATGAAGCCATAGACCACCTGCACGCCGGCACGCTCGAGATCGCGCGCCCATTTGATGTTGGCGGCTTCGTCAAAACGCGCCTTCAGCTCGACCAGCGCGGTGACCGATTTGCCGGCGTCGGCCGCCTCGATCAGCGCCTTCACGATGGGTGAGTTCTCCGAGGTTCGGTAAAGCGTCTGCTTGATTGCGACGACATTGGGATCGATGGCCGCCTGCCGCAGGAACTGCACCACCACGTCGAAGCTTTCGAACGGGTGATGGACAATGATGTCCTTGGCGCGAATGGCCGCGAAGCAGTCGCCGCCATGATCGCGGATGCGCTCCGGGAATCGCGCCACGAACGGCTTGAACTGAAGATCGGGGCGCTCTTCCAAAATCAGCTGCCTGGTATCGTTCAGGCCGAGCAGATAATTGACGATGATGAGATCGGAGAGCTCGACATCGAGGTGATCGGCGATGTAGCGACGCAGGTCCTGCGGCATCGTCTCGCTGCACTGGACGTGGATCACCGAACCGCGGCGGCGCCGGCGCAGCAGGCTCTCGAACAGCCGCACCAGATCTTCGGCTTCTTCCTCCACTTCCACATCGCTGTCGCGGATAATTCGGAACAGGCCGGAGCCGTTCACATGGTAGCCGGGGAAAAGCTGTTCGAGATTGAGACCGATCGTGCGCTCGAGCGTCAGGAAGCGCGCCTGCCCATCTTCGTTGGGCAATCGGATGAAGCGCTGCAGCTGCGGCGGAATCGGCAGCAGGGCTGTGATGTTCTTGCCGTCCTTCTTGCGCGTGAGCTGCAGGGCAAGCGTGAAGGCGAGGTTCGGGATGAAGGGAAAGGGGTGCGCCGGATCCAGCGCCAGCGGAGTGAGCACCGGGAATATCTGCTCGCGGAAATGCCGGTCGAGCCATTCACGGTCGAGCGCCGTCAGCTCCTCCCGCTTCATCACCACAATGCCTGCGTTCCGCAGCTCTCCGCGCAATCGCGACCACATGTTTTGCTGGTCGGCGATGAGCTCGCCCGCCGTCCGGTCAATCCGGACAAGCTGCTGCGCCGGAGTGAGCCCATCGTCGCTGACGGTCGTGAGGCCGGCGCTGACCATGCCGCGCAGGCCGGCAACCCGGACCATGTAGAATTCATCGAGGTTGGACGCAGAAATCGAGAGGAACCGCAGCCGCTCCAGCAGCGGGTGGCGTGGATTTCGCGCTTCCTCCAGCACCCGGCGATTGAATGCAAGCCAGGAGAGTTCGCGATTTATGAAGCGGTCGGGCGTTCCGTTCGAATCGGCCGCCGGCACGACGGCCTCCGCTTCGAACGGAAGACCGCTACCGGTCGGCACGATTTCTTGCAGCTCAGGCTTCACCTTCGCCATGCGCGGATTTTGGCGTGATTTCGTGAACAAAACTAACCGAATCCGGCGAATCTGTCATGCCGCCGGCGCCGCCCATTTCCTCCAGCAGTTCGCGAATGAGACTCGAATTGAGGGGGCGGCCCTGCGCGAGGGCCCGGGAATCCGCGGTGGCCACGAATTGGCGGATGGACCGCGGCGACCGTTCCAGCACCCCCAAAATCCGGTCGATGTGAGACTCGGGGACGCTGAGTTGGCGGTCCCGGAATAGCTTCTGCGCCAGCTTGCGCAGCAACGCCGTGTCTGGCGCCCAGATCGAGAACGACACCAGAGCCGCAAACCGGGAACGCAAATCCGGCAACAAGGCGGGCCAGGAGGCCGGTTCGGCGCGGCCTGTGAGTAGCACCGGCGCGGCCAAGGTCGCCGATTCCAGCAGCTCGAAGATGGCAGCGTCCCGCGCCGGATTGGGAAGGCTGCAATCCACGTCCTCGACGATGACGGGATAATGGCGGTCGAGCAGAACATAGGCGCTGCCGCTCAGCGCGCCGGCGGACACGCGCTGGGCGCCGCTCATGGTCGACCAGATCTCTGCAAGGTGCGATTTTCCGCAGGCCGCGGGTCCGTAGATGGCAACCATCGGCACCGTCCATCCGGGCCAGGATTCGATGAACGAGAGGGCGTCCCGATTGCCTTCGGCAACGATGAAATCGGCTCGCGTCAGGGATGGCGCGGTTTCGAGGCTCAGGGGGATTTGCGATGGCACGCGGGGATCGGATGTCAGGCCACGCTCCGGTAACGCGCGACAAAGGCCTTCAGCCATAACACGGTATAAGCGAGCCAGGATGCGACTGTGAATCCCGCAGCCACGAAAGCGGCCATCTGAAGCGCGTTGGGGGCTTCGAAGTGGAACGCGAGAAGCAGCAGCACAAGTGCGACATACATGACCTGTATCGCTGTGCAAACTTTTCCGATGGGCAGCGGCTCGACGCGCAAGGGAAGGCTGAGCAGCCGCGCCAGGAAAATCGCCGCCACGATCGCGATGTCGCGTCCAATGATAATGAGTGTAAGCCATAGCGGCGTCTGACCGATCTTTGTCAGCGCGATGAACGCCGCCAGCATCAGCAGTTTGTCCGCGGCGGGATCGAGATAACGCCCTACCTCCGTGGTCAGACCATAACGCTTGGCGAGAAAACCGTCGGCAACGTCCGTCAGCCCGGCGAATGCGAACACGGCAAAGGCATAAGATTCGCGGCCATAGAGCAGAAAAGCCGCCAGCAGCGGCGCCGAAAACAGCCGCATCATCGTCAGCGTATTGGGAATCTGGCGGATCATTCCTGCGCCCCCGCATTGGCGGCGGCTTTGCCCTGGCTGATCCACCAGGTGCCGGAGCGGTCTTCCATCGAGAGGTTGGATTGTGCCGCTCCGTTGCGTAGCTGGTCCGGCGAACCGGCATAGGAAAGCGTTACCCGTGCCTCGCCGGTGTTCATCGCCACCAGCGTCACATCGCTCACGGAAGGGACGCTCTCCAGGCGATTGAACATGCTGTTCCACTGTTCGAGGGTCTCGAACCGAACTTCGGCCACCAGCTTCGCGCGCTTGTTGAGGTCGACCGTCGCCTTGGATTTCCACGCATCCTCGATCGCATTCTCCGCCTGCTCCGCGGCCGTGGCGTAGACCTTCTCCGGCGGCGTCCCGGCGGGGATCGGAACCTCTATATCCGACAGCGGCAGCGGGCGGCCGGGACCCACCTGACGCAGGCGCACGGTCAGCTTGCTTGCGGCAGGACTGCTCGCCAGCAGAAGCACGGCCTCGCCGGCATGCACCCGCGACGCGGCAGGCTGTATCTGTGCCCAACCGGCGCTGCCGAAGCGCAGCGGACCAAGGGTGGATTGGTCCACGGTGTCGCCGATCGGTGTGACGAGCGGGACATCGGCGGAGGAAATCTTCATGTGGGCGAGGGCCTGCGCCCAGGGCGAGTCCGCGTTATACGACGACGACATCGCGACCAGCAGGATGGCTGCGCTCGGCTGCTCGGAGACCCCGATATTCGCAACCCGCAGCAGGTGGCGCACCGCGTTCGGATTGAAGATGTAGGTCACCCTGGCCATGTAGCGTGTGGTCGAGCGCTTCTCGCCGGAAACCGTATAGCCGCGGATCAGGTGCTCGACCCCGGCGTCGTCCAGTGTCGGCAGCTTCGACCAGTCCTTCTGCGGCACGAGTTTGTGGGAGAGCTGGGCCCAGGCCTTCAGCCGTCCGCCGTTGATCGCGTTGTTCTGGGCAACGGAGGCCGCGGCCGCGCTGGCGTCGACCGGCACCGTGACGCTGTAGGGATCGCCGTGTGGCTGCGACGGCTTGGCGGCCGCAGGCTTGGCCGTCTCTGGCGATGGTTTTTTTGGCGGCGGGGCGGCCGCCGCGGTCAGGACCGCTGCCCAAAGGCAAAGAAAAACAGGCAAAAGACGCATGAGGACCCTGTGGATTTGGTGAATATAAACGTGCCGACCCCGTGGCGGAAGAACGCTCTCGCGCGCTTGCAGGGCTCAAGGTCCGCTGCTTAAACGGTCCAATGCCCCGTTTCGCAAGCCCATGAGTCCGCCCGGCAATAAGGGCCGCAACGGCCTCACCTACAGGGAGGCCGGGGTGGATATCGACGCCGGCGACGCGCTGGTGCGGCGGATATCGCCGGCCGCCAAGGCCACGCGGCGCGCGGGGGCCAATGCGGAGCTGGGCGGTTTCGGAGGCCTGTTCGACCTCAAGGCCGCCGGCTTCAAGGACCCCATTCTGGTCGCGGCGACCGATGGCGTCGGCACAAAGCTGAAGATCGCCATCGAGACGGGGCTGTTTGGCGGCATCGGCCAGGACCTGGTGGCGATGTGCGTGAACGACATCATCGTGCAGGGGGCGCAGCCGCTCTTCTTTCTGGACTACTACGCCAGCGGAAAACTGGACGTGGAGTCCGCGGCAACGGTGATCGAAGGCATTGCGCAGGCCTGCACCGCGAGCGGCTGCGCGCTAATCGGCGGCGAAACCGCGGAGATGCCGGGCCTTTACGCCGCAGGGGATTTCGACCTCGCGGGCTTCGCCGTCGGTGCGGTCGAGCGCGGCGCCATCCTGCCGAAATCGGAGTTGATGACCGCCGGCGACGTGGTGATCGGCATTTCCTCGTCGGGCCTGCACTCGAACGGTTTTTCGCTGGTGCGCCGCGTGGCGGAGGACATCGGGGCGAAATACGACAAAGCGGCGCCGTTCGCGCCAGGCAAAACTCTTGGCGAGGCGCTGCTTGCGC
>DATIEM010000001.1:0-2151 GCA_035455725.1 Rhizomicrobium sp. | reverse complement strand
ACGTCCACCGCATCGCCGAGCAGATCGCGCATCCGGGTCTTCACGGACGTGTTGCCGCCGCCGTGCAGTACGAGCTTCGGATCGCCGCCAAGCAGCCGTGTGGTGTAGACCCGCAAAGCCAGATCCTTGCCCACACCTTGCGCGGCATAGCGCCCCACGAACTCTCCGGCTTCGGCATCCGACCAGCGCGACTTCATGCGGAATCCATTGTTGTCGAGGGTTTGCGCCTGGTCAGGTATTCGTTCCGCGCGCAGGGATCAACGGCCGTGGGCCCACTGCCCGCGGCGAGGCGGTCCTCACCCTTCCGCGAACACCTTTTTCAGTTCCGTTTTCAGAATCTTGCCGTTCACATTGCGCGGCAGGGTTTCCGGCCAAAAGGCGACCTTCACCGGCACCTTGAAGGCCGCCAGCTTGCCCGCCACGAAAGCGCGGATGTCCTCTTCGCTTGCCTGCATGCCGGGCTTCAGATGCACCACCGCGCCCGGTTCTTCCCCCAACGTGTGATGCGGGATGGGAACGACCGCCGCGTCCATCACCGCGGGATGCTCGTACAGCGCGTTCTCCACTTCCACGCAGTAGATGTTTTCGCCGCCACGGATCAGCATATCCTTGGCGCGATCGATGATGTAGCAGAAGCCTTCCTCGTCCAGGCGAGCGAGATCGCCGGTTTTGACCCAGCCATCAATGAATGTTTCCGCCGTTTCCTTCGGCTTGTGCCAATAGCCCTTTACGATGTTTGGCCCCCGCGCCCACAGCTCACCCACCTCGCCCACCGGCAATTCGCGCGCGCCGTCCAGCGACATGATCTTGAGATCGCAAACTGGCGCCGCCGGCCCGCAGGAGTCCGGCCTGTGCTCGTAGTCTTCCGCAGAGTGCGTGGTGCAAGTGGCGGAGGTTTCCGTCATGCCCCAGCCATTGCCGGGCAGCGACTTCGAAAATGCCTGCTTGATCTTGCGCACCAGTTCGGGCGCGGACGGCGCGCCGCCATAGGCGACGCTTTCCAGGGAGGAGAGATCGTACTTGTGCCGGTTCGGGTGCTCCAGCAGCTGCCACGCAATCGTCGGCACGCCCCCGGCCAGGTTGACGCGCTCGCGTTCGATCACCTGCATGGCAAGCTCGACGTCCCATTTGTGCATCAGCACCAGCTTCGCGCCGCTGGCAATCGACGGATTGAGAATCGCAAAGCAGCCGGTGGCGTGGAAGAATGGCACCGAGAGCAGCGAGCAGCGCTGTGGATCGCTCGGGCTGGGAATGGGCGGCATCTCGCCCCGCCGCAGATAGTTGCGCGCCGCCGAACAGGCGGACGCCATGATGTTCGACAGCATGTTTCGATAGGTGCCGAGGGCGCCTTTCGGCTTTCCCGTGGTGCCGGAGGTGTAGAGAATGGTGGCGTCGTCATCTGTATCAAGCTGTACGTCCGGCAGCGGCCGGTCCGGCAAATCGCTCCAGGCATTCACCGGGCCGACAAGATCTTCCAACCGCACAATGAGTGGACTGGGCAGTTCATCGGTGTAGCGGCTGACGTAAACCCGCCTCACCTCCGGGCAATTGGGAAGGTGCTCGGCGAGGCGCTGCAGCCGCTCGGCATCGGCGAACACGATTGTGGCGCCGGAGTCGGCCAGCCCGTACTCCAGCTCCGGCCCCGTCCACCACGCATTCAGCGGTGTGACAATCGCGCCGATGATGCCGGCGCCGAAGAAAATCGCCGGCCACTCCGGCAAATTTCGCATGATCAGGGCGACGCGGTCGCCTTTCCTTACACCCTGCTTTTGCAGCTCTTCCGCGATTGCGACAGCGGCGCGATAAAAAGCCTCGTAGGTAACTCGGTCGTCCTCGCAGACCAGAAATTCCCGGGTTGGATAGGTGGCATGCGCGAGCATCAGGAGTTCGCGCAAGGTTGGCGGCGCGTTTTTCCACACGCGAGTCCTGATGCCGCGGATTTCTACTTCCGCCATCTCCAGCGGCGAGCCGGGCTGAGTGAGCAGCGCGTGCGCCTGCGCAATCGACATTGCGGGCCATGGCTTGTGGGACAGGCCTTCGGACATGGCGTCACGTTATCCGCCGCAAAGCACTGCCCGCAACCGCCCAAAGGGAGCGGTTCTCTTGTCATGGTTTTGGGCTACTCTGGTCGCAGCGATAACCGGGAGCGTT